>NZ_JBEYSJ010000007.1:0-302527 GCF_040704195.1 Amycolatopsis sp. NPDC047767
TCGCAAATCCAGTCCTACCAGCGGCCCCACGCCTCACCTCACGGCAACACGCACCCCCACCTCGCCCTACTGAGAAAACCTCAATGTGGCGTTCGTTGCGTTCAGCGCACCGAACGCCGCATTGGGTGCGTTGAGCGCAACCAACGCCGCATTGGGGCGCTTGCCGTCCAACCCCGGATGCGAGACTGGGAAAAGACCACAGGGGAGAGGGGCCATGACGACAGCCACCACCGCCACGACGAAATCCGTGGCGGCGCCCACGCCGTGGCTCAAGTCCCCGACCACGTGGCTGACTTTCGCGACGCTGGCGCTCTACGCGTACCTCGCCTGGCGCCGCCGCTGGATGTCGGACGACGGGTTGCTCGTCCTGCGCACGGTCCGGCAGATCCTCGCCGGTCACGGGCCCGTGTTCAACGTCGGCGAGCGCGTCGAGGCGAGCACCAGCCCGTTGTGGACCTGGCTGCTGGCCGCGCTCGGCACGATCCCGGGTCCGGCGCTGGAGTGGCTGTCCGTCGTCACCGGCCTGGTCTGCGCCGTCGGCGGGCTGTTCTTCGCGATGGACGGCGCGCGTCGGCTCTACGACAGCCCGGTCGTCCCGGCGGGAGCGCTGATCGTGTGCGCGCTTCCGCCGTTCCGGGACTTCGCGACGTCCGGCCTCGAAACCGGGCTGGCGATGCTGTGGATCGGGCTGACGTGGTGGCTGCTCGTGCGCGGCAAGGCGCCCAAGGCCACGGCGTTCGTCATCGGTCTCGGGGTGCTGGTGCGGCCCGACCTGGCGTTGTTCAGCATCGTCGCGTTCGTCGCGTTGGTCTTGCTGCGCCGCCCGCGCCTGCGTGCCGGCCTCGGCTGGCTGGGCGTCGGGCTCGCGTTGCCGGTGGCGTACCAGGTCTTCCGCATGGGCTACTACGGCCTGCTCGTGCCGAACACGGCGCTGGCCAAGGAAGCGGGCACGAGCAACTGGTCGCGCGGGTTCGACTACCTGCTCGACCTCGTCGACCCGTACTACCTCTGGCTGCCGATCCTGGCGCTGGCGGTCGCAGCGTTCCTGAGCCGGAAGTCGCGGATCCTCACGCTCACGCCGGTGGTGGGTGCGGTGCTGCTGGCCGCGTACGTGGTGCGCGTCGGCGGCGACTTCATGCACGGCCGGATGCTGCTGCCCGCGTTGTTCGCGCTGCTCCTGCCGGTGATGGCGGTGCCGTTGACGCGCAAGACGTTCGCGCTGCTGGCGGGCGTCGCCGTGTGGTCGGTGGCCGCGGCGGGGTGGCTGCGCGTGCCGTACGCGAACGACCACGCGGCCGTCGGCGTCACCGACGAGCGCGCGTACTGGTCGTGGGTCACCGGGCACGAGCACCCGGTATTGGCGTCGGACTTCCTGGGCGAGCCGGTGATGCGCGCGGCCGTCGAGGCCACCGACGCGACGCGCGCGCCGGCCGTGCTTGTGTACAGCTACGGGGAAAAGCGCTGGTACACGTTCCCGACGGACCGCCCGTACGTCACGCTCGCGGCCGACAGCATGGGCGCGATCAGCAACCTGGTGTCGCTCGACGTGCGGGTCCACGACGGCTACGGCCTGGCCAGCGACCTCGGCTCGCACTCCACGTCGATCCCCGGCGGGCGGCCCGGGCACTCGAAGTGGCTCACCGCCGCGTGGGAGATCGCCGACGCCGGCCGCGGCGACGTCGCAACGGACGGGCAGATGCACGTCTTCACCCCGGCCGAGATCGAAGCCGCCCGGCAGGCGCTGCGCTGCCAGGGCGAGCAGGACGTGCTCACCTCGACGCGCAGCCCGTTGACCTTCGGTCGATTCGTCGACAATTTCGCGGGATCTTTCAGCCGTACGGGCATCCGGTTCGACCGCGACCCCCGCGCGGCGGCGTCCTGCTGACGCTTACGGTGGATCGCATGACCGATCTTCCACTCGCCCTGGTCACCGGTGCCTCGCGTGGCATCGGCGCCGCCGTCGCCCACCAGCTCGCCCCGACCCACCGCCTGCTCCTCGGCGGCCGCGACGAGGCCGCGCTCGAGAAGGTGGCCGCCGAGCTGCCGGGCGCCGCGCCGTGGCGCGTCGACCTCACGGACGAGGCTTCGCTGGCGGCCGCCGCTGCGCAGGTCGAGCGCCTCGACGTCCTCGTGCACTCGGCCGGCGCCGCCCGGTTGAACACCGTCGCCGAAGCCACCGCCGAGGACTGGCGCGTGAACTACGAGGTCAACGTCGTCGCCGTCGCCGAGCTCACCCGCCTGCTGCTGCCCGCGCTGCGCGCCGCTCGCGGCCATGTCGTCGTGATCAACTCCGGCTCCGGGCGCACTTCCCGCGCCGGCTGGGGCCCGTACGCTGCGAGCAAGTTCGCCGCCCGCGCCTTCGCCGACGCCCTGCGCGAGGAAGAACCGGACCTGCGCGTCACCACCGTGTACCCGGGCCGCACCGACACCGACATGCAGCGCGCGGTCATCGCCCACGAGGGCGGTGAGTACGACTCGGCGCGCTTCCTCCGCCCCGACTCCGTGGCGACGGCCGTGCTCACCGCGGTGAGCGCGAGCCCGGAAGCGCACCTGACGGAAGTGATCCTGCGCCCGCGCTGACCGATCAGGCGCGCAGTCGCGCAGCGGTGTCGGCGACCGACGCCTGGATCTTCGCGCGGTCCACGCGCGTCGGCTCGGCGTCGGCGACGACCTGCTCGCCCGCGACCCAGACGTCGCGCACGCGGCGGGAACCCGCGGCCCACACGAGGTTGGACAGCAGCTGCTCGTCGGGCACGTCCAGGCCGGCCGCGAAGGCTGGGTCGTCGAGGTCGACGTGGACGAGGTCGGCCCAGCGGCCCGGCTCGAGGGCCCCGATGTCGATGCGGCCCAGCGCGTCGGCGCCGCCACGGGTGGCCATGACGAAGACGTCGGCGGCGGTCAGGACCGTGGAGTCGTCGTTGGCGAGACGGGCGAGCATGGCCGTGAGCTGGAGCTCTTCCCACAGGTCGATGTCGTCGTTCGACGCCGGGCCGTCGGTGCCGAGGCCGACGGCGACGCCGGCCGCGCGCAGGTCCTTGATGCGGGCGATGCCCGACGCGAGCTTCGCGTTCGAGCCCGGGCAGTGGGCCATGCCGACGCCGCGGGCGGCGAAGAGCGCGATGTCCTCGTCGGACAGGTGGATGGAGTGCGCGGCGAGGGTGCGGCCGGCGAACATGCCGAGCGAGTCGAGCAGCGCCGGCACCGAGCCGTACTCCTTGCGCTGGGCGAGGTCCTCGTTCGCGGCCTCCGCCACGTGGATCTGCACCAGCGCGCCGCGCGCGGCCGCCGATTCCGCGGTGGCGCGCAGGCCGTCGGGGTTGAGCATGTACGCCGAGTGCGGGCCGTAGCCCAGCTCGATGCGGTCGCCGGGGCCGAAGCGCAGGCCGTCGGCGTCGATCCAGCGGTCGATGGCCGCCAGCGACGTGCGCCAATCCATGCCCGGCAGCTCCATCACCGGCGGCGCCACGAGCACGCGCCCGCCGGTGGTGAGCACCGCGTCCACGAGCTGCTCGCCCTCGAAGTACATCTCGGCGCTGGTCGTGACGCCGTGGCGCAGCATCTCGACGGACCCCAGCAGCATGCCGGTCCGCACGTCCTCGGGCCGCAGCTTCGCCTCGGTCGGCCAGATGATCTCGCGCAGCCACCGCAGCAGCGGCAGGTCGCCACCCATGCCGCGCAGCAGCGTCATCGGGCTGTGCGCATGGGTGTTCACCAGGCCGGGCAACAGGATCCCGCCGAGCCGCGTCACCTCGCCGGTGAACTCGGGTGCCTCGGCGACCGGGCCCACGAACGTGATCCGGCCGCTGTCGTCGACGTCCACGACGGCGTCGCGCAGCAGCGAGCAGGCGGGATCGGCGGGCAGGACGACGGGCGCGTGGAAACGGTGCGACATGCGGAGATAGTACGGGCGTCCCAGACAGCTGTGGTCAGGGTGTCTTCTTGATCAGCTTCCCGTCGGCCCCGACGACGAACCACAGGTTGTCCACACCCTGGCCGTCGATGTCACCGGGACCCTGGTCGCCGACGTAGTAGTACAGCGGCCACACCCCGTACTTCGCCTGCTCGACACCCGGCGTCCGTTCCGTCGCGGTGAGCAGTTTCTGATCCGCGCCCGCGCCCGCGGTGAAATTCTTGTCGCCGGTCAGCGCGGGCCACGTCGCGAGGCAATCGGACTCGCACGTGCTGGTTCCCGTTTTGTCATCCGCGAAGGCATAAAGGGTCCGACCCTCGGAGTCGGTCAGAATGGGGCCGACGCTGGACTGCCCGATCTTCACGGCGCCCACTGGCGCCGGCGTCGACCCTTCGGGTGCCGAAGCAGATCCGCTGGTCGCGGTGCTTCCGCAGGCAGCGAGGGTGCCGAGCAGGGCGGCACCGGCCAGGACGATCGAGACACGCATGAGAACTCCTCCACCGATTCACGTCGAATTCGCGACGAGACACGGCGGGCGCGGCGAAACGGTTCAATCGAATTTTTCCCTGAACCGCCGAACGCTGGATTCCGTGTCGGCTGCGGAATCCGACGTGAAAGGACGAACCTGATGCGAGCACGAATCGCGGCACTGGCCGCGCTGACCGCCGGCCTCGGCCTGCTCGGCGCCGTCACCGCCACCGCCAGCCCGATGCCCGGCACCCCGACCACACCCGACATGCCCGGCATGAGCGGGATGAACATGGACATGCCCGGGATGGACATGTCCGGCCAGGGCGCCTCGACCCCGGCCAAGGCGCCGGCCAGCCTGTCGACGGCCATCCAGCGTTCCCAGCAGAAGCCGATCTTCCTGCAGGCCAAGCTCACCGGCGCCAACGAGGTCCCGGTGGCCGGCAAGCCCGCCGTGGGCGACCCGAAGGGCAGCGCCACCGGCATCGTCGAGGTGCAGGGCGACAAGGTCACCTACGCGTTCTCGTGGAAGGGCATCAGCGCCCCCACTCTCGGCCACATCCACGAGGGCAAGGCCGGGGTGAACGGTGACGTGAAGGTGCCGCTGTTCGGCACCGCGATGCCCGACACCGTGACCGCGGCCGCCGGCACCGCCACGATCACCGACCAGGCCACGGCCGACGGCCTGCGCAAGAACCCGTCCGGCTTCTACCTCAACCTGCACACCAAGGAGTTCCCCGGCGGCGCCGTCCGCGGGCAGCTCACGCCGCTGCGCTCCTCGGTCGACATGCTGAAGCTGCTGCAGGGCGGTGGCCTGCACGCGTTCATGTCCGGCAACCAGGAGGTCAAGGCCGCCCCCGGCGAGCCGAAGGCCGGTGACCCGAAGGCCAACGCCGTCGGCTTCGTCCGCCCGACCGGCACGCAGGTGCAGTTCTCCTTCGCGTGGTTCGGTTTCCAGCCGACGCTCGCCCACATCCACAAGGGGAACTTCGGCAAGAACGGCGCCGTGGTGGTGCCGCTGATCGGCACGACCGTGCCCGCGGGCGTGTTCGCCGTGTCCGGCACCGCGACCGGTCTCGACTCGGCCCTGGTCAAGGACATCGCGCGGCACCCGCTGTCGTACTACGCGAACCTGCACGACGCCGCCTTCCCCGGTGGCGCCGCGCGCGGCCAGCTTTTCTGATCCAGCACTGAAAACGGGGGCCGGCTCACCAGCCGGCCCCCGTTTTCCTTGGCGAGAAAACTCAGTTCACGACCCCGCTGCGCCAGGCCCAGGCGGCGATCTCCACGCGGTTGCGCGCCCCGACCTTGCCCTGCACCGAAGCCAGGTGGGTCTTCACCGTCGAGAGCGACAAGTACAGCTCCGCGCCGATCTCCGTGTTCGTCAGGCCACGAGCGGCGGCCTTCACCACGTCGAGCTCACGTGCGGTGAGCGGTTCGGACGGCGGCGGCACCTCGCGCTTGTGCCCGTTGGCGCCGTCGAAGTGCTTGAGCAGCCGCACGGTGATCTGGGGCGACACGAGCGCGTCGCCGCGTTCGGCCGCGCGGATGGCCTCGATCAGCAGCGCCGGGCCGGCGTCCTTGAGCAGGAAGCCGCTCGCGCCGTTGCGCAGCGCGGTGTGCACGTACTCGTCGAGGTCGAACGTGGTCACGACCACGACCTTCAGCGGGTCGGTGACGTCCGGGCCGGCGAGCTGCCGCGTGACCTCGAGGCCGTCGAGGCCCGGCATGCGGATGTCGAGCAGGCAGACGTCCGGGCGCAGCTCGCGCGCCTTGGTGACGGCCGAGACGCCGTCGGCGACGTCGGCCACCACCTCGATGTCGTCCTGCGCGTCCAGGATCATGCGGAACCCCATCCGCACCATCTCCTGGTCGTCCGCGATCAGAACCCGGATCACCCGTCATCCCCGTTCGCCTCGAGTGGCAGCCAAGCTTCCACGCGCCAGCCGCCGTCGGGCCCGCGCCCGGCCGTGAGCCGGCCGTGCAGCAGGGCGACGCGCTCGCGCATGCCGACCAGACCGTAGCCGCCCGACCCGCCGGCCGGTCGGTGAGCCTTCTCCCGGCCGTCGTCACGCACCGACAGGTGCAGCTCGCGGCCGGTGACCTCGGCGTGGACCAGCGCTTCGGTCGCGTCGGCGGCGTGCTTGCCGACGTTGGTGAGCGACTCCTGCACCAGCCGCAGCGCCGAGCGTCCGACCTCGTGCGGCAGGTCCGGCGGCAGGTCCAGCACCAGCGTGGTCTTCACGCCGTGGTTGGCGCCGTCGACGAGCTTGCGCAGGTCGGCGGCCAGATCCGTGGTGGCCTGCTCGCTCAGGTCGCTCGCGCCGGCGGGCGCGTCGCCGCGCATGCTGCGCACGAGCCGGCGCATCGCCGCGAGCGCTTCCGTGCCGGCGTCCTCGATGCGGCCCATCGCCTCGAGCGCGAGCTGCGGGTTCTTCTCGCCCATCATCCGCGCGGCCTGGGCCTGCACGACGATGCCGGTGACGTGGTGGGCCACCACGTCGTGCAGCTCGCGCGCGAGCGCCATCCGCTCGGTGGTCTGGGCGTCGGTGACCGCGGCCTTCATCACCTGCGTGCGCTCGGAGTCGCGGGACCGCAGGAACATCCCGACCGCGATGGAGATGCCGAGCACCAGGCCCGCGCCCACCGCGAACGAGCCGATCTCCTGCGGATCGGTAAGCGGGGAGAAGCTCGACCGGCGCGTGTTGAGGATGGTCCCGACGGCCACCACGGCCGACAGCACGGCGATGCGCGGCCACGCCTTCACCAGCGGCACGGCGCGGACCAGGTTCACCACCACGCCGATCCCGGCCGCCATCTGCGCCGGCGGGATTCCACCCGCCAGCTGGTAGTCGTAGCCGAGTTTCAGGAACGGCATGACCAGCGCGGACAGCAGCATCAGCCCGGCCACGCCGAGCATCGCGTCGCCCGGCCGCCGGGGCGAAAGCACTGCCACCACCGCGGCGCCGATCGAGCAGAACAGCACCGGGAAGCCCGATGCCCCGCCGTCGTAGGTGAACCCGAACTCGAACAGCAGCGTGATCGCGAGCGCGCCGATCAGCGGCCACTGCCCCATCGCCAGCGCGTTGACGCGGCGCAGCTTGCGCAGCCGCTGCTCGCGGACTTCGCGCCGTCCGTCCGACTGCGTGCGGCCCGCCACCCCGATCACGACGGCCGCGGTGAGCAGGGTGGCGCCGAACAGCATCGCGGACACGATCGTGGAGGACGAGACGTCGCCGTAGGTGTAGCGCCCGAACACTGCGATCAGCGCGCCGACCACGAGCGACGAGATCGCCGCGAACGCGACTCCGGGGCGGGCTCGGCGGGCGAGGTAGTAGACCATCTCCGTGCCCGCCACCACGTCGGTGATCGAGAGGTTCGCGAGCACGCTCGAATACGCCGGCGTATGCAGGTAGCGCTGGAAGATCGTGAAGAACGCGAGCGCGAAGGCCGCGACCATCGCCGCCACTGCCGCGCGCCGGCGGGCCCAGATGGCGCATCCCGCCATCGCGAAGATGCCGGGGAACAAGGCGAAGTCGACGAACTTGGGGCCGTGGTTGTCCAGCGCCGCGTCGGTCACGAACACCAGGTCGAACAGGAGCGCCGCGAGCAGCACCACCACGGGCATGCCGAGGCGGCGCACGACCTCGGTCACGCGCGTGGAAAAGGAGGAAGACGGCGGAGCTTGGGACACAACCGAACGGTAGAGGATCTCGGGCCGCGCGCACCTTGGCCAGGTGGTTCGAGCCGCATCGGCCGATCGGCCGATGCGGGTGATCGCCGGACTGGCCGTCTGCCCGAAGTGGACACCGGCCCCGATCCGTGAAGGTGGTTCCCGACAAGCCGATGATCAACGAGGGAGAAGCACCCGGATGAGCAATCCACAGTGGACTTCCGGCCCGGTGCTGTCGGGGCGGGGGCTGGTGAAGCGGTACGGCGGGCAGTACGCGCTGGCCGGTATCGACATCGACATCCAGCCCGGCGACGCGGTGGCCATCGTGGGGCCGTCCGGGTCGGGCAAGACGTCGCTGCTGCACGTGCTCGCGGGCATCCTCCGCGCCGACGGCGGCGAGATCCACCTGATGGGCCGGCGCATCGACAACCTGAACGAGAAGAAGCGCAGCGAGCTGCGGCGCACGGAGTTCGGGTTCGTCTTCCAGTCCGGGATGCTCGTGTCCGAGCTGACGGCCGAGGAGAACGTGGCGCTGCCGTCGCTGCTCGCGGGCAAGGCCCGGCGGGAGTCGATCGCCGCGGGCCGCGAGTGGCTGGCGCGCCTCGGCCTCGCCGGCAAGGAGCAGCGTCGTCCGGGTGAGCTCTCCGGTGGTGAGGCCCAGCGCGTGGCCATCGCCCGGGCGCTCACGCACCGGCCGAAGGTGATCTTCGCCGACGAGCCCACCGGCGCCCTCGACACGCGGACCGGCCGCGAGACCATGCAGGCGCTGCTCGGTGCCGCGCAGGAGTCCGGCGCCGCCGTGATCGTCGTGACCCACGACCGCGAGCTCGCCGAGTCGATGCCGAAGACCGTGGCCATCCGCGACGGCCTCATCGCGGCGGCGTCTCAGCAAAAGAGGTTGGCGGTATGAACTCGCTCCAGCTCGCCCTGCGCGTGCTCCGCGTCGACCGGCGGACCCGCACCTCCGCGATCCTCACCGCGGTCGGCGTCGCCGTCGCGACCGGGCTCGTGCTGCTGCTCGCGTCACTGCCCTTCGCGACGCAGGTGCGCGAACAGCGCGGCATCTGGCAGTCGTACTACAACTTCGACACCAGCGGCACGCCCGTCATGCTCGTCACCGGGGCCAAGGACTACTTCCACGGCCAGGAGATCATCCGCGTCGACGTCGCGGCCACCGGCAACACGGCCGGGGTGAAGCTGCCGGCCGGGATCCCGAAGCTGCCCGGACCGGGCGAGACGCTCGTGTCGCCCGCGCTGGGCCGGCTGCTGAACAACACGCCGGCCAACCAGCTCGGCGACCGGTTCGGCAAGCCCGTCGCCGCGCTGGGCGACGAGGCGCTGAAGTACCCGGAACAGCTCGTGGCGCTCGTCGGCCACAGCGAGCAGGAGCTCAGTGCGACGGAGGCCGAACGCGCGACGGAGGCCGTCGCGCAGCCGGTGAGCGCGTTCCCGGACCAGAAGGCGAAGGCGGATCCGCTGCTGACGCTGCTGGCTTGGGTCGGCATCATCGTGCTGCTCGTGCCGAGCCTGGTGCTCGTCGCGTCGTCGGCGCGGCTGACCGCGGCCCGGCGTGAACGCCGGCTCGCCGCGATCCGCCTGGCCGGTGCGACGCCGGGGCAGGTCACGTCCATGGTCGCCGGGGAAACGATCCTGTCCGCGGGCGTCGGGGCCCTGCTCGGCCTGGGGATCAGTCCGGCGCTGCACGGCCTGGCGAGTTTCGTCCCGTGGGACGGCGGCACGTGGCTGGCCACGGACTTCACGCTGCCGATCCCGCTCGCGGTGTTCATCGTGATCGCCATCCCGGCGCTCGTGGTGCTGGCCGGCGTGCTCGGCCTGCGGCGCGTGCTGCGCAACCCGCTCTTCGCGACCGGCGGCCACACGGTGAAGCCGCTGCGCTGGTGGCGCCTGCTCGTGCTGCCGGTGGCGGGCCTGTTCTTCCTCTACGCCGTGGTCGGCTCCCGGGACGGCGGCTCGGCCGACATGGTGCTGGTCGGACTGTTCCTGCTGATCGCGTCGGCGATCGTGGTCGGTCCGTGGGTGACCTCGGCGGTCGGCGGTACGTTCGTGCGGGGCTGGCGCGGACCGTCGGCGCTGCTGGCCGGGCGCAGGCTGCGTGACGACCCGAAGGGCGCCTACCGCGCCACGGCGGGCATCGTGCTCGCGGTGTTCACCGGCTCGATGGCGCTCACGCTGCTGCCGTCGTTCGAGTCGCTCGCCGGTGGCGGGCGGACGTACGCCGACTCGGTGCTCTACGCCGACAGCACCCCGGACAAGGCCGCGGCCGTCGTGGACCACGCCAACTCGACACTGGCCCGCTACGGCCAGCAGGAACGCGCGATCGCCGTGGGCCAGGTGTACCTCGTGCAGGGCACCGGCAACGAGCGGTCGTACCAGCGGGCACTGGTGATGTCCTGCGCCGACGCGGCCCGGCTCACCCGGCTGGGGATCACCGCGGCCGACTGCAAGCCCGGCGTCGGGCTGTATGCGCCGTACGAGCTGAACCCCGCCGAGTACCACGTGGTCGGCGACCCCGAGCCCAGCGACCCGGGCCAGCCGCTCGGCTCGGTGCCGGTCGGGACGTTCAAGATGAGCGACAACGTGAGCAGCTCCTACCTGCTCGACCCGGCGGCAGTGCCGGCCGGCGTGAAGCTCGGCGCGGCCACCGTGATCGCCCCGACGACGGACGCCGACCGCGAGATCGTCCGCACCGCCCTGGCCTCGGCCGCGACGGGCGCGGAGGTCGGCAGCCGCGACCAGTACCTCTACGACCAGCAGACGCAGCTCTCGGACCTGCGCCGGGTGACCGTGATCGGCCTGGTGGCCGCCGGCATCCTCGCCGGCTGCAGCGCGGCCGTCGCCACGGCCGGCTCGATCATGGACCGGCGCCGGACGTTCGGGGCTCTGATGGCGGCCGGCACCCCGGTGAAGGTGCTGTCGAGGGCGCTGCGCATGGAGACGGCGCTGCCCGCGCTGGTCGCGACGATCGGCGCCGGCGTGGTCGGCATCCTCGTCGGGATCGGGCTGTTCAGCACGGCCGGAGAGGGCGGCGTCGTGTTCAGCCCGTGGATCTTCGCCCCGGTCGTGCTCGGCGTCGGGGTGGCGCTGCTCGGAGCCTCGATCTGCACGCCCGCCCTGCGGCGCGTGCAGGCGGAACCGCTGGCCGACGAGTAGCGGGCGGTCCGCCCTTCACGGGGTGGGGCGGACGCTGGGGGTGAAAAAGGGGGAGAAAAGGGCCGCTGCCGGGGGTGGGAACCCGGCAGCGGCCCTTTTCGAAGACCTTTTTACGACAAATTGTCAGCGTTTCTCGAAAATGAGGTCGTGTGACACGCGGCCTTCGGCGTCGGCGCGCTGTTCGAACTTCGTCCGCGGCCGCCATTCGGGCCTCGGTGCCCAGCCGCCCGGTTCGTCCGCGTAGCGGTTGCGCAATGCGGGCTCGGCTGAACACACTTCCAGCATCTGCTCTGCGTAGTGCTCCCAGTCGGTGGCGAGGTGGAAGGTGCCGCCCTGCGCGAGCCGCGACGCGACGAGAGCCACGAAGTCCGGCTGCACGATCCGGCGCTTGTGGTGGCGCTTCTTCGGCCACGGGTCCGGGAAGTACAGCCGCACGCCGGCGAGCGCACCGGGCTTGACGTGCTCGGTCAGCAGCACCACCGCGTCGCCGTGCATCAGCCGCAGGTTCTCGACGCCGAGCTTCTCCGCGCGCAGCATCAGCTGGCCCAGGCCGGGGTCGTAGACCTCGGCGGCCACGTAGTTGAGCTCGGGCGCGGCCGCCGCGAGCTGCGACGTCGTCTCGCCCATGCCGGAGCCGATCTCCAGCATCACCGGCGCCTCGCGGCCGAACCACTCGGCGAAGTCGACGGGTCCGGCCGGCAGGTCGGCGACCGTGCGGCCCAGCTGCGGCCAAAGTTCGTCCCAGGCACGCTGCTGGCCGACGGTCATCCGGCCGCCGCGGTTGACAAAGCTGACCACGCTGCGCAGCCGGGGCTGGTCCTCGTTCTCCACCCCGACAAGATACTGATCCGGCCAAAAGCAGGCCGACGCCCACGCGGCACGTACGGTTGCAACGAAGCCATTCGGCGTGACTGTGGTCGGTTCAGTATCCCTCGGCGCAGCCGGGCGGGTCAGCGGACCGCTTCGAACTCCCCGAGCCGGGAGCGCAGGCCGGCGAGCCCGGACACGGCGATCGGGTGCGGCGTCGTGCCCGTGTGGGCGGGCAGCACGTCGATCCAGCCGGGATGGCGATCGGTGTTCAGCACGGTCGTCGGGACGGAGTGCCCGGACTTCCCGCGCTCGGACGGCATGAACTCCCAATAGCCCGATTCGCCGTCGGCGGCCCAGGGCACGAACTCCCAGCCGGAGCGGCGGGAAAGCAGTTGCTGGATGCGGTCTTCGATGCGGAACCCGAGCTCACGCGACTCGAGCCGGCCGCTCGCGACGGCGCGCAGCCACCACGGCGCGGGCAGCGGACCCTGCATGCCGCTGGCTCTCCGGTAGAGGGCGAGCACCAGGTCTTCGGCCGCGCGGTGCACCCACGCCTGGCGCAGGTCGCCGGGTTTCATCGCGGGCTGCGCGAACCGGGGCAGCTCGATCGCCTGCGACCATTCGAGGTCCAGCATCGGTTCGAGCCGGGGTTGGGGCGCCGCTTCGTTGTGGCTTTGGGAGGCCGCTTCGGTGCGGGCCGAGGGAATGGGACTCATGAGCCCCTGACCAGCGTCCACCGTCAAGGTTCACCTCCGGGGAGCTGAGACGGACGAGCACGCTCTTGATCTCGAATATCCTGGGGACTTTGCCAGTATGTCCGCTCCCTGTGAGAGAAGCCACAACGACTTAACGCGGTCTTAATCCGTTTGCCTCGTGGACACCTGTTCTGCACGTGCAGATTAACGCGAATGTGCTCTCGTCAGGCGTCGCGGCGGTTCGCGGTCACCACGCCGGCGACGAAGAACGCGAGACAAATGCCGCCGAAATACGCGAGGTAGCCCCACGGGCCGAAAGCGGGCGTCACGTTCAGCGCCGCTTGCGTGAAATCCCCACCGGCGAACTGCCCGGCCGCGAAGAACGGCAGCCACGGGTAGACGTCGGGGCCGACGCGCGGGATCAGCAGCACCAGCCCCTCCACGAGCTGGGTCCAGACGAGCACGAGCGTCAACGCGAGCGCGGTGCTCCGCAGCAGCAGCCCGACGCCGACGCCGAGCAGCCCGGTGAGCGCGAAGGTCACCGTCTGCCCGAGCACCAGCCGCCAGTCGCCCGCGGAGTGCAACGCGAGGTCCGCGTCGGGGCGGATCAGCGCCGCGATGCCCCACGAGCCCACGCCCGCGAGCAGCCCGAGCACCGCGCAGACGACCAGGACCACGGCGCCCTTGGCCAAGAGCGCGGGCACGCGCGTCGGCACGGCCTGGAACGTCAGCCGGAGCGTGCCCCAGCTCGTGTCGGAGGTCGCGGCGAGCACGGCCAGCACCAGCGCGACCGTGCGGCCGATGCCGGTGGCGAGCTGGGTGTTGCCGACGCTCGCGGTGACCTCCGAACCGGCGAGCGCGAAGAACAACGTCGTGAACGCCAGCGGCGCGAGCACCGAGAGCGCGCCGCACCACCAGGGCGCGCGGGTGGAGAAGAGCTTGATCCGTTCGGCCCGCAGCACGTTCACCGGGCACCTCCGCTCGTGAACTCGGCCGTCTGGCCCGTCAGCTCCAGGTATGCCTGCTCCAGCGACCCGGCCAGCGGGCTCAGCTCGTGGAGGGTGGCACCGACCGTGAACGCGACCTCACCCACGGTGTCGCTGTCCACTTCGGACACCACGAGCGCATCGCCCTCGTCGGTGAACGTGATCCCGCGCTCGGTCAGCGCGGTGCGCAGGGCGCCGGCCTGGGGCGTGCGCACGCGGACACCGCGGGAGCCGGCGCGGTGGACGAAGTCGGCCATGGTGCCCTGGTAGGTGAGCCGCCCGCGGCCGATCACCACGAGGTCCTGCGCCGTCTGCTCCATCTCCGGCAGCAGGTGGCTCGACACGAACACGGTGCGTCCGTCGGCGGCCAGCGAGTGCATCAGCTGCCGGACCCACAGCACGCCTTCGGGGTCGAGACCGTTCACGGGCTCGTCGAACAGCAGCACCTTCGGGTCGCCCAGCAGCGCGGTCGCGATGCCGAGGCGCTGCAGCATGCCGAGGGAGAACTCGCCCGCGCGTTTCTTCGCGACGGACCCGAGGCCGACGAGGTCGAGCACCTCGCCCACGCGCCGCTCGGGCAGGCCGTTGGTCGCGGCGAGCCAGCGCAGGTGCTGCCGGGCGCTGCGGCCGGGGTGGCGCCAGGTCGCGTCGAGCAGGGCGCCGACCGTCCGGAGTGGATCAGCCAGCTGCCGGTAGGGCTTGCCGTCGATGTGCGCGGTGCCGGCCGTGGGCGTGTCGAGACCGAGCAGCAGCCGCATCGTCGTCGACTTGCCGGCGCCGTTCGGGCCGAGGAAGCCGGTGACGCGGCCCGCTTCGGCGGTGAAGGTGAGGTCGTCGACGGCCAGGGTTTCGCCGTAGGACTTGGTCAGCCCGTGGGTCTCCAGCACGCGGGCACCCTACCGAGCCGAGCGCGTGCCGAAAACGAAAAGATCCGGGTCGCCCCCCGAATTGGCGACCCGGATCTTTCTTCTATCCCCTTTTCCCCCGTTCAGCCGGTTTCGGCCCCCGCCGCTTCCGCCCGAACGTCCCTGTGGTGGGTCTTTCGTCAGGCGTCGCGCTTCTTCGCGACGCCGATCGCGATGGCCAGGAGCACGATCGCGATGCCCGCGAAGTAGGCCAGCGACCAGCCCTGCGAGAGCACTGCGTCGGACTGCGGCGGGCCGCCCCGCGTCGCCCCGCCGCCACCGCGGAGGAACTTCTCCGCGACGTTGAACGGCAGCCATTCGTGGATCTTCGGGCCGACGGTCGGGATCAGCTGGACCAGGCTTTCCACGGCCAGCACGTAGATCAGCAGCAGCGCGATCGCGCCGGCGCTGTGGCGGATCAGGATGCCGACCGCCACCGCGATCACCGCGGCGAAGGCGAAGAGCACGCCGACGCCGGCCACGTTGATCCACTCGGCCGAGGTGTCGAGCGCCAGTGCGTCCGACGGGCGGATGGCGTAGCCCAGTGCCCAGGCGCCGAATGCGCCGACCTCACCGATCACGAGCGAAAGCAGCGCGACGACAGTGGCCTTGGCGATGAGCACCGACGTGCGGCCCGGCACGGCCTGGAACGTGGTGCGGATGGTGCCGAAGCGGTACTCGGTGGTCACCGAGAGCGCCGCCAGCACCATGATCACGGCGATGCCGAACTGGTAACCGAACTGGGTCGTCGCGACGTCGATGGTCTCGTCGCTCGACGCCGCGCTCGCCACGAGCGCGGAGAAGCCGGCGGTGAGGATGATGGCGATGAGAGCGCACCACCACGGTGAGCGGGTGGTGAACAGCTTGATGCGTTCGACCGCGAGCAGAGTCATGGTTCTTTTCCCCGGAATCCTTGTCGTACGAGTGGTCGTCAGCGGGCGGTGGGCTGAAGGGCTTGCTGCGCCTCGGCCTCGAGCCCGGTGTGGTACTCGACGGAGTCGCCGGTGATCTGCATGAAGGCCTGTTCGAGCGAACCGGTCTGCGGGCTCAGCTCGTGGAGCACGACGTTCGCGGAAGCCGCGAGCTCGCCGATCTTGGCACTGTCCATCCCGGACACGATGAGCGCTTCACCCGAGTCGGTCACCTGGGCGCTGGCGCGCACCAGCGCCTCGCGCAGCACGGGCAGCTGCGGCGAGCGCACCTTCACGGTGTTCTCGGCGGCGCGCGCCACGAACTCCTCGGTGGACGACTGCGCGATCAGCTGACCCTTGCCGATCACCACGAGCTCGCTCGCGGTCAGCGCCATCTCCGAGAGCAGGTGGCTCGACACGAACACCGTGCGGCCGTCGTCGGCCAGGCGGTGCATGAACTTGCGGATCCAGAGGATGCCCTCGGGGTCGAGGCCGTTCACCGGTTCGTCGAACAGGAGCACCTCCGGGTCGCCCAGCAGCGCGCCCGCGATCCCCAGCCGCTGCGACATGCCGAGCGAGAACCCGCCGGCGCGCTTGCCGGCCACGCTGGTGAGACCGACGACGTCGAGCACTTCGTCCACACGCGACGCCGGGATGCGGTTGGACTTCGCCATCCACGTCAGGTGCGCGCGGGCCGAGCGGTTGGGGTGCACCCACTTCGCGTCGAGCAGCGCGCCGACGGTGCGCAGCGGGTCCTTCAGCTCGTGGTACTTCTTGCCCCCGATGCGGACCTCGCCGCCCGTGGGGTTGTCCAGCCCCAGGATCATGCGCATGGTGGTGGACTTGCCGGCGCCGTTCGGGCCCAGGAAGCCGGTGACCTTCCCCGTGGCCACGCTGAACGACAGGTTGTTCACCGCCAGCGTGTTCCCGTAACGCTTGGTGAGACCTGATGCCTCGATCATTCCTGCTCCCTCGTTGACGGCTGTGCCGCTGTACCCGCAACATCGTGACCGAGCGAGACCGGTCTTCGCGTCATCCTGTGGGTCGAACTCGTCACCCGACCTGAGTAGTACCCAACCGCTCCGGCGGTGGATGTGCGATCGGTGAAACCCCTGAGACGACCCTGAACTTCAGCGTCCGAAATGGATCAAGTGGATCAAGACCTCAGCCGAGGCCGGGGCGCGCGAGGCCGGTCTCGTAGGCCAGCACCACGGCCTGCACGCGGTCGCGCAGGTCGAGTTTCGCCAGGATACGGCCCACGTGCGTCTTCACGGTGGCTTCGGAGAGGAAGAGGGTTTCCGCGATTTCGAGGTTGGACATGCCCTTCGCGATGAGCACGAGGACTTCGCGCTCGCGGTCGGTCAGCACGTCGAGCTCGCTCGCGTCGCGCACCGGGGAGCCGCCGGCGCCCACGAAGCGGTCGAGCAGCCGCTTGGTCACCGAGGGTGACACCACGGCGTCGCCCGAAGCCACCGACCGCAAAGCCGACACGAGGTGGTCCGGTGGCGTGTCCTTGAGCAGGAAACCCGACGCGCCGCCCTGCAGGGCCGCGTAGACGTACTCGTCGAGGTCGAAGGTGGTCATCACGAGCACCCGCGCGGTCCCTGCGGCCACGATCTGCTTCGTGGCCTCCACCCCGTCGAGCACCGGCATGCGCACGTCCATGAGCACGACGTCGGGCCGCAGCTCGTCGGCCAGCCGGATGGCCTGCGCGCCGTCGCCGGCCTCGCCCACCACGTCGATGTCGGACTGCGCGCCCAGCACCATGCGGAAGCCGACGCGCATCAGTTCCTGGTCGTCCACGACCACCACTTTGATCACGGCGCCAACCTAACGGGCAGCACGGCCCGCACCTGCCACCCACCGGCGGGCGCGGGGCCCACCTCCAGCGTTCCGCCGTACACGTTCGCGCGCTCCCGCATCCCGATCAGCCCGTTGCCGCCCGCGACCTGCAGCCGTGGGGTCTTCTTCGACGGCGCCGCGGCACCCACCGTCACCTGTTCGAGCTGGCGAGCGCGGCCGGCGCCGTCGTCGCGGACGAGCACCTCGACCACGTCGCCGGTCTTGCTGTCACCCTTGCGGTGCACGTGGACCTCGGCCCGCGCACCCGTGCCGGCGTGCTTGAGCGTGTTCGTGAGCGACTCCTGCACGATGCGGTAGACGCCGAGGGAGACGCCGGCGGGCAGGTCGGCGAGGCCTTCGCCCACTTCGAGGTCGACAGGCACGCCCGCGCCGCGCATGCGTTCGGCCAGCTCGCTCAGCGCGTTGGCGTCGGGCTGCGGCACGCGGGGCTCGCCGTCGCCGTGGTCGCCGCGCAGCACCTCGAGCAGCCGGCGCAGCTCGCCGAGGGCGCCGCGGCCGGTTTCGGAGATCGTGTGCAGCGCGCGCCCGGCCAGCTCCGGGTTCGTGGGCAACGCGAGCGCCGCGCCGTCGGCCTGCACCACCATCACGCTCACGGAGTGGGCGACCACGTCGTGCAGCTCGCGCGCGATGCGGCCGCGTTCCTCGGCCACGGCGATGCGCGTGGCCTGGTCGCGTTCGGTCTCCAGCAGGTGCAGGCGGGCTTCCACTTCCAGCTGGTACGCGCGCCGCGCCCCGACGAACTCGCCGAGCGTCCAGCACAGCGCGATGCCGAAGGCGGTGAACAGCGCGTTGCCCAGCCACGGGGTCGACTTGTCGGTGAACACCTCGACCCCGGTCATCAGCACGAGCGCGCCGACGTAGATCAGCCCCTGCTTGCGCCCGATGTAGACGAGGATCGAGTACAGGCTCATCGCCAGCGCCGCGACGGAGGAGAAGCCGAGCGACAGCGCCGCGTGCGCGATGGCGACGAAGTACACGACGTAGGCCGAGGCCAGCGGTTTCTTCCGCCGGAACACGAGTGGCGCCACCATCGCGATGTCGATCGGCAGCGAGATGAACCACGGTGGCGGGTGGTTCTCGGTGCCGACGGTGCCGCCGACGAACAGCATGAAGTCGATGAACAGCAGGACCACGGCGAGCAACGTGTCCCCCGCCATGGGGTGGGCACGCATCCAGAGGCTCAGCCGTCGCACCCGACAAGATTAGGTCGGCACTCGGGCACGCCGCGTCATCCTCGGGTAGCACTGTCGGTAGCACTCGCGGCGACGTGGCATGGCACGATTTCCCGGCGAGAGCAGCCGGGCGAGAGGGGACTGGGGCCGTGACGGAGCCGGGGCGCCTCGCGGGCCCGCTGTCGATGTCGGTCGCCAACCTGTGCCACCGGCTCGCCTCGCAGGTCTCGCCACGTACGGCCGCCGGGTTCGCCGAGGTGCAGCGCCGGCTCGCCGCGCCGCTGCAGGTGGCTGTGGCCGGGCGGATCAAGTCGGGCAAGTCCACGCTGGTCAACGCGTTGATCGGCCGCCGGGTCGCGCCCACCGACGTCGGTGAGTGCACGCGTCTGGTCACGCGCTTCCAGTACGGCACGGTCGACCGGGTCGAGGTCGTGTTCACCGACGGCACCAAACAGGTGCTGCCGTTCGCCGCCGACGGGTCGATCCCGGCCGAGCTGGGCGTGGACATCAAGAAGGTCTCGCACCTCGAGGCCTACCTGACCAACGCGGTGCTGCAGGGCATGACCGTGATCGACACTCCGGGCCTGGGCTCGCTCGACGCCGCGTCCGTCTCGCGCACGGAGCAGCTGCTGGGTGCCGCGCAGGAGGACACCGGTTCGGACCACCTCGACGACACGTCCCGCAACGCCGTCGCCGGCGCCGAAGCCGTGCTCTACGTGGTGACGCAGGGCGTGCGCGCCGACGACCAGCAGGCGCTCGCCGCGTTCACCGCCGCCACCGCGAGCCGCGAGGCGGGCCCGGTGAACGCGATCGCCGTGCTGAACAAGGCGGACACGATCGTCGCGGAGACCGTCGAGGGGTCGGGTGGCGACATCTGGCTGGCGGCGAAGTTGCTGGCGGAGAAGCAGGCGAGCACGCTCAAGCCGCGCGTGGCCGACGTGCTGCCGGTGATCGGCCTGATCGCCGAGTCCGCCGAATCGGGCGGCTTCACCTCGGCCGATGCCGACGCGCTGCACCAGCTCGCCGACCTCGAAGACGACGTCCTCGAGACCATGTTGATCTCGGCCGACATCTTCACCAGCTGGGAGTGCGACGTCCCCGCCGGCGTCCGCCTGCGGCTGCTGGAGAAGCTCGACCTCTACGGCGTCCGCCGCGCCGTCGACGCGATCCGCGCCGAGCCCGCCATCACCGCCGGCGCGCTGCGGAGGGTGCTGCTCGACGCGTCGGGACTCGACGCCGTGCGGCAGCGCCTGGCCGTCGTCTTCGCCGCGCGCGCCGACGGGATCAAGGCGGCCGCGGCGCTCGCGTCGGTGACCGCGCTGGCCCACGCGTCGGGCGATCCCGGCGAACGCCAGCGTGTGCACGACGCGATCGAAGTCCTGCTCGCGAAGCCGGAGGCGCACCAGCTGCGGCTGCTGGAAGCGTTGACGCTCGTGGCCTCCGGAGCCGTCGACATGCCGGAGGACCTCGCCGAAGAGGTGCTGCGCGTCGGCAGCAACGCCGATCTCGGCGCGCAGCTCGGCCTTCCCGGCGCCGCCCGGCCGGAACTGGCGGCGCACGCTCTCGAACGCGCGGGCTGGTGGCGCTCCTTTGCCTCGTTCGGCGCAACGCCCGCGCAGAGCCGCGTGGCGCACGTCGTCCACCGCGCCTATTTCCTGATCTGGCAACAGATCCGCATGCCCTAGGTTTGTCGCCGTTCACGCGTAGGGTGGATTTCGTGCGGCTGGAGAACACCACCTCGTGGCGGGCGTCCTGGGGGAGCGAGCAGGAGATCGACATCGCTCTGTACCTCCGGGACGTGCTCGCGCTGTCGGTCGCCGAGGGCCAGCTCCTGCCACCGGTGGAGCCCGCGGTGCCGGTGCGGGTGCCGCCGGCCATCGACCGCGCCGCCGTGCAGGCGCAATGGGCGGACTGGTGGACCGATCTCCTGGAGTTCGTCCGGCTCCGCGGTGAGTCGGGTTCGCGGACGCCACGCGGCCGCTTCGGCCGGCCTGCTCCCGGCGACGGCTCGGCCATCGACCTGGCCATCCAGCACTTCACGCCCGCGGCCGCGCGCCACTTCACGGAGGCCCGGCGGCCCGCGCTGCACGCCGCGTTGGGCGCCGCCGGCTTCTACCGGCGCCAGATCGTGGCGGGCGACCGGCTGGGGCAGCTCGTCCGCGAGACCGAGGTCGACCTGGGCCGGCGGGCGCGGCCCTTTCGGCTGTCGGTCATCGAGATCTCCGTGGCGGGCCGCGTCTGGCTCCGGACGGCCGAGGACCAGATCCTCGTGTCTTCGCGCTTCGCCGAAGACGTGCCTTCGCTGGAACAGGCGATGCGCTCGGTGATCCGCGACCTCGCCTGACGCCGTTCGCAAGCGTTTGCGCTCCCGGATTCGCGCCCGACTGGCGAAGATCTGCTCCAGACTGGTGCAATCCCGGTGGGCCGAACGGGCGGTCCGCGGGGCGAGGCGGGGGTGAGGGTGTGGCCTGGTTCCGCAACCGCGGCACGGAACCCGTCGACGGGGAGCCCGGAACCACCGCCGACCCGGCCACGTCGAACACGGATGTGGACGTCGTAGCTGCCCCCGGTGATCTCGAACGCGCGCTGGCCGATCGTCAGGCGCTCATCCAGCTCTGCCTCTACGCGCTCGACCGCGCCCGCAGCGGCGGCGTCGTCCAGCGGCTCGAACACGGCCTCGCCGACATCGGCGTCACCGCGCTGCGCCCCGACGGCGAGCGCTTCGACCCCTCCTGCCACGAGGCCGGCGGCGCGATCCCCACCGACGACCCGGCGCTCGACGGCGTGGTCGCCGAGACCGAGGTGATCGGGTTCGCCGAGGGCGAGCGGCTGCTGCGCGCGCCCGTCGTCACCGTCTACGCGAAGCGAGCCCAGTGACCTCTCCCAGCCTTCCCGCCCAGGTCCAGGCCGCGCGCGAGCAGCTGCTCACCGTGGTCCGCGACGCCGACCCGCAGGCCGCCAAGTGGGTGGACGACGTGCGCCGGGCGCGCGCGGCGAAACCGTCGGTCGTGGTCGTCGGCGAGACCAACCGGGGCAAGAGCACCCTGGTCAACGCGCTGCTCGCGGCCCCGGGACTGTCCCCTGTGGACGCCGACGTCGCCACGGCCACGTACCTCGTCTTCGAGCACGCCCAGGAGTGGGGCGCGCAGGCCTGTTACCCCGGGCAGCTCGCGCCCGTGCCCATCCAGCTGGGCGAGCTGGTCAACTGGGTCTCGGCCGCCCACGAGCTGCCGCCGGGACAGATCCCGCCGCGCTACGTCGAGGTCTCCGGGCCGGTGCCGCTGCTGGAGCGCCTGACGCTCGTCGATACCCCGGGCGTCGGCGGCCTCGACTCGCTGCACGGCGAGCTGGCCCGCGAGGCGGCGGCGAGCGCGACGGCCCTGGTGTTCGTGCTCGACGCGTCGGCGCCGTTCACCTCCACCGAGCTGCAGTTCCTCCGCGATGTGGCCGACCGGGTCGAGACCGTGCTGTTCGTGCTGGCCAAGACCGACGCGTTCCGCGGCTGGCGCGAGATCCTCGAAGCCGACCGCCGGCTGCTCGCCCAGCACGCTCCGCGCTTCGCCGACGCGGTGTTCCACCCCGTCTCGGCACGCGTGTTCGAAACGGCCGCGAAAGCGCCGAACGAGCAGGTCGCGGCCATGCTGCGGGAGAAGTCGGGCATCGCCGCCGTGCAGGTGGCGCTGCAGGAGATGCTCGTCGGCCGCTCGATGATGCTGGCCGAGGCCAACACCCTGCGCGCGCTCTCCAGCGCGTTGGCCGGCATCAAGGCGAAGCTGCAGGCCGAGAGCCGGGCGCTCTCGGCGGGTGAGGCCGAGGCGGAGCAGCTGCGCGAACGCCGGGACCACCTGCAGGCCGAACGCCGTTCGTCCACCCGCGGCTGGCAGCTCAAGCTGCGTGGCGAGATCCAGCGCACCCGCGTGGAGGTGGGCCACGAGAGCAGCCGCGAAATGCGCGACGCCCAGACCCACTTCCGCCAGCGCATCGACTCGGCGAAACGCGACGAGCTGGCCGCGTTGCCGCAACAGGTGGACCTCGCGTTGCAGACGACGTCGCAGCGCGTCTCGATGCTGCTTTCGCAACGGCTGAACCACGTGACCAACGTGGCGTTGTCCGAGCTGTTCTCCCCCGAGGAGCTCGACGTGATCCGCGCACAGTTCGCTCGGGCCGGCGGGCCGCCCGTGGTGCTGCGGCCGCCGGACAAGAAGCCGCCGACGGCCGAGGACAAGCTGCTGGTGTTCATGGGCATCTCGGGTGGCGTCGGCGCGGGCAAGATCGCCGCGTTGCCGCTGGCCGGCGTCGCGATCCTGAACCCGGTGGTGCTGCCGGCCACGATCATCATCGGCCTCGGCGCCGGCTGGTGGATGGCCCGCACGCGCAAGCACGCCGCCGACAAGCAGCACATGAAGCAGTGGCTGGTCGAGGCCATCGCCGACGCGCGATCCACGCTCGACCAGCTCGTGGCCGAGCAGCTCATCGAAGCCGAGCAGCAGCTGTCGATGGCGCTCGACGAGGCGCTGAGCCGCCGCATCGAGGCGATCGAGGCCGAGCTCAAGGACGTGGACCGCACGATCAAGATGGGCGCGCAGGAGCGGGCGAAGAACATCGCGATCACCGCCAAGCGCCTGAAGGAGGCCACCGACGGCCACGCGAGGGCGGAATCGCTGCTCGGGCGCATCCGAACGCTGCGTGACCGGGGTTGATCAGCTTGTGGACGGGAACCGAACCGGCCTAACGTGAGTCCTACCGATCGACAGCAGACGCAGCCGGCGAGACCCGGTCCTAAAAGGGGGCTTTTCCCATGTGGGTCGACGAGAGTGGCGGCACCGACACCGACGCCAACGGACCCGAGTCCATGACGGTCCACGTCGAGGGCCAGGACTACCAGGCGGAGGTCAACTACGACGTCGACTCCGACGGCGTGAACGACACCGCCATCGTGGAGCACGACGACGGCACAGCGCAGGCGTTCATCGACTCGGACGGCGACGGCGTCGCCGACCAGTACGCCGTGCTGGACAGCTCCGGCCACGCCGTGGACCAGGCGGTCTACGACGAGGCGAGCGGCGCGTGGGTCGAGTCCGGCGGCGCTGAGCACCCGGGCGGCACCGACACGCACTCGCAGGACGACTCCACGACCGGCCACATCCACGCCGACCTGCCCGACGGCGAGGTCGACGCCGGCGTCGCCACGATCGACACCGACCACGACGGCCACAACGACACCGCCATCGTCGAGACCAAGGACGGCGGCACGATGGCTTTCACCGACACCGACGGAGACGGCGAGGCCGACGTCGCGGTGGAGATCGGCGCCGACGGCAGCACCACCACCTACGAGCACACCGGCGCCGGCCAGTGGACCGAGGCCGAAAGCGCCGGCGTCCGCGCGGCCGACCCGGCGAGCGACTCCATCTGGGGCGGCGACGGCACGCAGCTGCTTTCGGGAGTCGCGAAGATCGATTCGGGAACCGGGCAATGGATCAGCCCCAACTGACCCATTTGTAACTCACGTCACAACGGGCCCGGCACTCGCCGGGCCCGTTGTCGTTTCCGCGCCCGCTGACCCTCGTCCGAATTGGGTACCCCGCATCGAAAGGATTTCCGGCACTGGACCAATCCGGTGACAACTGAATCGATTCCCTTATCGTTCTTGTGAGAGAACCGACAGGTCAGCTCTCGGTTACCTGCCGGTCATCCGGCTACAGTCGAGGAATCCCAAAAACCCGCACACCGGCTCACCCCCGGTGTGCGAAGCCATTCGGTCGCCGGCAACGAGGCCCGCACCCGGACATCGCGGTCCGGCGTGTGGGCTTATTTGTCGTCGGAAGTTCGGAAGTCAGGAGTAGAGATGACCGCAGTCGCCATCCCCGGACTGGACAATGCGCCGACGACGCACAGTGGCGTGCTGTCCTGGGTCCGGGAGGTCGCCGAGCTGACCACCCCGGACCGCGTGGTGTGGGTCGACGGGTCCGACGAAGAGGCCGCGAAGATCAACGACGAGCTGGTCGAGGCCGGGACCTTCGTGAAGCTGAAGGCCAAGCCGAACTCCTACTGGGCCACTTCCGACCCGGGTGACGTCGCTCGTGTCGAGGACCGGACCTTCATCTGCTCGCAGCGTGAGGAGGACGCCGGCCCGACGAACCACTGGGTCGCGCCCGCCGAGATGAAGGCCACGATGACCGAGCTGTACCGCGGGTGCATGCGGGGCCGCACGATGTACGTCATCCCGTTCTGCATGGGACCGCTTTCCGACGAGAACCCCAAGCTGGGTCTGGAAATCACTGACTTCGCCTACGTCGTGGCGTCGATGCGCGTGATGACCCGCGCGGGCAAGGCTGCACTGGACAAGTTCATCAACCCCGACGGCACCGAGCGCGAGTTCGTGCCGGCGCTGCACTCGGTGGGTGCGCCGCTCGAGCCGGGCCAGAAGGACGTCGCCTGGCCCTGCAACGACACCAAGTACATCTCGCACTTCCCCGAGGAGCGCGCGATCTGGAGCTACGGCTCGGGTTACGGCGGCAACTCCTTGCTGGGCAAGAAGTGCTACTCGCTGCGCATCGCCTCGGTCATGGCGCGCGACGAGGGCTGGCTCGCCGAGCACATGCTGATCCTCAAGCTGATCTCGCCCGAGGAGAAGGTCCACTACGTCGCGGCGGCGTTCCCGAGCGCCTGCGGCAAGACCAACCTCGCGATGCTGCAGCCGACCATCCCGGGCTGGCGCGCCGAGACCCTCGGCGACGACATCGCGTGGATGCGCTTCGGTGAAGACGGCCGCCTCTACGCCGTGAACCCGGAGTTCGGCTTCTTCGGCGTCGCGCCGGGCACCGACTGGCACACCAACCCGAACGCCATGCGCACCATCGAAAAGGGCAACACGGTCTTCACGAACGTCGCCCTGACCGACGACGGCGACATCTGGTGGGAGGGCATGGAGAACACGCCCGAGCACGCCACGTCGTGGAAGCACCAGGACTGGACGCCGGCGTCCGAGGAGAAGGCCGCGCACCCGAACTCGCGCTACTGCACGCCGATGTCGCAGTGCCCGATCCTCGCGCCGGAGTGGGACGACCCGCAGGGTGTGCCGATCTCGGCGATCCTGTTCGGCGGTCGCCGCAAGACCACGGTGCCGCTGGTGAACGAGGCCCGCGACTGGCAGCACGGCGTGTTCATGGGCGCCACGATGTCGTCGGAGACCACGGCGGCCGCGGCCGGCGCGGTGGGCAACGTGCGCCGCGACCCGATGGCGATGCTGCCGTTCCTCGGCTACCACGCCGGTGACTACTTCAAGCACTGGCTGACGCTGGGCAAGAACGCCGACGCCAACAAGCTCCCGAAGATCTTCTACGTGAACTGGTTCCGCCGCGGCGACGACGGCCGCTTCCTGTGGCCGGGCTTCGGCGAGAACTCGCGCGTGCTCAAGTGGGTCATCGAGCGCGTCGAGGGTAAGGGCAACGCCGTCGAGACGCCCATCGGTTTCGTGCCGCGCGCCGAGGACCTCGACACCGAGGGCCTCACCGAGCCGGCCGCCGACATCGAGGCCGCGCTCGCCGTGCACCCCGAGGAGTGGCGCGAGGAGCTGCCGCTGATCGAGGAGTGGTTCGCGAAGATCGGCGAGGTGCCCACCTCGCTGCGTGACGAGCTCGACGCGCTGGCCCAGCGCCTGAGCTGACGTTCTGTCCGAAGGGGACGTTCGCACCGTTGTGGCGCGAACGTCCCCTTCGTGCTGCCCGTGGCCCCAAGATCGTCGGCGGCGCCCGGTAGCGTGAGCCGCATGCAAGCGTTCGCGCACGGGTGGTCCTGCCGATGATCATCGACGCCCGCGGCCTCGGCGTGAAGGCCGGCGACCTGTGGCTGCTCGACGACCTGGACTTCTCCGTCGACCCCGGCGAGTGCGCCGTGCTGGTCGGCCCCAACGGCGTCGGCAAGTCCACCCTGCTCCGCTGCCTGTACGGCATGCAGGAACCCCAGCGCGGCCGCGTCCGCATCGACGGCGAAAAGCCCGACGAACGCAGCGTCGCCTTCCGCCGCAAGGTCTCCGTGCTCTTCGACGACTCCGACTTCTTCGCGGAGCTCACGCCGATGCAGCACCTGGAACTCCTGGCCGGCTCCTTCGGAGTCGATCTGGGCGACTTCGACGCGCTGCTGGCCGACGCCGGCCTCGCCGACCGCGCCCGCGTCACCGCCGGCCACTTCTCCGCCGGCCAGCGCCGCCGCCTGCTGCTGCTCGGCGTCACGGCCCGCCCGCACAAGGTCCTGCTTCTGGACGAACCCGAACGCGCCCTCGACACCGCGGGCAAGGACTGGCTCGTGGACCTCATCAAACGCTCCACGTCCTCCGGCGCCGCCGTCGTGGTCGCCACCCACCACCAACCCCTCCTCGACGCGGCCGACAGCGTCCTCGAACTGTGGTGACCTCGAACTGCCCCGCGTGCGCGGCCGAGAGCGGGGCCCTCCCGTGGTAGCCCTCGCCACCCGCCTGCGCGTCCCCGGCCGGAAGCGCTTCGGCGGGATCTTCAGCGGCGACAGCGCCACCTTCGTCCTCATCTTCGGCGTCGGCTTCCTCTTCACCGCGTTCTTCCGCACCGAGGCCTGGCATCGAGTCCTTTTCGGACCGTCCCCTGTGGACTACCCCGCCGTGCTCGGCCTGGTCACGCTCTGCTGCGCCGTCGGCTGGCGAAGCCTGCTCCGGCGGGGCTTCGTCTGGACCGAACCCGCCGAACTCACGTGGATGGACTTCGCCCAGGTCGACCGGCGCCGAGTCGTGGCGGCGCGGCTGGCGGGCGGCCTGACCGGCTTCGTCATCGTCGTCGCGTACCTCGCCGGGCTGATGCTGGCGGTGGGCGGCAGCTCCCTGGACCTGTGGCGCGCGGCGCTCGCCCTGGTCGTGAGCAGCGCGGTCCTGGTGTTCGCGACCGCGCGGCGCACGGCGTTGCGGATCGACACCGCCGGGCCGGTGCTGCTGGCCGTGCTGGGTGTCGTGGTCGCGGCCGCGCACCTCGGGCCCGTCGCGGTGCAGTACGCGGGCGGCGGCATCCTGTTGTGCGCCGTCGCGTTGTCGTTCGGCGGTGAACCGGTCACGCGTGCGGGCCGGGCGATCCTGCTGGACGGCTGGAACGCGCGCGTGCTGCGCTCGGTCGCCGTCACGTTCCTCGACCCGATGATGATGCTGCCCGAGGCCACGGCGTCGGGCCGGTGGTCGCTGGGCCGGCCGACGCCGCTGAGGCTGGCCGTCGCGGGCATCGCCGGTCGTTCGCGCTACGCGGGGATGCTGCTGCTCGTCGCGCTCGCCGTCGCGGTGGGGCACGTGGCCGTGCCGACGTTGCCGGGTTCCGTGCTCGTGGGCCTCGGGGGTTACGTCGCGCTGACCCCGTTCGGCGCCGGTCTCGGCGTGCTGTGGCGCAACCCCGGCCGCCGGCGTTGGCTCGGCTCCACGGATTCCGAGCTCGTCGTCGCCCACGGCGTGGTGCTCACCGTCGTCGCCGTCGTGTGGTCGGCGCTGCTCGCGGCCGCGCTCGCGGCGCTCGGCACGTCGGTCGACGCGCGGTCGTGGGTCACCGTGGCACTCGCTGTGCTGTCGGTGTTGCGCACGGTCACGCGCAAGCCGGTGGACTACAGCAGCGCCGGATTCGTCGACACCCCAGCCGGTCCGCTGCCCGCCAACCTCGCCCGCCAGCTCTTCCGTGGACCGGACCTCCTGGTGGTCGGAATCGCGGCGCTCTCACTGCTCGGCTGACCCGCGTCCGGCGGGTTAGGCTCCCACCGGACGAGAGGAGCTGACGTGGGCGGTGGACACGCTCCGGGCACCGGCCGCCGGGCAACCAGCGAGTTCCCACCCGGCTGGAGCGACGAGCAGATCATCGCGGTGATCAAGGACGTCGCCAACGATCCGAGCGAACCCCGCACCCGGCAGTACAACGGCCGCTGGCGCTGCGTCGGCGAACGCTACGGCGTGCAGGTCGTGGTGCTCGTCGACCCGGAGGGCTTCGTCCACACGGGATACCCCATCGCCGGCGACGGCGTGATCCGCAACCCGGACACCGCGCGCGACCCCGCGAACCCGACGGTGGCCGACCGCGCCGAGAACCGCATCAGCTACTTCACCGACAGCCTGCTCGACCTGCTGTCCGACCGACTCCCGCCCGAGGACCTGGCGCACTACCGCACGCTGCAGTGGGCCGGCGAATGGGAAGAGCTCACCGACACCCTCGCCGCCCACATCACCATCGCCGACGTGCCGCTCAACCCGGACGAGACCTCGGACCTCGAGAAGCTCCTGAACTCCTTCGACCTCCCGGTGCGCGCGTGCGCGTTCATCAACGACCGGGAGCACATCCTCGCGAAGCTGCGCGCCTAGCTGGCCTGCGACATCTTGAACGCGGGGTCCGGCTCCTCGCACGCCGTCCGCAGCACGTCCAGCGGCACCCCCACCGCCTTGGCGATCGCCGAGACCGTGAAGAACGCCGGCGTCGGGATGCGTCCGGTCTCGATCTTCCGCAGCGTCTCCACCGAGATCCCGGCCTCGGCCGCGACGTCGACCATGCTGCGGCCCGCGCGGGCAGCGCGCAGCGCCACCCCGAGGCGCTCACCGCGGGAGCGCTCTTCGTCCGTCAACGGCACCCGAACCATGCCTCGCAGTCTAGTCGAAAGTTGTCCACTGCCTGTGGACAACTCTGTGCACAAGGTGTGGAAACCGCCGCGAGCCACGCAACCACAACACCTGGGCGACGCCGAGCCGGGCGCCCACAGCCCCTAGATCAACGCCGAAACCGTCCCCAGGCAGCTGTCCACGAGGTTGTCCACAGCTCGGATCCGGACACTTCGTCCCCCGAAGGCCGGATTGACCGGGTCGGCGCAAGTGCCCTGGAAACGGCCCCGAAGACCGTTCCCAAGTCGTTGACCTGGGCTGATCAAATCGTTGTGCCGTTCACGTGACGCCCGTGTGGCCGAAGTTCTAGGGTCAGGCCCGTCGCGTGTTGCGTGAGTGTTAGGTGAGGTCCCGATGTCCACAACAAAACCGGACGGGCGGGTGCGCGGGTTCCAGTTCAGCCCGTGGAACCTGTTGCTGATCGTCCCGCTGTTGATCCTGGTCACGCCGTTGTTCAACTTCGACGGCCCCCGGCTCTTCGGCATGCCGTTCTTCTACTGGTTCCAGCTCGTGTTCGTCGCCGCAGGCGTGCTGTGCACCGGCATCGTCTACTGGGCGACCCGCAAGGAGCCGACCACCGACGAGCCGGACAAGCTGAGCGTGGACGACCTCGACGAGGGTGAGAGCCGATGACCATCCAGTGGGTCCAGCTGACCATCTTCATCATCCTCTTCGCGCTCGTCACCGTGCTCGGGTTCGTCGCGTCGCGCTGGAAGGCCGGCGCGAACTTCGACCACCTCGACGAGTGGGGCCTCGGCGGCCGCAAGTTCGGCGCGTGGATCACGTGGTTCCTGCTCGGCGGTGACCTCTACACGGCGTACACGTTCGTCGCCGTGCCCGCGCTGGTGTTCAGCGCCGGCGCGCTCGGCATGTACGCGCTGCCCTACACGATCGTCGTCTACCCGATCGTGCTGCTGCCGGCGCTGCGCATGTGGTCCGTCAGCCGTTCGCGCGGCTACGTGACGCCGGCCGACTTCGTGCGCGGCCGCTTCGGTTCGCCGACGCTCGCGTTCCTCATCGCCATCACCGGCATCGTCGCGACCATGCCCTACATCGCGCTGCAGCTGGTGGGCCTCGAGGCCGTGCTGCGCACGATGGGCATCAACGGCTCCGGCATCGTCGGGCACCTGCCGCTGCTGGTCGCGTTCCTGATCCTGGCGCTGTACACGTACCAGTCGGGCCTGCGCGCGCCGGCGCTGATCGCGTTCGTCAAGGACATCCTGATCTACATCGTGATCATCGTGGCGATCGTGTACCTGCCTTCGAAGCTCGGCGGCTGGGACCACATCTTCAACCAGGCGGCGACGAAGCTGGCCACGCCGAGCCCGGCCACCGGCAAACCGGCCGGCTCGATCCTGCTGACGTCGACGAACCAGCTGCAGTACGCCACGCTGGCCCTCGGTTCGGCGCTCGCGCTGTTCCTCTACCCGCACTCGCTCACGAGCGTGCTCGCCTCGCGCGGGCGCAACGTGATCAAGCGCAACATGGTCGCCCTGCCCGCATACTCGCTGGTGCTCGGCCTGCTCGCGCTGCTCGGGTACGTCGCCATCAGCGCCGGCGTGAAGCCGCTGACCAACAACGCCACCGGCAAGCCCGACGGCAACACCATCGTCCCGCTGCTGTTCGACTCGCAGTTCGCGCACTGGTTCGCCGGCATCGCGTTCGCCGCGATCGGCATCGGCGCGCTGGTGCCGGCCGCGATCATGTCGATCGCCGCGGCGAACCTGTGGACGCGCAACATCTACAAGGAGTACATCCGCAAGAACGCGACGCCGAAGCAGGAAGCCAAGCAGGCCAAGCTCGCGTCGCTGATCGTGAAGCTCGGCGCGGTGCTGGTGATCATCCTGATCGACCCGCAGTTCTCCATCGACCTGCAGCTCATCGGCGGTGTCCTGATCCTGCAGACGCTGCCGGCCGTGGCGCTCGCGCTGTACACGCGGTGGCTGCACAAGGCCGGCCTCATCGCCGGCTGGGTCGTGGGCATGGGCTGGGGCCTGATCATGCTGTACGGGATCCCCAACCCCGCCAACGGAAAGCTGCACTTCGGCGGCTCGGCGCTCGCGATGGGCAACCTGTCGATCTTCGGCTGGCACCCGTTCTCGGGCACCGGCCTGGCAACGGTGCAGATCTACCCGGGCTTCGTGGCGCTGATCGCGAACATCCTGGTCGCCGTGATCGTCTCGGCCATCGCGCACGCGGCGAAGTGGAACCCCGGCGTCGACGAGACCCAGCCGGAGGACTACCACGCGGACGAGCACGACAAGGACCTGCGGCCCATCGGCGTGCACTGAGTTCTAGTCCACTGTGGACGGCCCCCTCGCCGGATTCGGTTCCGGCGAGGGGGCTTTCTCTTTGCCGATCATCGCGTTCGACACCACGTAGAGCACCACGGCGTTGAGCAGGTGCCACAGGAAGTGCGTGCCGACGGGGAAATCCCCGCACACGACGCCGTCGATGGTACGGAACGCCAGCGACAGCGCGAACACCGCGCCCGCCACGGCGAAGTGCGTCCAGTACGGGTCGCGCGCGTACGCGAGCACGCCGGCGAACACCGCCAGCCCGATCAGCGCCGGCAGGTACAGCCCACCGCCGAGCGCCGCCAGCGCGGCCGTGAGCACCACGAACGCGGGCGCGGCGAGCCAGGACCATTTCGGCCTGACGCCGAGGAAAACGTGGGGGAACTTCGCGGCGTAATAGAGCACGAACACGAGGATGAAGCCGGAGTCGGCGGCGCCGCCCCAGCGCGTCGCGAGCAGGTGGAACACCGTGCTGGCCAGGAACACCAGCCCGACGAGCACCGCGAGCGTCCGCCCGATCCGCCGCCCGTCGGCGCGCCACCACACGGCGATTGCCGACACGAGGAACGCCAGGTTGGTGACGTCGTTCAGCGGCTCGCCCCACGGCCCGGGCGCGAGGCGTTCGCAGTAACCGTCCACGTATGCGGTCCAGTTCACGGGGTAAGCAAACTCCACCCGGGTGAACGCGTGGTGCCAAGGGTGGCGTGTTTGGCGTTAGCGTGGGGCTATGAGCGACAGCCGGTTCCCCGTGACCGAACTCGAAGACCTGCCCGAAGACCTGCGCGCGCGGGTGGCCGCGATCGCGGAGAAATCCGGCTTCACGCCGAACATCTTTCGCGCGCTGGGCCACCGGCCGGCGGAGCTACGGGCGTTCATGGACTACCACGACGCGTTGATGGAGCGCGAAGACGGCTTGACGAAGGCCGAGCGCGAACTGGTGGTCGTCGCGACGTCGGGGGCGAACCACTGCACGTACTGCATCGTCGCGCACGGGGCGATCCTGCGGATCCGCGCGAAGGACCCGGAGCTGTCCGACCGCGTCGCGGCGAACCCGTGGCAGGTGGAGCTGGACGAGCGCGGCCGGGCGATCGTCGACCTCGCGCTGGCGCTGGCGCAGGATTCCGCCCTGTTCGGCGAAGCCGACCTCGAGGCGGCGCGCGACGCGGGGCTGACCGAGGACGAGATCTGGGACGTCGGCGCGATCACGGCACTGTTCGCGATGTCGAACCGGCTGGCGCACCTCACCGCGCTGAAGCCGAACCCGGAGTTCTTCCTGATGGGGCGTCAGAAGCGGTAGAACGGGCCGGGCAGGTCGCGGCTCACCTCGAAGTGGCCGCGCAGCCAGGAGCGCAGCTTGTTCATCGGTTTGGTCCAGATGCGCGGCGCCGGCCCGAAGTAGCGCGGGTCTTCGTGCGGGGTGAACGCGTCGCCGGTCAGGATCACCACGTCGTGGCCGCGCGGGCAGTGGCCGGACACGGAGATCATGCCGCGCGTGAGGTTCTCGACCCACTCGACCTCGTCGACGCCGAGCAGGGTGCGGCGATCGCAGACGGCGCAGTAGACGACGAACATCTAAAGCTCCATCCGCCAGGTCTCGCCGGTGACCGGCGGGCCGAAGTCGCGGGTGGGTTCCGCGGACTGGAGTTCGAACCCGGCGCTGCGGTAGATGCCGCGGGCGGCGTCGAGGGCCGAGAGCGTCCAGAGCTCCATGGCCGCGTAGCCGCGGCCGCGGGCGAACTCGACGCATTCGTGCACGAGCCGTTTGCCCACGCCGTGGCCGCGGGCGGCGGGTTCGAGCAGCAGGAGGCGGAGTTTGGCCGTGCGTTCGTCCGCGCTCGGCATGCAGAAGATGCTGCCGACGCGTTCGCCGGCGAGCTCCGCGATCCACGCGGCCTGGCGCGGGTCGTCGCGGTGGTCGGCGAAATCGGCGACCACGCGGGCGACGAGGGCTTCGAAGCGTTCGTCGAGGCCGTACTCGCGGGCGTAGAGGGTGCCGTGGCGGTGGACCACCCAGCCGAGGTCGCCCGGTCGCGGGGTGCGCAACACGAGCGTGGGGTCGGTGGCTTTCTCACCGACGAGCTGCGTGATGGTCCCCATCGCGCCGAGCAGGCGGCGCTGGTCTTCGTCGGGGAAGCGTTCGAGGAGGCCGCCGATCTGGCGCACCGAGCGGCCGTCGAGGTCGGCGAACGCCTCTCGGCCGGCGTCGGTCAGGCGCACGATCTGGCGGCGGGCGTCTTCGCCGCTGCGCTCGCGGAGGACCAGGCCGCGGCTCTCGAGGCGGCCGAGCAGCCTGCTCGCGTAGCCGCCGTCGAGATCGAGGCGTTTTCGCAGGTCACTCACGTGGAGCTCGGTTTGTTGGGCGACCTCGAACAGCACCCGCGCTTCACTCAGCGAATATTCGGCGTCGGCCGGTCCTTCGTCGAGGACGCCGATCACCCCGGTGTACAGGCGGTTGAACGCGCGCACGGTGGCAACGCGCTCGGCCAGGCTCACGTCGTTCATTGACCACCTCAACCAAATCGTTGACGGAGTCAAGCATCGCGCCGCAAGCCGGTTCGCGCAAGGGTTTCGGGGAATCGGACAAAGGGTCCAGACATATGGAAACCCCGTGATGCTGCCAGGTCGGGGGTCCGCCAGCATCACGGGGTCGTAGTGGGTATCGATGCCGCGAGTCGCGGCGTTACACCCACAGCACTTTGTGGTCTAGGTCACTCATGTGAGTGACACACTAACCAGTTACGGCTGGGTCAGCGCATGAACGGCTGACGCGCCTGGGCGAGGGCGATGAGCTCCTGGCGCACCGTCGAGGTGGCCGCGGTGTCGATCGCCCGGTTCAGTGCCCGGCGAGTACGAGCCTCGGCGCGACGAGCACGGAGCTTGGCGGCGATGTTGCTCATTGTTTCTGCATCCCCTTTGGAGGTTCTCGGTGGCTGTGTCTCTAGTATGCGCCTTTTTTCACATGGATGCCAACGAATCAGCGGTGACGTGGCTTACTTGCCGATGAATCATCGGCAATATCCGGGTTTGCGCCGGACAAATCGCGTGTCTCGGGTCACTTTGCGGTAACGGCCTAGCGGCGTATCGGATCGTCTAGCGTTATTGCTAGATATTGCTAGGCAGCGTCATACAGCGGTAGTGAGGGAAGACGGCGCTCAGTCGCGGCCGAGCAGGTAGTGCCCGAAGTGGGGCACCGTGAAGGCGATCTGCCCGCGTTCGGCGGAGTAGACCAGGCCCTTCTTCATGAGGCTGTCGCGCGCCGGCGACAGCGAGGAGGGCTTGCGCCCCAGGTAGACGGCCACGTCGGCGGTGCCGGCGGCCTCGTCGCGGCCTTGGGTCAGCTCGGCCATCGCGAGCAGGTACTCGCGCTCGGCGGGCGTCGCGCGCTCGTAGCGCGAGCCGAAGAACCCCACGGCCAGCTCGGACTCCGCCTCGGGCGCCGCGACCTGCACGTCCTTCACCGTGATCGGATCCGCGGGCGCGGCGTCCCACGCCGCTTTGCCGTAGGCCTGGATGAAGTAGGGGTAGCCGCCGGACGCGTCGAACAGCGCGTCGAGCGCCTCGGGCTCGATGCCGGCTTCCTCGCGCTCGATCGGCGCCATCACGGCGAAGTCGGCGTCCTCGCGGCTCAGCCGATCGATCCGTGCGTAGCGGAACAACCGTTCCGAGTAAGACTTCGACGCACTCAACACGGCCGGTACATGCGGCAGTCCAGCCCCGACCACCACCAGCGGCGCCCCGGACTGCGACAGCTCATGGCACGCGGCGCACAGAGCCGAAACGTCGTCGGGCTGCAGATCCTGGATCTCGTCGATCAGGAGCGCCACCCCGGTGCCCACGTCGGCGGCCAGCTCGGCGACGTCGGTGAACAGCTCCACCAGATCGATCTCGATGTCGCCGGAATCGGCCCGCCCCTGTGCGGCCGGCGCCTCGATCCCGGGCTGCCACCGATCCCTCAGCTTCGCGTCGGCCTTGTTCGCCTTCAACGCGAACGCCTTCAGCACCCCCAGGACCTCTTCAACCCGGTCCGGCGCCCGGTGCCGGACCGCGAGATCCCGAATCGCCCGGTGCAGCGCAGCCGACAACGGCCTCCTGAGCTCCGCATCCGGCCGCGCCTCGATCTTCCCCGCACCCCACCCGTGCCGAATGGCCATCGACCGCAACTCCCCGAGCAGCACGGTCTTCCCCACACCCCGCAGCCCGGTCAACACCAGACTCCGCTCCGGCCGCCCCCTCGCGACACGCTCCAGGACCACCTCGAACGCCCTCAGCTCACGCTCCCGCCCCGCCAACTCAGGCGGCCGCTGCCCAGCCCCGGGCGCGAACGGATTGCGGATGGGGTCCACTCTGCCACCGTATCGGCCTATCTAGCGTGGGCCCGATATTGCGCCATATCCCGCTAGCGCGTGTCGCCCCTCGCCGCGCTGCGGCCGTTTGGTCTGCACGACCGGTCCCCTCACCCCGCCCCGACCTCGCGACCGTCCCCTTCGCCCCGGCCTCGGAGCGCGAACGGACCCCTCACACCACGCCCGCACGCGAACGGACCGTTCGCACCGGCGCCCCTCCCGACAGACCCGTCGCATCGGGCGAAATGCCCGAGTGGACCCTTCGCGCCCACGCCGCCACGGGATGGGTCCGCCTGCACCGGTTCCGCCGCGAACGGACTCTTCGCCCTCGGCCGCGTGCACGACAGGACCGTTCGCGTCAGTGCGCGGCGCGAGGGGACTGTTCGTGCCCGGTCGGCCGGGACGGCTGGACCGTTCGCCGTTCCCCTGGCGCGCGAGGGGACTCTTCGCGCCGTGTTGCGTGTGCGAGTGGACCGTCGCGCGAAGTCACCTTTCGTGCCGGTGCGAGGGGTGCGACTGGACCGTTCGCACCGACGCCGCACGAGGGGTCCGTTCGCGTCTGCGCGCGGCGCGAGGGGACCGGTCGTGCCGGGCCCAAGGGCGCCACTGGACCGGTCACGAAGAGACCGGTCGTGCCAGTCCAGCAGGCGCCACTGGACCACTCGCCAACACCGACCAACCCAAGCCAGAGGGATGGGCGGGTCTGCAGCCCCGACCATCCCCACCCCCAGCGCTCACTCCGACGTCGCCCTACTCCGTCAGGTTCCGTTCCGCATAGATCCGCATCGCGTCCCGGATGTACGCCGCCGTTCCGGGGCCGAAGTCGGCGTCGTAGGACCCGTACCGCGGATCGTCGACGTACAACTGCCCCAGCCCCGCGAAGTACCCGCGCGACACCGTCTTCACCGCCGGCCGCAGCCAGGCGTGGAGCCGGCCCACGATCGCCTGCGCCTCGGCAGACTCAACCGACAACCCCGCAGCCCGCGCCGCACCGAAAGCGGTCGCGATCTCGCCCTGCTCCCGCTGGTGCGCCGCACGCTCCGAAGCCGACAACGACCGCCACCACCGGTCACCGGTGCGGTAAGCCGAAGCGCCCCAACGGGACGTCACCTCAGCCTCGTGCACCGTGTGGTCGAAGCCGTCGAAAACTTCCTCCGCCATGAGTGGTTCACCTCCCTCCAGTTTCCTCAACGTGGTCCGCACGGAGTCGATCTGCCGCCCGATCCGCGCCCGCTCCTGTTCCAGCAACGCGAGGTGCGTCGACAAGGCGACAACGCTGTCGCGCTCGTCGTCGAGCACGGAAGCGATTGCGGGCAGCCCCAAGCCGAGCTCACGCAGCAACAGGATCCGCTGCAGCCGCACCAGGGCGGCCGAGTCGTAGTAGCGGTAGCCGTTGCCGCCGATGCGGCTGGGCGCGAGCAGCCCGACAGCGTCGTAGTGCCGCAGCGTCCGGCTGGTCGTGCCCGCCGCTCGGGCGATGTCCTGGATCGACCACTCCATGTCGTCAACGGTAGAAGTTGACGCAGCGTCAAGGTCAAGCAAGACGGAGCCGCTAAAGCCCTCTAAGTAAATCTAGTAAAAACACGATAGATACCTAGGCAACGCTAGCGCGGTTCGGCGACCCGCCGGCGGGGAATCCCGGTTGTAGGTTCGACCAGCACCGAAGACCTCGCAGGAAAGGCGACGACCGTGATACTGCGCCGGGTGGCCCGTCCACTGCTCGCGTCGACGTTCATCTATGGCGGTATCGGCATGCTCCGCGACACCCAAGGGCACGCGAAGGCGATCGAGCCGTTCCTCACCGAGACGTTCGACAAAGTCGAGGGCCTCGTCCCCGAACAGGTGCCGCGGGATCCCGCAACGCTCGTGCGCATCGACGCCGCCGTGAAGATCGGGGCCGGCCTCGCGCTCGCGGCGGGCAAGGCGCCGCGGCTGGCGTCGCTCGCGTTGCTGGGCACGCTCGTGCCCACGACGGCCGCCGCGCACCGGTTCTGGGAGATCAAGGACCCCGCCGAGCGGCAGGCGCAGCAGGTGCAGTTCCTCAAGAACGCGGGCATCGCCGGCGGCCTGCTGCTGGCCGCGAGCGACACGGCGGGCAAGCCGTCGCTCGGCTGGCGCGCCCGTCGCGCCGCGAAGCAGGCCGGCAAGCAGGCAGAAAAGCTCAGCAAGAAGGCCGAAAAGCAGCTCAGCTGACGACAGGCGGGCCCCACGCCGGGGGCCCGCATCGTCACTTCTCCAGAATCGCCGTCACACCCTGGCCGCCGGCCGCGCAGATCGAGATCAGGCCACGCCCGGATCCCTTCTCGTGCAACAGCTTCGCCAGCGTCGCCACGATCCGCCCGCCCGTCGCGGCGAACGGGTGTCCGGCGGCGAGCGACGAGCCGTTGACGTTCAGCTTCGCGCGGTCGATCGAGCCCAGCGGCGCGTCGAGACCGAGCTTCTCCTTGGCGAACGCCGGGTCCTCCCACGCCTTCAACGTGGCCAGCACCTGCGACGCGAACGCCTCGTGGATCTCGTAGAAGTCGAAGTCCTGCAAGGAAAGTCCCGCGCGCTCCAGCATTCGCGGCACCGCGTATGCGGGCGCCATCAGCAGCCCTTCGGCGCCGTGGACGTAGTCGACGGCCGCCGTCTGCGAGAACGTCAGGTACGCCTGCACGGGCAGGTTGTGCGCCTTCGCCCACTCGTCCGTCGCGAGCAGCACGGTCGACGCGCCGTCGGTCAGCGGCGTCGAGTTGCCGGCCGTCATGGTGCCGTCCGGGCCGCCGTACACGGGCTTGAGCTTGGCCAGCTTCTCGACCGTCGAATCCGGCCGCAGGTTCTGGTCCTTGGCCAGTTTGAGGAACGGCGTCACGAGGTCGTCGAAGAACCCGCGGTCGTACGCGGCGGCGAGGTGCTGGTGGCTGGCGGCGGCGAGCTCGTCCTGCGCCTCGCGCGTGACGTCCCAGACCTTCGCCGTGAGCGCCGCGTGCTCGCCCATCGACAGGCCGGTGCGCGGCTCGGCGTTGCGCGGGATCTCGGGCACGATCTGGCCCGGCCGCAGCTTCGTGAGGAGCTTGAGGCGGTCGCCCAGCGTCTTCGCGGAGTTGAGCTGCACGAGGATCTTGCGCAGGTCGGCGTTCACAGCCAGCGGAGCGTCACTCGTCGTGTCCACGCCACCCGCGATGGCGGAGTCGATCTCCCCCAACGAGATCTTGTGCGCCACGTTGATCACGGCCTGCAACCCCGTGCCGCACGCCATCTGGACGTCGGACGCGGGCGTCGCGGCCGAGAGCCGGCTGCCGAGCACGCTCTCGCGGGCGAGGTTGAAGTCTTTGGAGTGCTTGAGCACCGCGCCCGCGGCGACCTCGCCGATCACCTCGTCCTGCAGCGCGAAGCGGCTGACCAGGCCGTCGAGCGCGGCGGTGAACATGTCCTGGTTCGACGCCTTCGCGTACGGGCCGTTCGACCGCGCGAAGGGGATGCGGTTGCCACCGATGATCGCGACCTTGCGGACCGCGGCGGTTTTCCTGGTCGCCATGGCGTCCACCTCTCTGAGTCGTCCCTTTCACACTGTAACCTACTAGCGAGTAGGTTAGACTGCGACGTGACGCAGACGGCACGGGAGGCGCTCGATGGCTGACAGGTACCAGCAGTTCACGAAAACCCCGGTGGGGAAGTTCGTGGTGCCGAAGCTCGGCCTGCCCAACCCCGCCACGCTGCGCCGGTACCGCGCCGGCCAGCCCGCACTCGAGGGTCCCGCACTCCTCGGCGCCGCGCCGGGCGGACGGCTCGAAAAGACCCTGAAGAGTCAGCTCGACGATGCCGGCATCGAGGTTCTTTCGACTGCTGCGGACCGCCACGCGGCCCTCGTCTTCGACGCCACCGGCATCACGGACCCCGCCGATCTGCGCGAGGTCTACCGCTTCTTCCACCCGGTGATCCGCAAGGTCGGGCCGTCGGGCCGGGTCGTCGTGTTCGGCACGCCGCCGGAGCTGGTCGAGGGCCGCGAGCGGATCGCGCAACGAGCGTTGGAGGGCTTCGTGCGCTCCGTGGGCAAGGAGCTGAAGCGCGGCGCCACGGCGCAACTCGTGTACGTGGCCGAACGCGCCGAAGCCGCGGCCGAGTCGACGGTGCGGTTCCTGCTGTCGGCGAAGTCGGCGTTCGTCGACGCGCAGGTGATCCGCGTCGGCACGCACAGCACCTCCGCCACGGCGCCCGCCAGCTGGGAAAAGCCGTTGGCGGGCAAGGTCGCGCTGGTCACCGGCGCGTCGCGCGGCATCGGCGAGGCCATCGCGGAGACCCTCGCCCGCGACGGTGCCCACGTTGTCGCCCTGGACATCCCGGCGCAGGGCGCGGATCTGTCCACAGTGGCCAATCGCGTCGCCGGATCCGCGCTGCAGCTGGACATCACGGCGGCCGACGCGCCGGCCAAGCTCGCCGAGTACCTCACCACGCGCCACGGCGGTGTCGACGTCGTCGTGCACAACGCCGGCATCACGCGCGACAAGACGCTCGGCAACCTGACCGAGGGCGGCTGGGACGCCGTGCTCACCGTGAACCTCGCCGCGCAGCTCTCGGTGAACGACAAGCTGCTCGCCGACAAGGTCCTGCGCGAAAACGGCCGCATCATCGGCGTTTCGTCGATCGCGGGCATCGCCGGCAACGTCGGTCAGACGAACTACGCGACGTCGAAGGCCGGCGTGATCGGCATGGTCAACGTCGGCGCGCCACAGCTCGCTGAGTACGGCGGCACGATCAACGCCGTCGCGCCGGGCTTCATCGAGACGAAGATGACCGCCGCCGTCCCGCTGTTCATCCGCGAAGCCGGGCGGCGCCTGTCGAGCCTCGGCCAGGGTGGCCTGCCGGTCGACGTCGCCGAGACCATCGCCTGGTACGCCAACCCGGCGTCGGCCGCGGTCAACGGCAACGTGGTCCGCGTGTGCGGCCAGGCCCTGCTGGGGGCGTGACATGTCCGTTCGCGAGCTGACCAGCGCCCCCAGCCTGGCGACGCTGTACCCGAAGGCCCTGCTGCGCCGTGGCGGCGGCTCGACCCTGCCGGACATCGAGCTGGTGCGGCCGTCGGTCACGGTGTCCTCGGAGCACGTCGCTGCGTACGCGGAGGTGTGCGGGTTCCGGTATTCGGATGTGCTGCCCGCGACCTACCCGCACATGCTGGTGTTCGGGCTGCAGATGGCGCTGATGACGGAGCCGGGATTCCCGTTCCCGCTGCTCGGCCTGGTGCACGTCGCGAACTCGATCACGGTCCGGCGCCCGCTGTCCTTGACCGAGACGTTCTCCGCGCGCGTCCGCGCGGAGAACCTGCGGCCACACGAGAAGGGCCGGCAGTTCGACATGGTGAGCGAACTGTGGGCCGGCACGGAGCTGGTGTGGTCGGAGGTGTCGACTTACCTGCGCCGCGGCGGTTCCTCGGGCTCCTCGAAGCCGCACGCTTCTTTGGTCGCCCCGACGCCGACCGCCCTGTGGACCGTCCCGGGCGACATCGGCCGCCGCTACGCCGACGTCTCGGGCGACCGCAACCCCATCCACCTGCACCCGCTGACCGCGCGCCTGTTCGGCTTCCCTCGCGCCATCGCCCACGGCATGTGGACGAAGGCCCACGCCCTGGCCTCCTTCGAGGGCCGCCTACCCGACGCGTACACGGCGTCTGTCCGCTTCAAGCAGCCCGTGCTCCTACCGGCCCGCGCGGCCTTCACCGCCTGGCCGACGGATGACGGGTGGGCGTTCGAGTTGTGGAATGCCCGGAAACCCAAGCCACACTTGGACGGCGTGATCTCAGCTCTCTGAGTTCATTTCGGGCAGCGGCTTCCAGACCTGACCTTCGACGAGGTCGTTGAACCCCAGCCACACCAGGTTCATCAGCCACGACGCCAGCACACCGTCGGAGATCTCCGGGTGGTCCAGCGCCCAGTCGGCCAGCGACTCCGCCGCACCGACCAGCGCGGCGGCCAGCCCGGCGCCCGAGAACTCGGCCTGCTCCCCGAGGCCCTTCCGCGTTCCCGCCGACACGACCAGCGCGGCGACCAGCTCGATCGCCCGCCCGCGCATCGCCGTGATCTCCGCGGCGAACGTGCCGCCGACCGTCAGCGCCTGTCGGTGCAGCACCGTCCACGACTCGCGATACTCGGCGACGAAGCGGTAGAACGATCGCAGCCCGTGCCAAAGCTGCATGTCCGGCGGCAGATCCGGCTGGACGCCCGCCTGGATGGCCTCGAGCAGGCGCGTCGCCTCGCGTTGGATGCTCTTGCCGAAGAGGTCTTCCTTCGAGCCGAGGTAGGTGTAGATCATCGGCTTGGAGACGCCGGCGACGTCGGAGATCTCGTCCATCGAAGCCGCGTGGTAACCGTGGCGGGAGAACACGCGCACGGCGGCGTCCAGGATCTGCCGCTCACGCACCGCGCGCGGCAGCCGCCGGGCCCGCTCGGGCGGGCGCTGATCTTCGTCGGGCACTCTCCGACCTCCCTCTCGCCAGCAGGAGACGGTACCTGCCGCCGTGGTCGTCGCGTGCTTGCCCGCTTACCTACTCATGGGTAGCCTTTGCTGGAAGATCACGGAAGGGGCTTTGCGATGGACCTGTCCGGCCTGCGCGGCGCGGCCCTGCTCGACGCCCTCGACCACGTTGCGCCCGACGGCCTCGACGTCAACACCGTCGCCGACGCCATCGACCCCCGCGAACTCGGCCGCGACGACTTCCGCCGCCTGCTGGAATCGCTGATGCGCCTCTCGGAAGACGCCCCGGCGTTCTCCCTGGCCAAGGTCGACCCGACTCGCTTCGCCACGCTCGTCTCGCGCGCGTCCCGGCCGCAGCTGGAGGCCGTCGTCGCCTCGCTGGAGCTTCGCGAACGTGTCCTCGACGAGATCTTCGCCCGCATGGGCGCCCACCTCCGCGTCGACCGGCCTCTCGAAGCGGTCATCCACTGGCGCCTCTCCGGCGGCACCGGCGCCGGCGGCTACGACCGCTACGCCACCACCATCTCCGGCGGCTCGTGCACGGTCTCGCGGACCGTCGAGGGCGCCCGCCCGCGCGTGACGATCACGTTGTCCCCGGTCGACTTCTTCCGTCTCATCACGCACCAAGCCACCCCGGCGGTGCTGTTCGTGACGGGCAAAATCAAGGTGAAAGGCGACCTCGCATTCGCGGCCGGTTTGATCGGCTATTTCGACCTCCCGAAGCCCGCCTGAGCCGTTAGACTCCGTTTTCGTGTCCCGATTCTCGCGTTCCCGTTCCGCCGCCTCCGAGGGGCACGCGGTCAACGGCTTCGCCCGCAAGCTGGACGTCGGCAAGCTCACGCCCGCGCAGTTCGTGCAGGTCCTGGAAACCTTGCACATGCTCGGAAACGCGGGCGCCGGCATCGAACTGAGCAGCCTGACGACGCAGGCCCTGGTCGACGTCGTCCACCGCGCCTCTCGCGACCAACTCAAAGCCCTGGCCGACCACCCCGAGTTACGCGCGGTCTTCCTCGACGAGATTTTCCGCAGAATGTCCGAGCATTTCCGCGCCGACCGCGCCCGCCACGTCGACTTCGTCATTTCCTGGCGCTTTTCCGGCGGCACCGGCGCCGACGGCTACGACCGCTTCCAAACCGTCATCGAATCCGGCGCGTGCGTCTCCAGCACCGACCTGTCCCGCACCCCGGACACCACCCTCACCCTCTCGGTCGACGACTTCATCCGCATGGCCACCGGCACGTCCGCCCCCGCGGCCATGTTCGTGACGGGCCGCGTCAAGGTCAAGGGTGAATACGCCCCGGCGGTGCGGTTCTCGAGCTACTTCGACATCCCGAAGCCCACGGACGATTAGGAGGAACTCATTCTTCCAACCGTTGACTTCGAGTGCCAGGTGGCGCAGGGTTCAACTCGAGTTTCACCAGCCTGCAGTTCGGCGCACCTCCTCAAGTAAATGGTCGAACAGGCCGGGCACGGTCCCGCCGCCGAGCACCAGTTGTCGATCCAATAGCCGGTTTCCTGTCTCGCAGGAGGTCTCGCTGACCAGCGCGCAGCCATGGCAAGCGGACAGGTTGAGGTTCGACGAGCCTTGGCGATCGCTTTCGATGCACACCGGGTCGTTCGAACAGACGTCCGCGTCGCCCAGAGCGGCCAGCAGCAACGGGACGAGCTTGTCGGGATGTCCGAGGCGGACGAGGCCGCCGAGTGTTCCATGTGCGTCCCCGCCCGCCGTGTAGATCAGGATTCCTGCGGTGCGATCGGGACGATCGGAGTGAGCGTAGATGCGTTCCCGCAGGGAGGCGGACGAATATCCGCTTGCGAAGGCCAGTCGCCGGATGAGCAGGTGAGCGATGGTGTGCAACGCGATGAAGCGTGGTTCCGGCACGGCCAAGCGGTGAGCCCATGGGGTCGCGGCCCGGCGGCCGATCAAGATCTCTGCGCGAGCACGGACTTCGGGCGCCCTTTCCCACTCGGACACCTGGTTGTCGTCGAAGCGGAGGAAGATTCCTTCGCCGAACATCTCGATGGCCGGGTAGACCGGCTTCCGGTCGCGATCGGGACCTAGGTCGGCTTTGATGAGCGCTGCGTCGTTGTCGTGGCGCCGGAAACCTTTGAGTGCCCGCACTTCACGTACCCGCCGCACCTGGCCGATACCGGTGAGCTTGCTCTTCAACGCCGGAGGCCACGTGGACTCGGCTGATACCTGCCAACCATCGACGACGAAGTCACTCTCTGTGTGGTCTCGGCCGCCATCGAGCTTCTTGAGGAAGGCGGCCCACTCCCCGTCTTTCAATTCGAGCAGTGGCGATTCCTCGGCTTCTTCGCCGGCTGCGGCGAGAGTGAGCACGTTTGCCGCGGTTGTGCCGAGTTCGTCCGCGATCCATCCCGCCACCATTTCGGCCTGGGGGCCGCCATTGTCGGCGACCACTTTTTCGAAGTAGACATGGTTGCGGATCTTGTCTGCTGTCTCAGCCGACCGAGGTGCTTCTTCGGGGATATCCAGGGCGCTGAGGTGCTCGGAGATGTAGTTGGCGGTGGCGCCTCGCTGAACGGCGCGGAGCTTGTGTTCGCAGGCAGTTCCGCTCTTCGGATCTTCCCACGGCTGACTACCGGTGCAGTGGATACCGTCGCGGTGGAGTGATTCCTTGCTCACCAGCTCGGTGAGCGGTCGTGACCGCTTGCATCCCGTGCAGTGGACGCTGAGCGCTGCCAGGCCTTCGCCACGTCGAGAAGATCGGATGAACTTCAGTTCCTTGTGGGCCCGACAGAAACGTACGGAATCGGTGACCTCCGCACTGTTGCCGCGATGGGCCCATTTGAACCAGGGAATATCCTGTATGTGGCTGCCTCCCTCGCAGACGGCGACGTACCGCATGGGAACCAACTTGCCACCGCATTCGCACTTGTTGGTCCAGCGCCCCTTGTTCTTGCCGGTGAGCTTCGAGAGTCTTGTACACCGCTCGCAGAAGCGCCAGGCCGGAAAGCGCCAATAGAGGAGGTGTGCGGTCTCCTTGGTCGCGTGGCCGGCGTGCGTCGGCGGCTGCCGGAGGATGCCGGGGCCGAGCCGCGCGAGAAGCCGATCGCAGCTGATCTCGGGGGCACGCTTGCGGTCCCACCAAGAGGTGTCGGCCGCGATGAGTGATTCTCCCAGCACGTCGACGATGGCGCCTACCCCGAAGGGCGTGATCGTTTCCGAGAGACGGAGATCATGAACGATCGGTTCCACCGGTGCCCCCTTCCAGCGGCTCACGCACATGGACGGCGACATTCGGCTCGACCGTCCTCATCGAGTCGGCGACGAGCCAACCCTCCCCGCTCTGCCCGAACCGTTTGAGTAGCGCTCTTTCGTCCCTCTTGCGGCGGTCATACACCAGCGCGACTCTTTCCTCGCGGGCGATCTTGGCGCGGTGATCCCAATTGCGCAGCAGCCGCCACACTTCATCGTCGGTCTCCTCGGCCTCGACGTCGTCGGAACGATTCACCAAGTCCAGCAAATTCGCTACTAGTTCCTCGATTGCGTCTCGCATTCGCTCGTCATCGAGGTCCAAGCGTGCTGCCGCATCGTTGGCAGCCAGGGCGGGCAACGAGTGCCTCAGTAACGCCACGAGCGCGCCGGCTAGGGAGCGTTTGCGGGACGACAAGGACCACGGAGTCACACTCGTCGGCTCGACGTTGCGGTAGAGAGTCTCGTGGTAAGAGCGGAAGCTTTCGAAGTGCGAGCGGTCGCGCGCCCGGTTGGAGCGAAACAGCGTGGTCACGATTCCGCTGTTGCGGCCGCGGCCGACCCGACTGGTGGCTTGAATGTACTCGGCAGTCGTCTTGGGCTGACCAACCATCAGCATCAGTGCGAGGCGAGGGATGTCGATCCCGACCGACAGCATGTTCGAGGACAGGACCACGTCGATCGCCTCGGTCGATTTGTCGACGCTGCGCCCCAGTTCGCGGAGGTCATTGGGTAGCTCCTCCGGACCACGGCGACTGGTGAGTTCCAGGATCCGCTCTGCGCGGACCCGCCGCAACGACAGCTCCAGCCGATCCGAGCGCGGCTCCAAGCGTCCGTTGACGTCGTCGACCACGAGGGTCCCCGTCCGGCCGAGTTCACGAAGGCTGTTGTGGTACATCACCAGGGTCCAGTACGAATCCCTGGTCGTGTCCGGGACTGAGCGTTCGGCGAGGACCTCAGGTACCTCGACCAGGGGCGCCGTTGCCGCAACGACCGCAGACACCTGCGATACAGACTGCGGCATCAGACCGACATAGAGCCTGCCTTCGCCGCTCTCCACCGGACGGGAGAAGAAGGTCCGATCGCCGTCGAGCCCCGCCGGGGGGTAGAGCGCGACCTTCCGCCCATACAAGCCCTGGACCTGTTCATGCGAGGCCCGGATTGTGGCGGTTGACGCGACGATCTTGGGAGGCCGCCCGCCGCGACTCAGGAGTAGCTGGATGACCGCATCGAAGACGGCGACGGTCGTGCCGAGCGGCCCGGACAACAGGTGCAGTTCATCCTGGATGACCAGCGACGGTTGACGGAACGGAGTTCCGAGCCCGAGCAGCTTGCCGGCGTCGGGCAGGAACTGTAGTCGGGCGAACTTGTCGACGGTTGCCAAGAGGATCGTCGGCGGTTCTTCGTACAGGAGGTCGTCGACCACGGCGACCGGGATCTCTTGGTGGAATGGGCAGTTCGCCCGGGTGCAGTGGATGACGACGTCGTTTCCGGCATCGCGAAACCCGTAGCGGTCCGGATCGGTGGACTTGGCCTCCGGCAGCAGCGCGACACCGCACCACGGACAGCTCTCGATCTGAAATTGGTTTGCTTCTTCCGGACGTGCAGCCCGGTGCAGGCGATCCAGTGCCGCTTTTGCGTCTCCGCGACTACGGGGAGTGACCTCATTGCCGACCCACAGGCCGATGGAGAACGGAGCCATGCCCTTCGCTCGCAAATCCTCCTTCCGGAGCAGCTCCATCGCACAGATGAGTGAGGCCGCTCGCTGGAACTGCTGCGAGGTCAGCAGGCGCAGAGTGTACCGCGTGATCACAGCGGTTCCGGCGCCCGCGACACCGTGGACGATGCGGCGGCGGAAGATCTCCACCGCGGAAAGGCCGAGGTACGCCTCGGTCTTTCCGCCGCCGGTGGGGAACCAGATCAGGTCCACGAGTTCCCGGTCGGCGTGCGCCTCCTCGATCGTCGACGCCAAAGCGACCAACAGAAAGCCGAGTTGGAACGGGCGCCATCGGGGTTCGTCGAGGGTGGCCGGATCTTTGCCGCTTTTGATCGAGGTCTGGCGGATCTGCAACCGCATAGCGGTCATGCCGAGCGCGAAGGCGGTCCTGAGTTCAGTTCGTTCGGGATCCCGCAGCAGATCGACGCCGGCCGTCATCCGACTCAGAGCTTGTTCGGCCCGCTTGGTGATGGACCGCGCGATCTCTGCGTCGTCGCCGAATCCGTCGACGCTCTCAGCCTGCTCCGACACCCAACGGCCGAAGGCTGCGACGAAGGCGTCCAACATAGACGTCACCTCGACCCGTTCCGCGTCGATTCGCGCCAGGTTTTCGAGCACGAGAGCCTGGGCCTCAGCGGTTGTGGGCTCGAAAGCGGTTGTCTCGATCGCCGGAACGACGAATGCCGGTACTGGTTCGAGGAACACCCGTGTACAAGTGCCATCGATGAGTTCCCAGTCGGCCGCCATACCGTGGCCGACCCCGAAGACCTTCTTGTTCCGGTAGCGGAGCCTCAGCTCTGCGGATTCAGGATCGGAGTCAAACGCGTTGGTCCTGTCGTACTCGAGGATCCGACCCGCAGCAGCGGGGCTCACGCTGAGGGCCACTTGGAAGAGCGTCAGGCCGATGTCACGACGGTCGTCGTCGGTCGACGCGACCGAGACGCGTGCGTGCACTGTAACGAGATGAACAGTCCCGTATGTGCGCCACCTCGATCCGATCTCGATCGGTACCTCACCCGCGATGAGCCTCTCCACCGGATGGTCCTTGCCGAGTTCGACACCTTCGAACCGGAATGGTGCACGTTTCCAACGCGGCGGGCCGTCACCCGTCACAGGGCGGTAGGTACCGCCCGAGAAGTCGCACGAGACGTTCGGCCGGTCCGTGACGAAGGAGATTGCGACCGACGAGGGGCGCCAGTCCTCGGCGAGTGGGATACCCGCACCCGCTTCTTCCAGATCGCCCGGGAACACGTCCGATGCAACCGTCGGGTCACTCTCGACCGCCTGCGTATCCGGGTCTGTGGACGAGGATGCTGCAGGGAACAACATTCCCACGGCATACTGCCGATCCGGCAGATTGAAGAGCACCTCTTCGCTACCGTGATCCGGGCCTGCGTAGGCAGCCCTCAGGTGGCCGAGCGTGATCTCCTGGGCCTTGGTCCGAGTCACTTCTTCTCCAGCTGTCCGCGGACGAGGCGTTGCAGGCGTCGTTTGTCGTCTCGCGTGACGACGATGTCCAACGAGACACGTGCGCGTGTCACGGCGACGTAAAAGGCAGCGGTTCCCGCATCACCGAGGGCATCGGGTAGATCGCAGACGACCACGTGCTCCGCCTCGAGGCCCTTCGCGTACCGAGGGCTCGTCACCAGGAACCCCCGGTCCGTCTTCTCGGGCGTTTTGGTGGATCCGGCGCGGATGATCCAGATATCTTGAGCGCGAACCCCGTCGGCCACCAACTCCTCGGCCACGGATTCGGCTCCGGCCAGGTCGGAATCGTCCTCGACCGTTCGCCACCGCACCTTCTCGCCGTGGACGATGCCGGGATCCCCGACGTCCGCTCCGAGGTACTCCTGCACCATGTGCACGATCGCGCGGGTGTTCCGGACGTTGAGGTCGAGGTCGACCGAAAGGGCCTCTGAGGTGACGATCTCCAGTACGTCCCGGTCGAAATGGCCGTCCACATGCGCCTGGTTGTTCATGTCGAGGAACATCCGCCACCGGCCCGCCCCTCTGCCGCCGGCGACCACCCCGTCGATCTTGTCCATGCCTTCGGCCGTCATCAGGTCCTGCGCCTCGTCGACGAACACGGCGTCGTAGGTCTTGGCCGCTTCCAATAGATCGAAGGGCAGGAGGTCGATGTCGCGACTCCCGATGTGTGGTGCGAAGAAGTCCCGAAGCGCTGGTGAGCGGAAGGTGATCAGGACGGATTTACCCTGATCCGCTTCCTGCTTGGCTGCCTCGACCAGAACAAGCGACTTGCCTGTGCCGGCCCCACCGAAGACCAGCACCCGCGGGTTTCGCGCCAGCGAGGCGAGAACCCTGGCCTGCCCCGCAGTGGCCCGGTTCTGTTCCTCGATTACCGCACCACGCTGCGCGTCGATCACCGGCATGCGAGTGAAGTGACCGAACAGCCGAGCCCGCAGATCGTCGGTCCTCGCAAGCTTCCGGTCTGTGGGCGGACTCTGCGCATTACCCGCAATCGTGTCGAGAGCGCGGGTCAACCCCGCGATGCTCATGTCGTTCCGCGACAGCCAGTGGGTCGGCTGCCACTCGACGGAATGCGGTGGGGTGTCGATGTCCGGCGTGATAACGACGGCCTCGTGAGCGAACCACCCGACCCCCTCTTGACGGAGGATATTCTGCAAGGCGTACATCGCCGACTGCGCCTGCTCCATCGGTGAGGTGGCCAGTTTGTGCCAGTCCCCTCGTCGGTCGATGCTGTACCAGACGCCGTCGTGCTTTCTGATGCCGCTGCCTTTGGCCTCGATCACGATCACGACTTTCTTCCACAGCACGACAAAGTCAGCCTCGGCTTGCTGTTTGTACGCGTGAGACCGCAGTTTCACCGAGTGGAAAGCGACGGCATCTGGGTCGCCGTCGACGTCCCGGAGCAACCGTGCAATCCTGCGTTCCGCGTCACTGGTTGCGCTCTTCTCAATGTCGGCCAGGTCCGGTACGAGGATCATGCGCGTTGCTCCTGCCAGAGGTCTTCGTATTCGCGATAGCCGAGCCAGTCACTGAAGGACCCGAAGTTGTCCGCCACGTCCACGATCAGACACTCCTCCTTGCCGCCGTTCTTCGGACCCCGCAGACCACGACCGGCCATCTGGATGTAGGCGTTCGGGCTGAAGGTGGGGCGGGCGATGTAGAGGGCGCGGACGCCCGGGGCGTCGAACCCTTGGACCAGCAGGTCGCAGTTCGCGAGAACGCGGATCTCGTTCTTCTTGAACTTCTCGATGATGTCGCGACGCTCCTGCCTGCCGGTCTGGCCGCTCACCGCCGCGGCCTCGATGTCTCGGTATCGCAGGGTCGCGGCGAGTACCTGGGCCGATAGGACGTTGGGCGTGAAGACCAGCACTGGCCAGCTCTCGTCCAGGGCCATGATGTGGTCGACGAGGATCGACATGCGAGCCTGATCGGCGCCGACGCGGTCCATCACCCGGGCAGGGACCCGCCGCTGCTGTTCGGCTTCGGCTATCTCGTCAGGCTCCAATACGACCTCGACGCCCGGCAGCACCTCGTGCTCGACGCGGGCGAGCACACCCAGTTCCGCGAGTGGTCGGTAGGCGTTGGCCGTGTCGAAGACGTCCAGTTTCCGATTGCCGAACCGACTCGCCAGCGCGGCTGTCGCAGACGCGGAGGTGCCTTTGAAAGGCGTTGCGGTCAACCCGACGAGTGGTCGTTCCCAGCCTCGGCCGGCCACACCGAGCCAGTTGAGAATCCTGGTGTACCGCTCCGAACCGCCCGCGCGGTGCCCTTCGTCGACGATCACCGCGGTCGACTCCCTCAGCCACGCGTACTCGGCATTGTCGAGGATGACGTCAAGCTTGGCGTCGGTCGCGACGATGACCGAGAACTTCGTGTCCGGTTCGTGGACGACGTTGTTCTCCCACAAGCGTCCCATCGTCAGCGGCCGCTCGTCTCCGAGTCCTCGCCATACCGTGCTCCAGGTCTGCACCGCCTGCTCGCAGAGTTCTTGGGACTGCGCGATCCACAGGACAGGCCCTTGAAGGCTTTCGTCGATGAAGAGCCTGAGGACAGTCTCGGCGGCGACCCGTGTTTTGCCCGCACCGGTCGGCAGTTCCACCATCGCCTTGAGGTGGCGGCCGTTGGCCTCACGGAGCGTGAGCACGTCCCTGAGCTGCCTGCTGATCTTCTGCTGGAACGTGTGGAGCGGGTTGAGTTTGACCGCGCCGGGAACGACGAACTCGTCGTCTTGATGCTGGGTGCGGCGGCCGGCGAATTCAGTGCCGAACCCCATCTTCCGGAGCCAAGAGATGGTTGCTGCTCCGCCTGCCCAAGCCTTCGGGATGTCGACGAATCCTTCGTTGCGGAACTGCTCGGCGAGCAACTTGAGCGAATCGGAGCCGTATACCCTGAGGAAGAGCTTGGCGACCGAGGTCGTGTCGTCGACGAGATGCTGCGCCTCGAGTGCCTGCCACAGTCCTTTGGGCAGAGCGTCGCGCAGGTCGTCTGGGCCGAAGTAGACGTCCAGCCGCTCGGCATCGGTGGACGCAGCTTTTGCCTCTTGCCGAAGTGCCTGGAGCCGCTGGTCGAGACCTGTCTTGAGGACGTTTTCCAAATCGGCATGCGTGAAGCCCAACTCGAAGGCGTCGTTGACGACACGGATGAGGCGGCGCTCGTCGGCGTCGCTGCTGACCACCAGATCCAGTCCGTCCAGGTGCCACTCGAGCGTCTGGTCTTCGACGCCGTCTTCCGTGGTCACCCGCTTGACCACCTGGAGTGCCCGTGTGACCGTCGCGCTCATCACCATGTCGGCGACGGGCGTGGCGCGAAGTCCACTGAACATATCGATGACACGCTCACTGTCCTGTTTCCCTTCGATCACCATGGAGAACGCGAAGCTGTCCTCGAATTGGCGGCAGCCGACTGAATCCCTGAGCTTGGTCGCCTGATCGTCGGTGACCCGCAGGTAGGGCCGTTGACGTGACGAGAGGAACTCTTCTTGCTCGTCGGTGGTGGCGAGATACACCGAGTCAGGAGAACGTGCTTCGACCACACGTCCCACCCTGGCGGGAATGGTCGGGGGGTGGCCGTCGGGATAGGCGACTTGACTTGCAGTGCCGATGAACTCGACGAGCACGGCGTTGTCGAGAGCCGTCGGAAAAAGGTTCGCGGTGAGCGCCTCTTTGAGCACGGGGGCCGGTACTGCGTGCAGCTCGTCGGGCAGCCCTAGCACCTCGGCGACCTGGCGGGGCCCGCGGAACAGGGGAAGGAGGTTCTTGTACTTGAGCATCGAAGGAGCGACCACAGCGCCCGGTGCGCGGTACCCCCGGTCGGATTCGAGCAGCCCGGCGCGCTCCGCCGCCCATCGCACGGGTGACTGCACGTGGTAGGACGTGCCCGTGTCGAGGTCTTCACAGGTCCAATCCGAATCTCCGGCCTGAAGCAAGCCGGTGGTCCAGCTCGCGCGTATCCGTTCGGCGGCTTCGGCGTCCTTCAACAAGAAGAGCACGGAGAACGGACCAGGGCCCTCGCCCGGGTAGAGCTCTACATGCTCGACAGGGCGCTCACCGGGCCCTCGCCGTGAGTTGAGTGTGGTCAGGACCCACTCGCGGTATTGCTCGAGCAAGGGCTCGTCCTCTGCCGCGTACTTGCCGACGGGGCTGTGCACGACGCCGAGCCGGTGTGCCACCGCGGGCAAGCACCTTTCGTGATCCAGCGTTTTGGCCGCCATTTCCTCGCCCAGGGATTCGGCGAGGTCGAAGACTTGCGTGGGCCATGCCCAACCACCGTCCCGAGTCGGGACCTGGACCGTGGCGGGGTGCGCGGTCAGGGCCTTCACCGCGAGCGGAACGGGAACCCCAAGGACGGCGTCCCAAAGCTTGGTGAGTTGCTCGTCGTTCGGTGTCGTCGAGAGCTTCGCCAGGCGTGCGTTGAGGATCGCGACCGGATCCAGGTCGCGGAAGCCGAGCTCGCGAAGGAGCTTTTCAAGCCCGGGCTGGGCGAGGAAGTCGGGGTCCACGAAAATCGCGCGTTCGATCCCGACGCCCTCTTCCTGGTGTAAGAAGATGACATTCTTCTCCCGCAGCGCTCGCATGCCATCGGTGGTCGGGATGACCTTGGCTTGCTCGATGTCGGTCAGGTTACGGTGGGTCTGGACGAATTCCAGTGCGCCTGCGGAGGACGCGACGTCGATTCCTTCCGCCCACTCGCGTAGCCAGGAGAGGAGCCCGCGCACGGGCACGTTGTCCAAGGCGCGCTTGCTGTCCCTGTCGTTTTCGAGCAGGCCCTTCGAGGCCGAGGCAGCGAACAACTGGCGAAGGCGTGTCGTTCGTTGTGTCGAGGTGTAGCACCGCCAGTGTGGAACATTGGTGCCTGTGTTCGGAGAGCTGTTCCACGCACGGTGATCATTCGCCTCGACGTTCGCGATGGCGAAATCCAGAGGGCGCAATCCTGCGGCACGTGTCAGTGCTCCGGTCGCATCGGGTATAAGGTTGACACTCGTCGACATCTGAGGCACGTGCGTGCAGAGCAACCCGTCGCCGAACGACAGCGGTTCCCTTCCTCGCGCGGGCATATAGTCGAGGTGGGCGGCGGGATCGTCGGATGTGCTCACCTTTGGCAACAAGTTGATGAACATCGTGGAGAGAGTCTTGATCATCTCGCGGTTGTAATCGTTCTTGAGCAACGTGGTTCGGTCGTCGTTCACACTCCACGGAGCATTGAACAGGGCCGAGGCAGAGGTCTGGTCCTGGAGGGGGAAGTAGGACCAAAACTGCCCGATGCGTTGCCTGGCTTGTCGCCTGGGAACCGCAACGGTAACTTTGACCGCTTTACGTGAAACGGCTTCGCCGACCTGCTTGCGCGCTTCTGCGGATGGCGCGTGCATCTCGTTCTTGACGATCCACTCGTCACCGCTGCCGTCGGGACGTTCGATCTTCAGGACCCCTCCCCCGAAGTCGCGGGACACGTGGGTCGTTTCGAAGGGGGTGCTACCGAGCACCCGGAGCCTGATCTCCCGCACGTCACCGACGAAGAGGAGGAACTCCGACGGGAACCGCTCGATCTCGCGGTGGAGTCGCGCCAAGCCTACAGCGCGGGGAAGTTTGACGATGGTGGTTGCCCACTCGGCGAGATCGGCGAGAATCGGGTCCTCGGTGAAGGCAGTCACGGCATCGACGACAGTTGCGGTCCGGAGAATCGGGCGGCGTTTCGCGGTGGAGTTGAGTCCGGCGATTGCAGCGCGGGCAGCAGCCGAGTTGAACTCGAAGGACACGGAGCGGCTGTACACCTGAGGGGCGTCTGAAACCGCCAGTACGGACTTGAACCCGAGCCCGAATCGGCCGATCTCGTCGCCGCGCTTGTCGCTCAGGTGCGCGTGCATGATCGTGGTGAGCCCGTTCTGCGAGAACGGGCGTCCGGTGTTGGCACAGTAGAGGGTCTGGTGCTCCGTGTCGAGGACGATCTCGACCCGTCCCGAGGGGTCCCCCTGCCCCTTGGTGCCGGACATGGCGTCGGCGCCGTTCTGTACGAGCTCGAGCAGCGTTCGATCCGAATACCCGCCTACCCGGATCGATTCCTCGTGGTTCGCATGCTCCGAGATGAGGTCGTTGCTCTTCCCGTAGACCTCGATAACTGTCTCGAACTGATCCTTGACCTTCTGCACGAGCAGAGGGTCCGGTCTCCAGGACTGCGGGTTCATCACCACTGGCTCTTGCTCCTCTTCGCCGACAGTCGAGCGTCCAGGCCGACTGGGGTCCTTAGCGTGGGACGGGACATTCGTCCAGGCAGGTGGCTTGCCAACGGGATGGTCTCGGGGGAGCCCCTCGCTACCGGGTCTTCGGTCTCGTGACGATCGGCGATCCGCTGCATCCGGTCTCCCTCGAACCTGGAAAGCGTCAGGCCTTTCGTGGTGATCTCCAAGCCTGCGCAGGGGCTCAGCCGGCCGAGTGACGTCCGATGCCACCGATCGAACTTGTCGGACACGAATCCTCCATGCTGCCGTCCGGCCGCGCCGACGGGTCGATCTTCGTCGATGTGATCCACCGTAGAGCTGCGGGCGCGCTGTCGTCACGGCTTTAGGTGAACGGCCCTTGATCGGAGCGTTCGCCCTCGCGTCCTCGCGCGCTCTGTGACTGTCAAGGTCGCTCGGAGGGGTGGCGCCGTTACTCCGTGTGGTTACGAATATGTCACGACTGTGTGCGCGTTGAGTGAGGTGCATGGCCGGCGTGTCGGGTTCGACGCGCGCCCGTTCTTGTCGGGCCAGCCTCATATACTTCCGTCCCATGACCGACGGACAGCCGCCCTTGCCTTCGCCTGCGCAGGTCGCGATGGTGGATCTCTTCGCCGGTCCGGGTGGTCTTGACGTTGCTGCTCACTGGCTCAAAGTGCCCGTTGCCGGGATTGAATGGGATACGGATGCCTGCGCCACACGTAAGGCCGCGGACCTGCACACCAAGCAGGGCGACGTCCGTCATTCCAAGCCCCTCGACTACCCCGAGGCTCGCATCCTGACCGGTGGGCCACCTTGTCAGACCTACACGGTCGCCGGAAAAGGCGACGGGCGGCGGGTGCTGGACTTGGTGGTCTCATTCGTCGACGACATGGTCAAGATGGTTAGGGGCGAGGTCCCGCTGCCGGACTTGTCGATTCTCGAGGACGAGCGCACGGGTCTGGTCCTCGAGCCCTTGCGTTGGGCAGTCGATGCTGCCGAGCGGGGCGCTCCTTACGACGCGATCGTCCTTGAGCAGGTCCCTGCGGTGTTGCCCATATGGAAGGAATTTGCTCGTGTCCTCAAGGAGTACCGGTACAGTGTTGATTGTGGAATCCTTCACACTGAGGATTTCGGCGTTCCGCAGACCCGTCGTCGAGCAATTCTGATCGCTCGACGCAACGGCGAAGCCAAGCTTCCAGAACCGACCCATCGTCGTTACCGCAAGGGCAAACCTCGCGGAGATGGTGACGCGCGTTTGAGACCCTGGAAGACGATGGGTGAAGCACTCGGCTGGTCGGAAGAATTCACCGTGGTGTCGAACTACGGCACTGGAGGCGACCCGAAGGCGCGGGGACAGCGTCGTTGGAACGAACCCGCCTTTACCGTCACTGGGAAGGTTTCACGCAACCGACTCGTCGGTCGGCCAAAGGGTCGTCCAGAGCGCTTCACCGATGACGAGGCCGGCAGGCTGCAAACCTTCCCGCCGGACTATCCCTGGTCCGGGCGGGGTATCGCCCAGCAAATCGGAAATGCGATCCCACCGAGGTTGGCCGCCCACGTGCTTGCGGCGGCACTAGGCAAGAAGCTCGACGTGAAGGTCCTGGACCAGTGTGTCAAGCGACGCTGGAAGGATACGCGGAACGGGGTCGACGGGCTCCTGAAGGACACCGAGGAAAGCTGAGCCTCAGCGCCGTTCCTGAACCGCTTCGATAACTCGGGCCGCAGCGGTTTCCACAGCTTCGTGTTCCCAGATGCGGACCGCGAGCCAGCCGGCGTTGTGGAGGCGAGCGTCCGTGTCGGCGTCGCGGCGGCGGTTGGTTTCGATTTTCGTGCGCCAGAAGTCGGCGTTGTTCTTGGGCCAGGTGGCGTGGTCGGGGCAGCCGTGCCAGAAGCAGCCGTCGACGAAGACTGCGACGCGGGCCGGGCCGAACACCAGGTCGGCTTCGCGGCGGACGCCTTTCACCGGTCGGCGGTGCACGCGGTAGCGGAAGCCGGCGGCGTGGAGGATCTTGCGCAAGGCGATTTCGATCCCGGTGTCGCGGGACTTCTGATTGCTCATGCGGGCGCGCACGGCGGACGTGGTGTTCAGACTCTCCACGGCGGCCATTGTGGCATCGGAGGCTGTCGCGGGCCGTCAGCCCTCGACGATGCGCCCCTCGATCACCGGGTGCGTTGTCGGCCGAGGATCTTCGGCGACGACCTCGCTGTCCACCACCATCACCGGGCCGCGGCGGGTGTTGGCGTACCGGATCGCGCGCTTCTCTGCCCGGCGCAGCCACCACCGGCGCACCAGCGCGCGCGAGGGCGGGAGCAGCACGAACAGACCCAGCAGGTCGCTCACGAACCCCGGCACCATGATCAGGATGCCGCCCACGGCGATGAGCATGCCGTCGGTCAGTTCTTTGTCGGCGGGGCGGCCCGATTGGGCCTTGGTGACGAAGGCGCGCATCGCCTTGCCGCCCTCGCGGCGGGCGAGCCAGGAGCCCACGAAGGCGCCCGCGATGAGCAGCGCGATCGTGCCGAGGACGCCCACCAGGGAGCCCACGGCCCAGATCGCGGCGACCTCGGCGATGACGTAGAGCAGGAACGCGACAGCCATACCGTCTCAACGAACGAGCTGTCCGATTTTCTCCCGGTCCACGAGACGGCTAGACCGAAGCCAGGAAAGCCGCGACGTCCGCACGAGTGTGCAGCAGGTGGTGACGGGCTTGCGGAGCATCCGCGGCCACCGACGCCAGGAGGCGGCTGCGGTGTGTACGCGGCCAGTTCCAGATCCACTTCACGAACTCGCCGTCGAGCTTCGAGACGCAGCCCGGCGCCTGGGTGTCGCGGCCGCGTTCGCGCAGGTGGCGGAGCAGGACGCGGCGCAGGCTGGTCGTACGGGGCACGTCGAGGAACACGACGGTGTCGGCCAGCGGCAGGCGTAGGTCGAAGCCGGAGCTGTAGTTGCCGTCGATCACCCAGCCGTCCCTGGCGACGGCAGCGGCCTGCGCGGCGCGGAACTCCTCCGGCGGCGCCGGCACCCAGCCGGGGCGCCAGTACAGCTGGTCGAGGTGGGTTACGGGCACGTCCAGCACCGCGCCGAGGCGCCGGGCGAGGGTGGACTTGCCGCTGCCGGAGGGGCCGAGGACGAGGACGCGCCGCTTCACCGCGTGAACCCTAGGGCAGCAGCCCGCAGAGCAGCAGCCCGATTATCAGCAGGTCAGGGCCACGGGCGAGCTGCCGCAGCAAACCGGTGGGGATGAGGACGCCCTCGTACAGCACCAGCCCCATCGACGAGAACTCGAGCGGCCCGCGCGTGACGGTCCGCACCACCGAGTACGCGGCCGCCACCACGGCGACCAGCGAGCCGAGCGTCACGGGGACGCCGAGCAGCGCGACCACGGCCGTCCAGCACGCCGCGAGCGCGACCAGCACCGAGGCCATCACCAGCAGCAGGCGCAGCTCCGACGCGTCGAGCCAGCGGCGCAGGCCCGGCACGCGGTGCAGCTGCGCGATGGGCGCGGCGAACGGCAGCAACGCCAGGTACGAGCCGAGCCCGAGCAGCCAAACCGACGTCACGCCCGGGAACGTCGTGTGGGCGGCCGTCACAGCGAGTGCCAGGAACACCGGCAGGCCCAGCGCGTGGCGGCGCGCGAGAGTCCCCGTCACGACGTACCGCGTGACGATGAAGCGACCGTCCAACGCGCGGCGCCAGTGGACGGGACGGCCGGTGGGCAGCAGCGCCCACACGTCAAGGAACGCCGCCGACGTCCGGCGCACCAGGCGTTCGCGGAAGTGGCGGACGAGGGTGTCGCGCGTCGGCGAAAGGGGCGGTGACCAGGCCAGCAGCAAGGCGGCGGCCGCGGCCACCGCGGCGAATATCCACAGTGGAGTGTCGGGGAAAACACCCAGAACGGCCGGCACGAGCGGCAGCACGGCCTCCCCGAACACCGGCCGCCGGCGAGCCATCACCAGAGCCAGCGCCGCCACGGCGACGGACAGCGCGAGCGGTCCCACGACGTCCGGCGGAAAGCCGATGAGCACCCCGGCGACGATGAAGAAGTACGCGACCGTGGCGAATCGCACGGCCCAGCCCGCCAGCAGCCGCTGCCGCAGCACACGCGAGCGGCCGCCGTCGGAGTACGCGACGGTCGCGAACCGCGTGGTCCAACCCGCGAACAGTCGTCGGGGCGGCGTGCTCTCGCTGCGGTCGTCGACGGACGGGACCGTCGTGAATCGTGTGGTCCAGCGCGCGAGCAATCGTGAGTGCAGCGCGCCCTGGCGGCGGCCGTCGGCGGATGCGGCCGTGGTGAATCGTGTGGTCCACCCTGCCAGCAGTCGTCGGGGCGGCATGTTCTCGGGACGGTCGTTGTCGGGCGCGGCCGTCGCGACCCGCGCGGTCCGGCCCGTCAGCAGCCGCCGCGTACGTGAGCGGCGGTCGTCGATGGACGGGACCGTCGTGAATCGTGTGGCCCAGCGCGCGAGCAGTCGTCGGGTCGGCGTGCTCTCGCGGCGGCTGTCGGCGGATGCGGCCGTGGTGAATCGTGTGGTCCAGCCTGCCAGTAGCCGTCGGGGCGGCATGTTCTCTCGGCGGTCGGGGACCGTCGTGAGCCGTGCGGCCCAGCCTGCCAGCAGCCCTCGGTGCAGCGCGTTCTCGCGGCGGTCGCCGACAGGTGCGGCCGTCGCGACCCGCGCAGCCCGATCCACCGGCAACCGCCGCCCCAGCCGACCCGAGTAGCCGTCGTCGAAGTCTGACCAGGTCAGCGCACCCGGATCGGCCCAGACGTGGCTGCGGCGGAGGGTTGCGCGCCAGGCGAGGGCGAGGCCGGCGCACAGGACGGCGACGCTGCCGTGTGGCCCGACTGCCGCGGCGCCGATGAGTTGGGAGCGCACGAGTGCGGTGTTGTAGAGCGGGGAGCCGAGCAGGCCCAGTGCGATGAACAGGCCGAGTAGCACGTCAGGGCGCTTCAGGGACGCGGCCACGTGGCCACCGATGAACAGTGGCCGCGGGTCGACCGAGCGCGGAGTGCCGAAGCGGCTCAAGCGTGTCACCGAGCCTCACCGATGACCTGCGCGCCGCGGTACCGCGCGACGAACCCCCACCACCTCACAGCTCAACCACGTAATCCGCCACAGCCTCGACCAACCCCGCGTCGTGGCTCGCCACCACCACCGCAGCGCCGGACGACAGGCTCGTCGACACCAGGTCCGCCAGCCCGGCGCGCCCCGCGGTGTCCAGGGCGCGCTCCGGTTCGTCCAGCAGCAGCACCGAGTGCGGCCGCGCGACCGCCGCGTGCAGCAGCAGCCGACGGCGCTGGCCGGCGGAAAGGTCGCCGGCGGGCACGTCCGCGCGCGAAGCCAGCGAGGCCGGCACCGTGCACGAACCGCCGAACGAACGGCCCACCAGGTCCAGGTGCTGGCGCGGGGTCAGCTCGTCGAACAGCGCCGAGTCGTCCAGCACCGCCGAGACGCGCCGGCGGAACCGGGCCGACCGTTCGTCCGGCGCGCGCCCGCAGACGGAGACGGTGCCGGACGTCGGCGCCTGCGCCCCGTACAGGCAGCGCAGCAGTGTCGACTTGCCGGCGCCGTTCGCGCCCGTCACGACCAGGCACTCGCCGGCGTCGACGGCCAGGTCCAGTTCCTCGAAGAGCACGGCCGGACCCGCCGTGACGCCGAGCCCCCTCGTCTGAACCAGCATGCCCGTCACACTAGATAGGCCTGCGCCTGCAAGGTGAAGAGTTCCGCGTACCCGGCCTTGGCGGCCATGAGCTCCTCGTGCGTGCCGTACTCCGCGACCTTGCCGTGGTCCAGCAGCAAAATCCGCTCGGCCTGGCGGACCGTCGAGAACCGGTGCGAGATGTACAGCGTGGTCCGGCCGGCGGCCAACGACCGCAGCCGGGCGAACAGGTCGTGCTCAGCCTGGGCGTCGAGAGCCGACGTCGGTTCGTCGAGGATCAGGATCGGGGCCTCGCGCTGGAAGGCCCTGGCCAGCGCGATCTTCTGCCACTCGCCACCCGACAGCGAAACGCCCTGGTCGAACCAGCGGCCCAACGGCGAGTCGTAGCCGGACGGCAGGCGCTCGATGCGTTCGTCGGCGCCGGCGCGACGGGCGGAGTCCTCGATGTGCGGGCGGTCCTCCAGCCGGTGGAGGTCGCCGAGGCCGATGTTCTCCGCGGCCGTGCCCTGGTACGTCACGTAGTCCTGGAACATCGCGCTGATCTGGGTGCGCAGCTCGTCCGGGTCGTACCGGCGGATGTCCACGTCGTCGAGCAGGATGCGGCCGCCGGTCGGGTCGTACAGGCGGCACAACAGCTTGAACAACGTCGACTTGCCCGCACCGTTGCGGCCGACCACCGCGACCGTCTCGCCCGGGCGGATCTCGAACGACACCCCGTCCAGCGCGGGTTCCTCGGCGCCCGGGTAGGTGAAACTCACCGACTCGAACCGGATGTGTCCCTCCACAGTGGACGGCAACGGCAGCGGCGAGTCGGGCGCCACGATCTCCGGCGAAGTGTCCAGGAACCGGTACAGCGTGTCCAGGTACAGATTGTTCTCGTACATCCCCGAAAACGCCGTGAACAGCCCCGAAACCGAAGCCTGCACCGACGTCGCCGCGGCCGTGTACAGCGCCAGGTCACCCAGCGTCAGGCGCCCGCCGACGGCCTCCAACGCGATGTACAACGCGATCGCCGAGCCGGCCAGCGTCGACAGCAGCCCCCACGACGTCGAGCTCACGTTGCGGCGAACCGTCAGCCGCCGTTGCCGCTCGTACGACACCACGCCGAGCTGCCGGAACCGCTCCACGAAGTACGGCCCGAGGCCGAACAGCTTGGTCTCCTTGGCGTACGTATCCGTCGTGACCAGCGAAGACAGGTAATCCATCCGTCGCTTGATCGGCGACATCAGGAACGTCAGCCAGAACGCGCGCGACCCGTACTTCGACTGCGAGATGAACGCGGGAATCGGCGCGAGCAGCGCCACCAGCGCCAGCAACGGGCTGATCGACACCAGCAGCGCGATCATGCTCGAGAAGGTGATCGCCGTGCGCACCAACCCCAGCGCCGACGTCATCATCGACAACGGCCGCGTCGGCGCCTCCTGCGCGGCCTGGCGCAGCATGTCGTACGACGTGGAGCCCTCGAAGTACGCCAGCTGCAGCTTGCTCGCGTGGTCCATGACCTGGTGGCGGATGGTCAGCGTCATCCGTTCCTGCAGCAGCGTCTGCGCGATCGACGTGATCGCGCTGCTGATCGCGGTCGCGGCCAGCACGCCGAACTGGAACAGCGTGATCCGCACGATGTCGCCGGTCGTGCCCTTGTGCTGGATGGCCGCGACCACCGCGTCCAGCAGCAGCTTCGCGATGTATGCCGTGGCCGTCGGCAGCAGGCCGGACAGCAGCGTGACCAGCGCGAGCAGGATCGTCAGCGTCGGACTGGCCTGCCACGTCAGCCGCGCGACCTTCGGCAGGCCGCGGACGGTGCCGGACACCGACGTCTTCATCCGGCCGAAGCGCGACTTCAGGTCTTTGGGCAGGTCCGGTTGCGGGGGCTCCGGGATGTCGACGGGACCGGTCAGGCCGCTGTCGGGCACCGTCTGTGCCGGTCTGCGCCGCCGTCCGCCGGGCCGTCCGCCCGGCATGAATCCGCCTGGGATCACGCGGACACCGCGCCGTGCAGGAAGACGTCGATCATCTCGGTGGCCTCGGGCGAACCGGGCATGGGCCGGCTCTGCGCAAACAGCATCGAGAGGAACATGGCCGCGGCCTGGTTCACCGGCAGCCGCAGGCGGTCGGCGTCCGGCACGAACAGCTCACGGACGGCGCGGTGCATCGCCTCGAACGACTCGCGCCGGCTGTCGCCGGTCACCGACTTGCGGTTGCGGGCCTCCTCCGGGCGCGTCCGGCCGGCCCGGATCGCGCCCATCACGGCACCCAGCCGCTGCATGTGCGCGGTCAGTGCGTCCACGGCTTCGAGGAGCCGCCGCTCCAACGGCAGCTCACTCGGGATCTCCCCGATCATCTCCAACGCCTCCCCCGGGTCGAGCGCGGCTTCCACGCACGCGTCGAACAGCTCGTCCTTGTCGGTGAACACGCGGAAGATGGTGCCCTCGCCGATGCCGGCCGCCCGGGCGATCTGCGCGGTGGTGACCCCCCGGCCGTGTTCCACGACCAGCGGGAGCACCGCACGCACGATCATCCGGCGGCGGTCGTCGGGCGCCATCCCCGGCGCGCGCTTCCTCGTCTCCATACCGACCAAACTACGGAGTGAGTGCTCACTCCGTCAACTGGGTAACGCGAAGCGACGAGCCGTCGACTTAGGGACGCACATCCGCCGACCCGAGGAGCGCCGGTGCGCGGCAAGCCGTTCGACGAGCCCACCGCGGGACGCCTGCGCCAGGCGCGCGAGGTTCTGTCCGCCGAGGCCGAGAAGGGCCACCACGCGCTGTACGCGAAGCTGCGCGAGATCGTCGGTGGCGTGATGGCGCTGGACGCCTTCTTCGTGGCCCTCTTCCGCGACGCCGGCCACGTGCTCTACGCCTACCAGTACGACGGCGCCGAGTACGCGCTCCCGGGCGTCCGGCCGGTCAACCCCGAAGGCCCCACGGGCTGGGTGCGTACCCACAACCGTTCCTACGCCTACCGCGCCGACGCCGGCGCCGTGCTCAACCGCGGCATCCCTTGGGGCGACAAGGAACGCCGCTCGGCCGACGCGCTCGTCGTCCCGATGCGCCGCACGCACACCGGCGAGGTGATCGGCGTCGTCTCGGCCCAGACGTACACCGCCGACAGCTACGGCGACGCCGAGCTCGCCGCGCTGGAGTGGCTGGCCGAGGTGGTCGCCCGGATCCTGTCGGCCGAGGACGAGGACCGCGAGCTCCTGGCGCAGCTCGACGACGGGCACCGGCCGGCCGCCGAACGCGTGCTCGGGCGGACGGTGTCGGCGCTGGTCGTGGAGCGCGTGGCCGTGGTGTGGCAGGCGGCGGCGCAGCTCGCGACTGAGCTGGAGGCGGAGGGTCACCGCCTCGGGGCACGGGCGCGGGACCTGGTGCGCGAGTGCGAGCGGCTGCAGATGGATTCCGCGGAGATCGAGTTCGCCGGCTACCGCGAGGCGGCGGCGCGGTTCGGCTCGCTGAGCCCGCGCGAGCGTGACGTCGCCGAGCTCCTGCGCTTGAGCGACGGCGAAATCGCCACACAGCTGTACGTCGCCCGCTCCACGGTGAAGACCCACGTGCGCAGCATCCTGCGCAAGTACGGCGCCAAGAGCCGTTCGACGGTCGTCGAGGAGGTCTCCACCTATCTCGGTTACGCCCGTGAGCGAGGCGGCTCATCCTCGGGATGAATCGGTGCGGGCTTATTTTTCATCCTCGCGCCGAGAGAATCGTTGTGGTATCGCGGATAACATGGTTCCAGTGCGCGTGGAAAACGGCTCCGTGTGGAGTGTGCCGCTCGAATTTCTCATCGCTCTCTGGTGGTTTTTCGTCGCGATCGGAATTGCGAAGTTCATCGTTGTTCCCCTCGTCAAATGGTTGCTGGTTACCGTGTTCGAGTCACTCAAGGGCGCCTCGGGCGCGGGCCGGACGGTGCGCCGGCTGCTCGCCGTACCCATCACGGGTTTGCTGAGCAGGCAACGCAAAGCGCGCGGCGGTCACCGGGAAAGCCGGCTCGACCTCTTCGTCGTCGACTTGGTTTTCGGCGTGGCGGTGAGCGGTTTTCTCCAGGGAATCCTGCTGACCGCGGTGTCGACCATCGTGGTCGTCGTTATTTGTTTTCTGGTTTTCTGAACGGAGCGGTGAATCTTGGCTGGCGACGAGTTGGTGCCGAGCGGCCGGAGTGTGCCGTTCGAGGTTCAGGACGCGAATGGGAATCTGCCGGCGAGCGGCGGCGCCGATCTCGCGGAGGTCGTGGTCAGCGCGATCGCCCACGCTCTCGGCTTCCCGACGGCCGCGCTCGTGCGTTCGGTCGTGGTGGTGGTCGCGCGAACGTACTCCGAGATCAAGGTGGAGCTGCAGGGGCAGCGGGTGGACCGGCGGATCAAGCTGCAGACGATGACCATCGAGCGGTTCTACACCGCGATGGCGCGCGTGGACGCCGATCCCTACTGGCCCCCGGAAGCGAAAGCGACGCTCGCCGAGGCCGTGGCGGCGGAGATGAAGCAGGAAATCGCCCGGCTGCTCCGAAGCTAGAGAGGAACTGCGATGTCCGAACTGATCAGGAGGACCGACGCCGAGGTCGAGCGCCGGCCGCTCGAGAAGGCGGTGGAGCTCGCCGCCACCGCGCACCGCAAGGTCGTGGTCAAGCGTCAAAAGATCCGGGTGGCGCTCACCATCGCCGAGCTGACCGCGGAAGCCGAGATCCGGGCCGACCGGCGGCGGCGATGACCGGCACGGAAGAGCTGGAGGGGCTCGTGCGGACCGTCGTCGAGCGGCCCGCCGCGGTGCGGTTGCAGCAGCTGCTGGCCGAAGGGCTGATCACCGCGGCCGACCGGGACCTGTTCCTGGTGTCGGCACAGAAGTACCGGGAAGCCGCGTTCGCGCAGTACGCCGACTTCGACCCGGCGGTGCGCCACGAGCTGGTGAAGGCGCTGCTCGTCGACTACCAGCAGGAACTCGGCCGCCTGCTGGACGAGATGGCCGCGCGCCGGCGTCCGCCGGCGGAGATCGAAGCGAGGGGTGGGGTCCTGCGCGGGTTGTGGCGCAGGATCCGGTGAAGCGGTTGCGGCCCGGAAACCACCGGGCCGCAACCGCGCCGGAACGGATCAGTACGTGATCGCCACGGCCGGGTCGGCGAGCAGCGCGCCGACGTCGGCGAGGAACTCCGAGCCCTGCTGGCCGTCGACCACGCGGTGGTCGAAGCTCAGCGACAGCTGCATCACCTTGCGGACCTTGATCTCGCCGTCCACGACCCACGGCGTGTCGCGGATCGCGCCGACCGCCAGGATCGCCGACTCGCCCGGGTTGATGATGGGCGTGCCGGTGTCGACGCCGAAGACGCCGACGTTGGTGATCGTGAACGTGCCGTTCGCCATCGCCGCGGGCGTGGTCTTGCCCTCGCGCGCGACGTCGGTGAGCTCGGTCAGCGCGACGGCCAGCTGCTTGAGCGACATCGCGTCGGCGTCGAAGATCTTCGGCACCACGAGCCCGCGCGGGGTCGCCGCGGCGATGCCCAGGTGCACGTAGTCCTTGTAGACGATCTCCTGCGCCGCCTCGTCCCACACCGCGTTGACGTCGGGCGTGCGCTTCGCCGCGAGGCACACGGCCTTGGCGGCGAACGCGAGCGGCGTCAGCTTCACGCCGCTGAACTCACGCGACTTCTTGAGCTTCTCGCGCAGTTCCATCATCGGCGTGACGTCGACGGTGAGGAACTCCGTGACGTGCGGTGCCGTGTAGGCGCTCTGCACCATCGCGGCGGCGGTGGCCTTGCGGACGCCCTTGATCGGCACACGACGTTCGCGGGTGGCGGCGTCGTAGGTGGTGTCCACAGTGGACGTCACGGTAGCTGTCGGGGCGGAGCCGTTGGCCGCGCGCTCGACGTCTTCACGGGTGATGACGCCGCCGTCGGCGGTGCCGGTGAGCGCGTAGAGGTCGATGCCGAGGTCCTTGGCGAGCTTGCGCACCGGCGGCTTGGCCAGCGGTACGTAACCACCAGCGGGAGCCACGGGAGCCACGGGAGCCACCGGCACAGGCGCCGGAGCCGGCGGAGCAGCAACAGCCACCGCGGCCACGGGAGCGGCCTTGCGCGCCCGCCGCTTCGTCTCCACCGCCTTGGAGCCGTACCCGACCAGCGGCTTCATCTCCTCCTCGGCCGGCGCGGCGGCCTCGGGAGCGGGCGCCGCCTTCCCGTCCGGATCCACGTCCAAGGTCAGCAACGGAGCCCCGACCTCGACCGTCTGCCCCACCTCGACGAGCAGCTCGGTGATCACTCCGGCCCACGGGATCGGCAGCTCGACAGCGGCCTTGGCGGTCTCGACCTCGACCACGATCTGGTTGACCGTGACCGCGTCGCCCGGCTTCACGTGCCAGGCGAGGATGTCGGCCTCGGTCAGCCCCTCTGCCGTGTCGGACAAGGGGAACTGTTTGTACTCAGGCATTTCAGCGGGTTCCCCCTTACCAGTTCAGCGAGCGGTCGACGGCGTGCAGCACCCGGTCCAGGTCGGGGAGGTAGTGCTCCTCGAGCTTGGCCGGCGGGTACGGCGTGTCGAAACCGGCGACGCGCAGGACGGGGGACTCCAGGGAGTAGAAGCACTCCTGCTGCACGCGGGCCGCGATCTCCGAGGTCAGCGACGACTCCGACGGCGCCTCGCTCACGGCGATCAGCCGGCCGGTCTTGCGCACCGACTCGAACACCGGACCCAGGTCGAGCGGCGAGAGCGTGCGCAGGTCGATGACCTCGAGCGACTTGCCCTCGTCCTCGGCGGCCGCGGCGGCGTCGAGCGCCACCTTCACCGACGGACCGTAGGCGACGACGGTCGCGGTGGTCCCCTCGCGCACCACCCGCGAGCTGAAAACGCGGCCCGGCGAGGTGTCGGTGTCGACCTCCATCTTGAGCGCGCCCGAGTGGTAGAGCTTCTTGGGCTCGAAGAAGAGGATCGGGTCGTCGGAGCGGATGGCCTCCTGGATGCCCCAGTAGGCGTCGACCGCGTTGGAGATCGAGACGACCTTCAGGCCGGCGATGTGCGAGAACAGCGACTCGGGCGACTCCGAGTGGTGCTCCACCGCGCCGATCCCGCCGCCGAACGGCACGCGGATCACCACGGGCATCTTGATCTTGCCCTGCGTGCGGTAGTGCAGCTTCGCCAGCTGCGACGAGATCTGGTCGAACCCGGGGAAGATGAACCCTTCGAACTGGATCTCGCACACGGGCCGGAACCCGCGCACGGCCAGGCCCACGGCGGTGCCGATGATGCCCGACTCGGCCAGCGGCGTGTCGAGCACGCGCTGCTCGCCGAAGTCCTTCTGCAGGCCGTCGGTGATGCGGAAGACGCCGCCGAGCTTGCCGACGTCCTCACCCATGATCAGGACCTTCGGGTCCTCTTCCATCGCGCGGCGCAGGCCGAGGTTGATGGCCTTGCCGATCGTGAGCTTCTGCAGGTCCGCCATCAGTGCTCACCCGCCGTGGCAAAACCGTCCAAGTAGGACAGGAACTCTTCCCGCTCCGCGTCGAGAACCGGCGACGGCTCGGCGTACACGTTGGCGAAGATCCGCTCGGGCGGCGGCTCCGGCATGTTGAACGTGTAGTCGCGAAGCTGCGTCGCGAACTCGTCGGCTTCGGCCTGCACGGCGTCGAAGAAGTCGTGGTCCGCACCGCCGCCACGAGCGAGGTACGCACGCACGCGTTCGATCGGGTCCTTCAGCTTCCACTCCTCCAGCTCGTCGGAGAGCCGGTAGCGGGTGGGGTCGTCGGTGGTGGTGTGGGCGTCCATCCGGTAGGTGAAGGCCTCGATCAGCACCGGGCCGTTGCCGTGCCGGCACTCCTCCAGCGCCCACCGGGTCACGGCGAGGCAGGCGAGCACGTCGTTGCCGTCCACGCGGATGCCGGGGAAGCCGTAGCCGCGGGCGCGCTGGTACAGCGGCAGGCGCGACTGGCGCTCGGTCGGCTCGGAGATGGCCCACTGGTTGTTCTGGCAGAAGAAGACCAGCGGCGCGTCGTAGACGGCGGCCCAGACGAAGCCTTCGTGCACGTCGCCCTGCGAGGTGGCGCCGTCGCCGAAGTAGCAGATCGTGGCTTCGCCGTCGTCGTCGCCGACCTTGCCTTCGAACTTCTGGCCCATCGCGTAACCGGCGGCGTTGAGCACCTGGTTGCCGATGACGATCGTGTACGGGTGGAAGCCGTGGGCCTTGTAGTCCCAGCCGCTGTGGTCCGTGCACCGGAAGATGCCGAGCAGCTCACGCAGGTCCACGCCGCGCGTGTACGCGACGCCGTGCTCGCGGTAGCTCGGGAACGCCATGTCGGTGGGCTTCAGCGCGCGGCCGGAGCCGATCTGCGCGGCCTCCTGGCCCAGCAGTGGGACCCAGATCCCCAGCTGGCCCTGGCGCTGCATCGCGTTGGCCTCGCGGTCGGCGCGGCGCACCAGCACCATGTCGCGGTACAGGTTCCGCAGCACCTCGTCGTCGACGTCCGCGACGTACTTGTCGAACTGCGGCGACGGGACTCGCTGACCTTCGGGGGTGAGCAGCTGAGTCAGCTCAGCGCCACCTTCGCTCGTTGCTCGCAGACCCGCGATCACCTGTTCGGGCGAGGGCTTGGCCGCTACGGCGGCGGGCCCGTCTCCAGGTTCCGGGTGCGTCCACTGTTCGGACGGCATGCGCTGTATCTCCTCGGTGTCGGCGCCACGGTGGCCGCTTGTGGCGGCCACAGCGACTGCACCGGCGGGAACCAGCGCCCCGGATTCGGGGCGCCTGGCCACCGTCGGCGTTGACGGTTCTCGCCGCCATCCTGGCACGAAGCCCGGCGCGATGGTGAGCCGCGGATGCTGATTTGTTGCTGAGATCCGGGCGCCTGAACAGGCAAAACGCTGGGAACTCCGAGTATGGGACGGACGATGATCGGGAATCCGCACCGGTGCCCACCAGGCGTCACCGGGTGGGCACCGGCCGCGTCCGGGTGGTGGGTTTCACGAACTCGAGGGCGGTCGTGACGTCGGTCACCGTGGCAGGATGGCCGGCGTGGAACAGAAATCCGTACGTGAAACCGTCGTCTCGACGTGGATCAACGACGTCGTGCCGAGCCTGTCCGGGCTCGTGGCGATCCCGGCGTTGTCCCCGGCGTTCGACGCGGACTGGGCCGCGAGCGGTCACCTCGCCGCGGCCGTCGAACACGTGAAGACGTTCATCGCCGGGCGCGACCTGCCGGGCGTGTCGATCGAGGTCGTGCAGCTCGAGGGGCGTTCCCCGCTGCTGTTCGTGGACGTGCCCGCCACCGCGGGCGCCACGGGCAAGCCGACCGTGCTGATGTACGGCCACCTCGACAAGCAGCCCCCGGTCGGCGGCTGGTCCGAGGGGCTCGGCCCGTGGACCCCGGTGATCCGCGACGGCCGCCTCTACGGCCGCGGCTCCGTTGACGACGGCTACTCCGGCTACGCGGCCGTGTCCGCGCTGGAGGCCGTGCGCGCGGCCGGCGGCGAGCACGCGCGCACCGTGGTGCTGCTGGAGACGGGTGAGGAGTCGGGCAGTCCCGACCTGCCGGCGTACGTCGAGCACCTGTCCGAGCGGCTCGGCGAGGTCGGCCTCGTCGTCTGCCTCGACGCCGGTGGCATGGACTACGAGCGGCTGTGGCTGACCACGAGCCTGCGCGGGATGCTGCACCTCACCGTCACCGTGCAGCTGCTGGCGACGGCCCAGCACTCGGGCCTGGCCAGCGGCGTGGTCGCCTCGTCGTTCCGCGTGCTGCGGCAGCTGCTGGAGCGCATCGAGAGCGGCGAGACGGGTGACATCAAGCTCGCGGAGCTCAACGTCGAGGTGCCGGCCAGCCGCCTGGCCGAGATCGAGGCCGTCGCCGAGGTGGCGCCCGAGAAGCTGCAGACGGCGTTCCCGCTGGTCAGCGGCGGCCGGACGATGTCGGAAGACGCGCTGGAGCTGCTGCTGAACAACTACTGGCGGCCCACGTTGTCGATCATCGGCGCCGACGGTTTCCCGCTGCCCGCCAACGCCGGCAACGTGCTGCGCGAGAGCACCACGCTCACGCTGAGCTTCCGCCTGCCGCCCACGGCCGAGGCGGCTCCTGCGTTGGCCGCGGTCAAGCGCGCGCTGACCACGGACGTGCCGTATGGCGCTTCGGTGACCATCCACGAGGACGCGCAGGCCGAGAACGGCTGGAACGCGCCCGAGGAGGCGCCGTGGCTCTCGGCCGCGCTGCGCCGCGTCAGCGACGAGGTGTTCGGCCGCCCCCACCGCGCCGCCGGCATGGGCGGGTCGATCCCCTTCATGGGCCTGCTCGGCGAGAAGTACCCGCAGGCGCAGTTCCTGGTCACGGGCGCGTGCGGCGCGGATTCCAACATCCACGTGCCGGACGAGTGGCTGAACCTGGACTACGCGCAGCAGGTCACGGAGGCCGTCGCGCACATCCTCGACGCGCACGCGCGCAGCTGAGGTCGTGGTGAAAAGTCCCGGCGCCGGTTGGCTGGTGCCGGGACTTTCCCAACCGTGGATATCCACTGTAGACCTTGTGGTTTGGACCACACACTGTTCGCGTCTCACCTGACACCGGGAGTCACGACTGCATAGGGTGAAACTGCGCCGTAACGTACAGGTGCTGTGCTTACCCGCTATCGAGTGGCAATATGCGTGCTCTCGACAGTTGAGAACTACGAGGAGTGACGAAGTGGCCCGAGGACACCAGATGAAGGCGCTCGCCCTTCTCCCGGCTTTCGCGCTGGTCGGCCTGACCATGGCCTGCGGCGCGGGAGGCAGTGGCGCGGGCGATGCGGGGAGCAACAGCTCATCGGCTGCGGCTCCTGGGGGCTCGTCGGACATCCCGGCCGTGGCCAAGGACGACAAGCTCGCCGCGATGGTGCCGGCTTCGGTCACCAGCGACGGCAAGATCCTGGTCGGTCAGGACCAGACCTACCCCCCGAACGAATTCCAGGACGAAGGCGGCAAGGTCACCGGTTTCGATGTCGATCTCGGCACCGCCATCGGCCAGAAGCTGGGGCTCAAGATGGAGTTCCAGAACGCCGCCTTCGACGGCATCATCCCCGGCATCCAGGCCGGCAAGTACGAGCTCGCGATGTCGTCGTTCAGCATCAACCCCGAGCGGCTGCAGACCGTCGACATGGTCAGCTACTACAAGGCCGGCACGTCGCTCGCCGTCCTGAAGGGCAACCCGGACGGGCTGAACGTCGACGACCTGTGCGGCAAGAAGATGGGCGTGCAGAAGGGCACCACGCAGGTCGACGACCTGCAGACGCGCTCCGACGCCTGCACCAAGGCGGGCAAGCCGGCCATCGACGTGACCCAGCTGCAGGCGCAGACGGACGTCAACCTGGCGCTGACCGCCAAGCGCGTGCAGGGCGAGCTCGCCGACTCCCCGGTGATCGACTACGCGGTGAAGCAGACCGGCGGACAGCTGGAGGTCGTCGGCGCTCCGTATGACACCGCGCCCTACGGCATCGTGCTCAAGAAGGACAGCGGCGACTACACGAAGGCCGTTCAGCAGGCCGTGCAGGCGCTGATCGACGACGGCACGTACAAGAAGATCCTCGACAAGTGGGGCCTGTCCGGTGCGGGCGCTGTGACCACGTCGGAGATCAACCCGGCTTCCTGAGGCCGTAGATAGGACGCAGTTCTCGTGCCCAGTAACTTCGACGCTCCTCCGACCGTGGAGGTGCCGGCCGACACGACACCCATCAAGGCCGTCCCAGTGCGCCACTACGGGCGCTGGGTGGCCGGGGTGATCATCCTTTTCCTCGCGTTCATCGTCATCCGCAGCGTCGTCACCAACCCCAACCTGCAATGGTCGGTGGTCTGGGAGTACATGTTCAACGACCGTGTGCTGCGCGGTCTGCAGAACACGTTGATCCTGACGGTGATTTCGATGGTCATCGGCATCATCGGCGGTGTCCTTCTCGCCGTGATGCGGCTGTCGCCGAACCCGCTCATGAAGGGTGCTGCGGGGATCTACGTCTGGTTGTTCCGCGGCACTCCGCTGATCACGCAGCTGGTGTTCTGGAACTTCCTGGCGTTCGCGTACCCGCGGCTGGGCCTCGGCATTCCGTTCGGCCCGGAGTTCGTTTCGTGGGACACCAACACGCTCATCAACCAGTTCACGGCTTCGCTGCTCGGCCTCGGGCTGAACGAAGCCGCCTACATGGCGGAGATCGTGCGCGGTGGTATCCAGTCGATCGACTCCGGCCAGCTCGAAGCGTCGTCGGCCCTGGGGATGAAGCGCACGACCACGTTGCGGCGCATCATTCTTCCGCAGGCGATGCGGGTGATCATCCCGCCGACGGGCAATGAGACGATCTCGATGCTCAAGACCACGTCGCTGGTCGTGGTGATCGGGTACTTCGAGCTGATGGTCGCGGTGCAGACCATCTACGCGCAGAACTTCAAGATCATTCCGTTGCTGCTGGTGGCGGTGATCTGGTACCTGATCATGACGTCGATTCTGACTGTCGCCCAGTACTTCATCGAACGCCACTTCGCTCGTGGGACCACGCACGGCGTTACGGAAAAGAACAGGTGGGCCACTCGGATGTTCGGATTCCGCGCCGGGCGCCAGGGTAGCGGAGGTATCGGATGACGCCGGTCGTTTCCGCGCAGAAGATCTGCAAGAGCTTCGGTTCTTTGGAAGTGCTGAAAGGCATTGATCTCGAAGTCCACGAACGTGAAGTGCTGTGCCTCATCGGCCCTTCCGGCTCCGGCAAATCCACCCTCCTGCGTTGCATCAACCACCTGGAGAAAATCGACGCCGGCCGCCTGTACGTCGACGGCGTCCTCGTGGGCTACCGGCAGCGAGGCGACAAGCTCCACGAACTGCGGGAAAAAGAGGTCGCCTTCCAGCGCAAGGACATCGGCATGGTGTTCCAGCGCTTCAACCTCTTCCCCCACATGACCGCGCTCGAGAACGTCATGGAGGCCCCGATCCAGGTCCGCCGCGAACCTCGCTCCGAGGTCCGCCAGCGCGCCCTGGACCTTCTCGACCGCGTCGGCCTGGCGGACAAAGCGGGTTCCTACCCCGCTCAGCTTTCCGGCGGCCAGCAACAACGCGTCGCCATCGCCCGCGCGCTGGCCATGCAGCCCAAACTGATGCTCTTCGACGAGCCCACGTCCGCCCTGGACCCGGAACTCGTCGGCGACGTCCTGGGCGTCATGCGCCAACTCGCCAAAGACGGCATGACCATGGTCGTCGTCACCCACGAAATGCAGTTCGCCCGCGAGGTGGCCGACAAGGTCCTCTTCATGGACGGCGGCGTGGTCGTCGAGGCCGGCCCACCCGCCCAGGTGATCGGCGACCCGCGTCACCAACGCACGAAGGAATTCCTCGCCCGGGTCCTGAGCCCGAACGCTTGATTCGTCGGTGTGGCCGCTTCCCCACGGGAGGCGGCCACACTGCTGTTCAGACCTTGATCAGCGGCCGCTGCGCAGCTCGTTCTCCAGCTGCTGCACCTTTTTCACGAGGTCCTGCGGCCCCGCCCCGGCCAGGCTGATCCACCCGGACTTGTCCACCCCGAACAGGATCCGCCCCTGTTCCGTGTCGATCCACCCCGGCGGATTCTCATTCCGCAAGCGCTTTCCCCTGCTGTCCCGGACCGCGACGTACAGCCGCCCGAAATACGTCTTTGGCGTCCGCAGCCACTGCACCACCTGTTTGGCGTCGCGAATACTCGGGCTCGTTTTGCTCGGAATCACGCCACTCTTGATCGCGTTGAAGTCCGCGTCCGAACAATTCAACGACGCGATCCGCGCCGGCGCCGCCTCCGGCAGCAGCAACGCGAACTCCCGCGCCAACGCCTCCGCCGAACATGGCGCGATGTACAGCACCTGATCGACCGCCACCACGGTCACCGCATCCCGCCCACTCGACGCGGCGCGCACGGTCCGCTCACCCTTGTCCGACTTCACCCACGAGTAGTACTCGACCCCCGGGCGCTGCAGCAGCTGCAGCGCCTCGACGAAGTCATCGTCCAGCCGTCCGCCGCGCGTTAGCCCCCGCCGGTTCAGCTCGGCGTCCGTGTCGGCCGCCAGCTGCTTCCGCTCGTCCGGCGAGTACCACAAGGCCCCGCGCACGAGCGTCGGGTGGATGTCGCCGAGGTTGAGCCGATCGAGCAGCACCTCGTACGTCTGCAGGCTCAACTCCACCGGCTTGCGCAGCACTTTCCCACTCCCCCTTTGTCAGACTTCGGCAGCCGGCGCCGACGGAATTGTTGCTTGCCATCGGAAAGCGGGTGTTCGCCATTTAGTCCGTGTGGCATCGCCGCCGTGCCTCCCCGCACGGGCCGCTCCAACTCGGGTGCGGCCTACCCTCTGTTCAGGTCCCGCTTCGCTAGGTGACTTTAACAGGGCCCAACCGTCCACAAGGACGCTTCCGCCCCAAGATCACCCGCCTCGGTAGGGCGGCCGACCACCCGCCGGCCGCCCTCGGCTTCTGCTACGCCTCCTAGGCCCCGATCACCGGCGGGGTGGGCTTGTCGCCGTCGTACCCGCCGAAGATGGAATCCGGGTCCTCTTCGGACAGGAGGATCTTGCGCTGGTGCTCCTCGTCCTCGGGCCCCTTGCCACCCTTGGCCCCACCGGCACCCATGCCACCCATCCCAGGCTGGCCCTTGGCACCCGCGGCACCCATCCCACCAGGCCTGGCCGCACCGGCACCTTCGCCCATCGCGCCGGCCCCAGTACCCGCACCGGCGCCGACGCCGCGCCCCATCCCGGCCGCACCGCCGCTCGACGCACCGCCACCGCCAGGCCCGAAACCACTACCGCCGCCACCCGGCCCGAAGCCGCCTCGGCTGCCGCCCGGCCCGAAGCCACCCCCGCCGCCGATCCCACCACCGAAACCACCGACGGGCCCGAATCCGGGACCGAAGCCGCCGCTGTTACCACCGCCGGGCCCGTTGATCCCAGTTCCCCCAGGGCCCTGCCATGACGGCGATCCGGGTCCACCCGGGGTCTGCGTCGGCCCCGCAAACGCGGCACTCGTGCTGTCATTCGCCGCCGGCGTGTTCACGCCCGCCGTCGAGTGCCCGGGCGGCGGCGGTGCGTGGTAACCGGCCGCTCCCGGCGGGGCGGTGTACGTGCTCGGTCCGCCGGTGTAGCCGCCGGAGTACCCGCCAGAATGCCCACCACTACCGGAAACATGGCTGCCGCCGGGCTTCCCGGTGTCGATGCGATCGGGCGTGATCCCACCGGAAGACACGCTGGGGTCGTGCGCCGCAGGATAGTCCACCGGGATGTTTTCGGATCGGGCCTGGCTGCCGCCCGAGTACTGGTTGTAAGTGGCGACGTTCGCATTTGTGTCGGTGTCGAACTTCGCCGCTTTCTTCTCGTCGTCGCTGGCGCCGATCGATAGCCAGTCTTCGATCGTGTTGTCATCTGGCCTGGAATCGTCCACCGGTACGACGGAATTCTTCGCCGTGGTGAATGCGGCGGACTGCTGCTCGATGGACTCACGCATGGTGTCCATCTTGTTGGCTGCGGTGCGCGAAGTCGTGATAAGGGGCGTGAGTCCCGCGCTTCCCGAGTCGGCAGCTTGACCTTTCCAGAAGGTGTTCAACGTGTTCTGGCTGTCGGTCAATTTGTCGGCGACGTCGTTGTGGATGGTCTTGAGATCTCCGCACCCACGGCCTACCCGGTCCATGCTGGAGGTGTCGCCAGGGTCGTGAAGCTGCTTGTAGATATCAGCACCTGTCAGCGGCATGGATCAGCTCGCCTTCAACCGATTGATGACGACCGCGCCCAACTGGGCGGCCATTTTGCAGGGGTCGGAGAGCTCCGGGTTGCCGTCACGAAGGTGGGTGATCACGGTGTAGGTCAGGTCGTCGCGCACGCCGATTGCCAAGGAGCAGTTGCCCGGCCCCTCGCCGCCTTGGCTGTAGACCACAGCAGGGTAACCGGCGACAGGGTCGGAGGGCTTGAACGTGGTCAAGTGCCCAGCCTTGTTCTCGAGATAGAGGCTGTTCAACCCTTCCTTGTTCCCGGTGATGAAGGCGCCGGCGATGTTCCCGGTGTCATTGGCGAAAGTCCATTGGCAGGTCTTGCCTGGAACGGATTCGTAGACGCTGGTTCCCTTGACTGGGCCGCCGAATTGTGCGACTTCGTCCGTGGTGGCCGCCGCGCATGGATCTGTCTCGTAGCGCTGAGTGTTTGTCAGAGGCTGGGAAACCTTCGGCGCCAGCATGGAACCACCGGTCGGCGAGGTTGGCGAAGCCGGTGCTGCCTGCCCGCCGGTCGACCCGCCGCACGCAGACGCGGTAAGCGCCGCAAGGCCGATGACGAGCAGCGGGAATACGCTTCGGTTTCGCATTCAATCGACCTTCCTGAGCCCGCGAAGCGCGTCGATCGCGGCCTGATCCTGGTTCACGTACGCAGAGCGGATTTCTTTGAGGGCGTCGACGTACGCTTTGACGTACTGCACCGTGCCCTGGAGGTACTGGTTATAGACGATGGTGGAGTGGATGGCCGCGTCGATGTAACCCCCGCTCGCCTGGTCGCTTCCGGGGGGTCGGACCTGCGCGAACTGCTCCGCGATGCTTTGGGCTCTCGTGTAGTCGCCGTCGAGGCTGTCCTCGAGTTGCTGGATCACTTTGTCCATGGAGGCGGCGTCGAACTGCCAGCTGCGATTGTTGGCCGCGGCGGCGAAGTCGGCCTTGGCCTGGCCGGATCCCAAGGCCGTGAAGTCCGGAGGTGGGCCCGAAGTCACCGTCTGGCCGCCCGCCAGGGGTACCGGCGGTGCGCCCGGTGGCGGCGGTGCCGTCTGCCCCGGTGTGGCGAGCTCGTTTTGAAGACCCGACAGCTGGCCGGGTTGTCCGTCTGGCATCGTCGTGCCTCCCCGCACGGGCCGCTCCGATCCGGGGTGCGGCCTACCCTGTGTTCAGATTCAGCTCCAGCAAGTGACCTTAACAGGGACGACTCCCCCACAGGATCGGTTCCCACAAGATCACCCGGCGTGCTCAAGTAGCTCGTCAAACGTTGAAAATCCCGCCCTAACTGGCGATCTGTCAACAACCACCCGCTACTCCATTAGGACGCTTGCCATTCCTCCTCCCTTCCGATTCGCTTAGGGCACCACCAGCGGCAGAAGGCAGAGCGAGGGGGCACGTGCCGACCGACACGACGCTGCCGCCGCTGGATCCGTTTGCCGGGGTGCCCGACAAGAGGTACGAGGTGAAGGCCGCGGACCTGCTGAAGCCTGGGTCAACAGGGATCCTCAGGTGGCGCAGGCAGGCGACCAACGCGCCGATCGTGCAGGTCGAGGACGCGTACATCACCGGGACGTTCGACCTCAGGGCCGCCGAGTCGGGCTACCTGTTCCGCTTCGAGCGGTGCCGGTTCGAGTTTCCGCCGGATGTGCGGGAGGCGAACGTGCTGGGGCTCGTCTTCCGGAAGTGCTGGTTGCCGGGGCTGAAGGCGCGCAACCTCAGGAGCCGCAACGATGTGCGGTTGATCAGGAGCGTCGTGGAGGTCGGGCCGGAGGACAGTGAGATCCCCGAGACCACGATCATGCGCGGCGACGATCGCGAGCGCGGCATGCCGAACGCCGCCGTGAACCTCACCGACGCCGTGATCGAGGGGTCGGTCGTGCTCACGCGCACGACGATCAAGCACCCCCATGGCAAGGCGATCCAGGCCGACCGGCTCGTGATCACGGGTGCGCTGCTCGCGTATCGCATGGTGGCGCGCGGCGAGGTGCGCGTGCCGGGCATGCGCACGGGCGGCAACGTGAACTTCTCCGGCGCGACGTTCGACAACCCCGACGGCTTCGCGTTCAACGGCAACGGCATCCACATCGGCGGCAGCCTGCTGTGCGAAGTGGACAACTACGGGCCTGCCGCCGAGCGGAAACGGTTCTCCGCCAAGGGTATCATCTACTTCCCGAGCGCCACTGTGGACAGTGACATCGTGCTGCGGGAAGCGAAGCTCACCGTGGACCAGCGCGGGCCGGTGGCCGTGGACGCGTGGAAGTCGAACGACCCGTACCTCGACCCGCGGCCCGCGCTCGTCGCCGACCGGCTGAAGGTCGACGGCAACCTGGAGCTGTCGGACGGGCTGCAGGCGTTCGGCACGCTGCGCATGGTCAACGCGCGCATCGGCGGCTCGCTCAGGCTGGCCGGCGCGGAGATCAAGATGGTGCGCGGCCGCGCGACGCCGTACTACGACCGCGCGTTGCACCTCGACGGGTCGTCGATCGGGGGCGACGTCGAGGCCACCAGCCTGCGCGTGCCCGTGGGGCAGCTGCGGATGGCCGACGTGCAGATCGGCGGCAACTTCCTCGCGTGGAACTCGATGTTCCTGCATCCCGGGCGCGACGTGTTCTCCGCGCGGCGCGCCAAGATCGCAGGTAACTTCCAGCTCACCGACGCGACGTTGCAGGGCACGGTGCGCCTGCAGGGCGTCGAGGTGGGCGGCAGCGTGAACCTCTACGGCAGCAAGCTCACTGAGCCCGGGCAGCGGACGTCGTCGAGCTTCTCGCTGGACGTCCGCACCGCGCGCATCGGCCGTGACCTGGTGCTGACGGAGAACAAGGACCGCGCGTTCGTCGCGGAGGGCGGCGTCAACCTCGACGGCGCGCAGATCGCGCGCCGCCTCGAGCTCGGCGGCGCGCAGCTCGGATCCCTTCCGTCGCACGGGATCGCGCTCGACGCGAGCGACGTCACGGCCGACGAGTTCCTCTTCGGCTTCCACACGCCGCCCGCGGGACGCGTCGTGCTGCGCCGCGCGCACTGCGGGACCCTCGGCGACACGGAAGAGTTCTGGGCCGCCGAGGACGGCATCGAGCTCGACGACTTCCGTTACGACGCCCTGAAACGCGGCATTCCCCTCGACGACGACCGCGCCCTGGACCACCGCATCGTGCTGCTGAGCAAGGCGATGCGCGGCTACCGGCCCGGCCCGTACGACCAGCTCGCCGCGACGCTGCGTGCGGCCGGCAACGAGGAACACGCGTCGACGGTCGGGTTGCGCAAACAGCAGTTCCGCTACGACGCGCTGGCGAAGGGGTTCAAGATCTTCGGCCCGGGCGTGCGGCTGTGGAGCTTCCTGCAACGCTCGATGGTCGGCTACGGCTACCGGCCCGTCCGCGCGCTCGGCTGGCTGCTGACGCTGCTGGTGCTCGGCAGCCTGTGGTTCGGCCTCGGCTCGGACGACTGCGTGCAGAACCCCGGCCGCTACGCCGTCAGCGGGCCGCGCTGCCTGGTCAACCAGCAGGACACGGGGCTGCAGTGGAACCCGGTGATCTACACGGCCGACCTGCTGGTGCCCATCGTCGACTTCGGCAACAAGTCGCGCTGGTACATGCACGGCGCGGACAACTGGGTGGCCGCCGGCTTCACCGTCTCCGGCTGGCTCCTCGCGACGACCGTCGCGGCCGGCTTCGGCCGCATGGTGCGCCGGGACAGCTGAGGCCATACCCTCGGTATGTGACGGCACCCGCGGCTACCGGCTCCCTCTCGATCGCGGCGCCTTGTTCGGTCGTCTACGCGCTGGTCAGCGACCCCGCGCGCCTCGCCGACCTCGCCGCGGAGTACCACGCCCACCGCTGGCTGGACGGCGCCACGCACGCCACCGTCGGCGCCCGCTTCCGCGGCACGAACCGCCGCGGCCTCCACCGCTGGACCACCACCTCGACGATCACCGCCGCCGACGAGGGGCGCCGCTTCGCCTTCGAGGTGGCCTTCGGGCCAGTGCCGATCTCGCGGTGGGAGTACGTGATCTCCCCGGCCCCCGGCGGCTGCGTGGTCACCGAGAGCACGTGGGAACGGCGGCCGGCCTGGTTCCGCCTGCCGGGCGCAGTGGGCACCGGCGTGTGGCACCGCGCGGCGGCGAACCGGGCGAACATCGAGGCGACGCTGGCGCGGTTGAAGGCCGCCGCGGGAGCTTGAGCTCAGCCGCCCTTGACCGCCCGCTGAAGCTTCGTCGGGAGCCTTCCTTCGCGGCTTTCCAGTGGCACAAGTACGGCTCTTACCAGCTCTTTTGCCCCATCGGCGCCGCCCGGACATGCCCCCGCCCTCCCTGGGGGGCGTCCCCGCTCCAGTCTACCGGCGGGGTACGACAGGGAGCCCGGAAAACGGGCGGGGAGGGCCGAGTTGTCCACAAGTGGAGGGGCGGTGTGGATAACTCGGGATCCGCGGTGGTCGGAGGCGAGCGGAGGGTTCGAACCCCCGGAGAGTGCGGGAGCAGTGGTGCTTCGTCAAAGGCGTGGGTCGAAACGTCGACCGCTTGGGCGTGGCCGAAATGTTGACCGCTGTGGTCACGGCTCAAGTGGCGCTTCGGCGGTGTTTCGGCCACGGCGGGCGGGCGGGCGGGTCGGGTACAGAGGCGACCCTGCGACGGCCTCCAACCAGGCACGGCCGGCGCTTCGGCGACCGCGGGCGTCTCGCACGCGCGGCGGGTGATCGACACCAAAGCTGCCCGTGATGCCCTCAAGCCAGCCACAGTCGACACTCGGCGACCGCGGGCGCCTTGCACGCGAGGCGGGTGGCCGACATCAAGGCCGCCCGCGATGCCCTCAAACCAGGCCAGGTCGACACCTCAATGACAACGCGCCAACACGGTTTGCCGCCAACAAAACCAGCCACAACCTCAACCCAAACCCGGCCTCAGTCGACCAGTTCCGACCAGAACTCCACCTCACGAACCCCACCCACCGGCTCATCCCCCAACACCCCCGCCGACGGGCCAGTCGCGCTCACCGACCCCAAACCCGCAGAAGAAAGCCCCAACCCGCCACCCGAATCCTCAGCCGGTTCCCCACCGAACTCCCGCCGCACATACCCCCGCAGATCCCGCCCGCATACGGCCACATCGGCCTGATACACCGACAACACCGGATACCCCGCCTCACCAGCCACTCCCGGCAAGTACCGATGCCCACAAACCGGCACCAGTTGCGGCACCGCAGCCAATAACCGCCGAGCACATGCCAGCGCGTTCGACAAAACCCGAGGCCGCGCGCCCCAGGAGTCGTGCCAGAAGCCGTTGTGCTCGATCGCGTACAGCAGCCCGTCGACCGGCCAATCCAAGCGTTTGCGCAGGTGGTCCGGGTTGCCGTGCAGCCAGTCCGGCCAGCGGTCGCCCACGGGGACGCCGGCGGTGAGGAACACGCGGTGGTCCAGGGAGAACCGGAAGCCGAACTGGGATTCGACGTCGTCGAGTTCGGTCGGCGACAGGCCCGGGCGCAGGGGTTCTCCTAGGCGTTCTTGCAGGGCGCGAGCCTCCTCCAGGGTGAGGATTTCCGCCGGCTGGACGTGTGGCATGCGAAGAAGCGTACGTACCGTCAACCGCGCCCCGCGCGTCCTTTTTCGGCGGCTTGACGGTCGTCCGGAAAACTCCCTCGGCGGGGTGAGGTTCTTCTCTCAGACCGTGGATAACGGAACACGCGGCAGCTACGTGTAGTTCACTCGTCGCGTGAGTTCCGCACAGGCGCGAGTACGCGCACCCGAACTGACCGGCGACGTCTGGCTCAACACCGGCGGCCGGCGACTCTCCCTCGCGGAGCTGCGCGGGCGGATCGTGCTGCTCGACTTCTGGACCAGTGGCTGCATCAACTGTCTGCACGTGCTCGACGAGCTGCGCCCGCTCGAAGAAGAATTCGGCGACGTCCTGGTGACCGTCGGGGTGCACTCGCCGAAGTTCCTGCACGAGGGCGAGCGTGCGTCGATCGAGGCGGCCGTGCGTCGCTACGAGGTGCACCACCCCGTGGTGAACGACCCGAAGATGGAGCTGTGGTCGCAGTACGCGGTGCGTGCGTGGCCGACGCTGGTGGTCGTCGACCCCGAGGGTTACGTCGTGCACGTCGCCGCGGGTGAGGGGCACGGCGAAGCGCTGCGGCGCGTCGTGGCGGAACTCGTGACGAAGCACGCCGCGAAGGGCACGCTGCGCCGCGGCGGCAACCCGTACGTGCCGGTCGAAGAGCAGCAGACGGAGCTGCGCTTCCCGAGCAAGGCCGTCGCCACGGCGGGAGGCCGCATCCTCGTCGCGGACACCGGGCACCACTCCGTGGTCGAGTTCGCGTCCGACGGCGAGACTGTGATCCGCCGCTTCGGCAGCGGTGAGCGCGGCGCGCAGGACGGGCCGTTCGACCTCGCCAGCTTCACCGAACCCTCGGGCATCGCGCTGCTGCCCAACGACGTCGCGCAGCGCGCCGGCTACCACGCCGTCGTCGCAGACACCGCGGGTCACCGGCTGCGCGGCCTCGACCTCAACACCGGCGAGGTCACCAGCGTCGCCGGCACGGGCAACCAGTGGCGCAACGGCACCGACACCGGCAAGGCCCTCGACACCGACCTCACCAGCCCGTGGGACGTCGCGTGGTGGGCGCCCGCCGGCGGCGTCGTGGTGGCCATGGCCGGGAACCACACGCTCAGCGTCTTCGACCCGATCTCCGGCGACATCCGCCGCTTCGCCGGCACCACCGTCGAAGGCCTCAGAGACGGCGACGTGCGCGAAGCGTTCTTCGCGCAGACGTCCGGCCTCGCGCCCGACGGCGACAAGCTGTGGCTCGCCGACGCGGAAACCTCGGCGCTGCGCTGGATCGAGCCCGAGGGCGAGACGTTCACCGTGCACACCGCCGTCGGCACCGACCTGTTCTCCTTCGGCCACGCCGACGGCCCGGCCGACGAAGCGCTGCTGCAGCACCCACTGGGCCTGGCCGTGCTGCCCGGCGACCGCATCGCGATCGCCGACACCTACAACGGCGCCGTCCGCCGCTACGACCCGTTCACGCGCGAGGTCACCACACTCGCCACTGGCCTCGCCGAGCCGCAGGGCCTGCTGCTGCACGACGGTGGCCTGTTCGTCGTCGAGTCAGCCGGCAACCGCCTCGCGCCGGTCGGAGCCCAGGTCACGACCGTGGCCGGCGAGAAGAACGCAGTCCGCCGCCCGCCGACGGTGCTCGCGCCCGGCGACGTCGAGTTCGCCGTGGTCTTCACGCCGCCGCCGGGTGAGAAGCTCGACGACCGCTACGGCCCGTCCACGCGGCTGGAGGTCAGTGCGTCGCCGCCGGAGCTGCTCGCCGACGGCGCCGGCATCGGTACCGACCTCACCCGCCGCATCCGGTTCGCCGACGGCGTAACTGAAGGCGTGCTGCAGGTCGTCGCCCAGGCGGCCAGCTGCGACGAGGGCGGCGAGCACCCCGCGTGCCGCATCACGCGGCAGGACTGGGGCGTGCCGGTGCGTTTCGAAAGCGGTGGTGAGCGCACGCTCAGCCTGGTCATGGCGGGTGAACCGAAGCCGGTGGCACCCGGTCAGTAGCATTGGGGCGTGCCTGACAAGCCCAAGCTCCAGATCCAGATGCTGCAGGACCGCGTGCTCGTGCGCCTGTCGCCGGAGGAGGGCGAACGCCGCAGCAGCGGCGGAATCGTGATCCCGGCGACCGCGCAGGTCGCCCGCCGGCTCGCCTGGGGTGATGTACTGGGCGTCGGCAACAGCGTGCGCAACGTCAAGCAGGGCGATCGCGTGCTCTTCAACCCGGAGGACCAGCTCGAGGTCGAGATCCAGGGTGAGGGCCACTTCGTGCTGCGCGAACGGGACATCCACGCCGTCGCCACCGAGCGGACCGAACACGGCACGGGGCTCTACCTGTAGCTCCCCGGCCACGGGAGGGCAGGCGTGCGCGAAGACGAGACCCCGCAGGACCTCTTCATCGACGACCTGCTGCCCGAGCGCGACGAAGACGACCTTGCCACCGAGATCTTCGCCGTCGTCGACGGGCCGCCGCTGCCGGAGACCCCGCAGCGGCGCCTGCGCAAAGGGGTCGCGCGCACGTTCATGATCGTCGGCTGCGCCCTGGGCCTGTTGGTGCTGCTGTACGCGATCGACCTCGTCACCAGCGCCGGCGACGTGCCGCGCGGCGTGCTCGTGGCGGGCGTCGGCGTCGGCGGCCTCTCCCACGCCGAGGCCGAGGCCAAGCTGCGCGCGGAGCTGCAGCCGCGGCTGACCCAACCGGTGGTCCTGCACGCGGGCGACGTCACGACGTCGATGGTGCCCTCGGACTCCGGCCTCGGCCTCGACTGGCCGGGCACGCTCGCGCAGGCCGGGCACCAGCCGTTGAGCCCGATCACGCGGCTGCTGTCGTTCTTCACCACGCGCGACGTCGGCGTGGTCACCCGCTCGGACCAGGAGCAGGTGGCGCAGGCGCTGGGCACGCTCGCGACGGACAAGCTCAACCACCCGCTGGTCGAGGGCAGCATCGGCTTCCAGCCGGGGGCCGACGGCGCCGTCACGGCGTACCCCGTGGAGCCGCGCCAGGGCCAGCAGCTCACCGACGTGCGGGCGGCCGCGCAAACCGTGGCGGACGGCTGGCTCGCGCCCGGCGGCGTGACGCTGCAGATGGCCGTGACACCGCCGAAGGCCACGTCGAAAGGCGTCCACGCGCTGCTCGACCAGGTCGTCGACCCCGCCGTCGCCGCGCCGGTGGTGTTGCACGGGCAGGGCAAGGACGTCGCGCTGACGCCGGCGGCCATCGCGGCGTCGTTCCAGTTCGCGCCGCGCGACGGTGGTTCGCTCGAGCTGCGCATCGACCAGGGCAAGCTGCAGCAGGCCGTGGAATCCGACCTCGCGTCGACCGAGACCGACGGGCGCAACGCGGAAATCGTGTTCACCTCGGGCACGCCGACGGTCAACCCGTCCGAAGACGCGCGGAAGATCAACTGGGCCAACACATTCAAGACGCTCACGACCGTGCTCGCCAAGCCGACGGGACGTGACCTGCCGGTGGCCTACGACGCCACGAAGCCGAGCCTGTCCACCGATGCCGCCAACGCGCTGGGCATCAAGGAAGTGATCGGCGAGTTCACCACGAGCGGCTTCTCCGGCCCCGCGGCCACGAACATCCAGACGTTCGCCGACCGCGTCTCCGGCGCCATCGTGAAACCCGGCGACACGTTCAGCCTCGGCGCCCGATCGGGCGCGCGGACCGCGGCCGCCGGCTACGTCAGCGCGCCGGCGAACGAAGACGGCACCGGCCCTTCCGTTGTGGGCGGCGGGGTTTCGCAGCTCGCGTCCACTTTGTACAACGCGGCGTACCTGGCCGGCCTCGGCGACGGCGGCCACCTCGCCCACGACCACTACCTCGACCGCTACCCCGCCGGCCGCGACGCGAAAGCCATCGACGACGCGGGGAACCCGGTGGAGCTGAAGATCACCGACAACGACGACACGGGCTTCGCGATCCAGGCCAGCGTCAGCGGGAATTCCGTCACCGTGCGGATCTGGGGCACGAAGCACTACGTCATCGAGGGCCGCACCGGGGGCACGTCGGACGAGGTCTCGCCGACCGTCCAGTTCGGACCCGGGCCCGACGGCGCTTGCCGGCCGTCGATCGGCGCGCCGGGCTTCAGCGTGTCCGACACGCGTGTGTTCCACGACCTGGCGACGGGCAACGAAGTCCGCGAAGAAACGCGCAACACCACCTACGCGCCGCAGCCGATCGTGGTCTGCTGACCAACTGCGTCGGCAGTCCACAAAGAACGGCCCGGCGCCGCCTGAGCGGGGCCGGGCCGTCCATAGTGGATCAAAGCTACCTGTTGACGCTGCGCCTGCCGTAGAGGTTCGCGGCCAGCGTCACGCCGATCGCGGCGAGCACGACCTGCGTGATGATCTCGAGCCAGTCGATGCCGTCGGTGTTGGCGTAACCGATGCCGCGAGCGATCGCGGTGCCGATGAAGGCCGCGATGATACCCACGATGATGGTGAGCCAGAGCGGGATCGATTGCTTGCCGGGCACGACCAGTCGGCCCAGCAGGCCGAGGATCAAACCGATCACGACGGCACTGATGATGCCTGCAATAGTCATCGTCACTCCTCATGCCTGATGGGGTCCGCGGTCCTGCCGCGGACTTGGTCCCGGAGTGCCCCTGGGGCGGGCGGCCGAAACCTGCGGCAGTTCTGATTACACCCCCCGCGTGCCCGGTCACGGCCATTCGCGGCAGGTGACGTCACCTGAAAGAAATACGGACGCCCCCGAACCGAGATCGGCCGGGGGCGTCCGCAGGGGAAACGAGGAGGCTCAGAAAGCGGCCTCGTCCAGCTCCATCAGCGCGTTGTCGGCGCCTTCGACAATCGTGCGGCGCGAGGACAGCTCCGGCAGCACGGACTTCGCGAAGAACGAAGCGACGGCCACCTTGCCCTCGTAGAACGGCACGTCCTTGGCCGCCGCGCCCGCGTCGAGCTTGGCGATCGCGACCTCGGCCTGCTTGAGCAGCTGCCAGCCCACCAGCAGGTCGCCCATCGACATCAGCAGCCGCACGGTGTGCTGGCCGACCTTGTTGATGCTCTGCGCGTCTTCCTGCGACGCGGTGAGGTAGCCGATCATCGCGCCGAGCATGCCCTGCGAGTCCTCGAGGGCCTGCTTCAGCAGCGCACGCTCGTTCTTGAGCCGGCCGTTGCCCGCCTCGGACTCGATGAACTTCGTGATCTCACCGGCGAGGAACGCGAGCGCCTGACCCTTGTCGCGCACGATCTTCCGGAAGAAGAAGTCGAGCGACTGGATGGCCGTCGTGCCCTCGTAGAGCGAGTCGATCTTCGCGTCGCGGATGTACTGCTCGATCGGGTAGTCCTGCAGGAAGCCGGACCCGCCGAGCGTCTGGAGCGACTGCACGAGCTGCTCGGTGGCGCGCTCGGAGCCGACACCCTTCACGACCGGCAGCAGCAGGTCGTTGATGCCGTGCGCCAGCTTCAGCGCCGCCTCATCGCCGTCCTGCGTCCACAGCTGGTCCTGGAACGACGCCGTGTACAGGTAGACCGCGCGCAGGCCCTCCGCGTACGCCTTCTGCAGCATCAGCGAACGGCGCACGTCCGGGTGGTGCGTGATGGTGACGCGCGGCGCGGTCTTGTTGAGCATGTTCGGCAGGTCGGCGCCCTGCACGCGCTCCTTGGCGTAGTCGCGCGCGTTGAGGTAACCGGTCGACAGGGTGGCGATGGCCTTGGTGCCCACCATCATCCGGGCGTACTCGATGACCTGGAACATCTGCGCGATGCCGTTGTGCACCTCGCCGAGCAGCCAGCCCTTGGCCGGGGTGCCGTGCTGCCCGAAGGTCAGCTCGCACGTGGTGGACGCCTTGATGCCCATCTTGTGCTCGACGTTCGTCACGAAGGCGCCGTTGCGCTCGCCCAGCTCGCCGGTCTCGGAGTCGAAGTGGAACTTCGGCACGAGGAACAGCGAAAGGCCCTTGGTGCCCGGCTTGGTCTCGATGCCGGGACCCTCGGGGCGCGCCAGCACGAGGTGCATGATGTTTTCGCTCATGTCGTGCTCGGCCGAGGTGATGAACCGCTTCACGCCGTCGATGTGCCAGGAGCCGTCCTCCTGCTTGACGGCCTTGGTGCGGCCGGCGCCGACGTCGGAGCCCGCGTCGGGCTCGGTCAGCACCATCGTGGCGCCCCACTGGCGGTCGATCATGAGCTGCGCCCAGCGTTTCTGCTCTTCGGTGCCGTTGTTGTTCACGATCATGGCGAAGTTCGGGCCCGCCATGTACATGAACAGCGGTGCGTTGGCGCCGAGGATCAGCTCGGACGCGGCCCACTGCACCGTGGGGGGCAGGCCGAAGCCGCCGAGGTCGTTGGTGAGGCCGAGGCGCCACCACTCGCCGTCCAGGAGCTGCTTGTAGCTCTTCTTGAACGACTCGGGGATCTTCACGCTGAAGGTCTTGGGGTCGTACACCGGCGGGTTGCGGTCCGCGTCGGCGTAGGACTCGGCGAGCGGGCCGGTGGCGAGCTTGTTCAGCTCCGAGAGCACGCCGCGCGCGGTCTCCTCGTCCGACTCGGCCAGCACGCCCTTGCCAAGGCGGTCCTGCACGCCGAGTACCTCGAAGAGGTTGAACTCCAGGTCTCGGACGTTGCTCTTGTAGTGGCCCATGTCGTCACTCCGTGTCGTGTTCGGCTTTCCGGCCGGGCACATGTTCCCTTACTCGCCGGTAACTTCAGGATATTACCTACGAGTAACTGGAGCAAGCGGTTCCGCTCTTCCAGGGGTGTGGATTCAGCCGAAAAACCGACATCGACCAGGAAGCCGACCTCAGGGGGTGCCGCGCGCCACGGCGCGGTCGGCGGGCAGGGGCGTGTGGGCGTCGTCGGTGTGGGGCACGAGGATGCCGCTGCGGAACGCGATGGTCACCGCGTGTGTGCGATCCCGCGCCGACAGCTTGCGCAGGATGCTCTTCACGTGCGTCCGGACGGTTTCGACCGAGAGGAACAGCAGCTTCGCGATCGCCGAGTTCTCCAGGCCTTCGGCGACGAGCTGCAGCACCTGGTACTCGCGGCGCGACAGCGGCATGGCGCCCTTCGGCTGGGTGAGGTGCTCCTCGGCCGGCGCCGCTCTGGGCGACGGCTGCCGTTTCGGCCGCGCGGTGAGCGCCGCCAGCGCCGGATCGATGTAGCGCCGGTCGGTGTGCGCGCGTCGCACGGCTTCGGCCAGCCGCCGCGGGTCCACCGCCCGCGGCACGATCGCGTGCGCGCCCGCCGCGATGGCCGTGGCCAGGTACTGCTGCGTGCGGTTGACGTCGCGCACCAGCGTCACCAGCACCACGGCGGGGTCGCCGGAGTTGAGCAGCTTCGTGAGGTGGCAGTGGGGGTCCAGCGCCGAGTCGAGGATCACGACGTCGGGACGCACCTGCTCGCACAGCTGCATCGCCGCGTGGTGGCTCGCCGCCTGGCCCGCCCAGTGCAGCCCCGGCGTCCGGTGGACCATCGACGCGAGGCCCTCGCGGAAGATCGGGATGGGATCGACGACGGCCACCCCCAGGCTGCGGTTCGCGGTCGGTTGTCCGGGCACAGCCGGCGTTCGGTGGGGCTCGATGCCGCGCATCTCGGGCCTCCGTCTTCCAGGTCGTTCCCGGGTCGCCCGGACGCCCGCGCACGCCCCCCGGCGTGCCGTCCTGACACCACCCGATCCCCCCTGCTGGGACCGGACAGGAATGACACCTTGTCCTTGATTCGACTCCTCCGGAAGGCGCTTGTGACGCGGTTTCCCCCTCATGGCCGTATCGGCCGGTTGCAGCAAACTCTCCGTAGAAAAACGGCCGTGATCTGCGGCTTTTTGGCCCTGTACGACGGCGGGTGCTCCTCCGTTTGCTACTGAGGGTGTAGCCCGAAAGATGGCCGCTACGTGACAACCCGTGCACGCAGCGCGGCGAACTCACTTGCCAGCCCGGCGGGCGTCCAGTGGGCGTTGAGGCCACTCGGGTTCGGCAGGACCCACACGCCGGTCTCGCCGATCACGCGCTCCTGCGGCCCGACTTGGGCTTGCTTCTCGCCGAACGCGGTGCGGTACGCGGTGATACCCAGCACGGCGAGCCAGCGGGGCTTGTGCGCGAGGACCTTCTCGACGAGCGTCTTGCCGCCTTCGCGCAGCTCGTCGCCGGTCAGGTCGTCCGCCCGCGCGGTGGTCCTGGCGACGACGTTGGTGATCCCCAGGCCGAGGTCGAGGAGCTCGTGCTGCTCACTCGGGTCCAACAGCCGCGGCGTGAAGCCCCCGGCGTGCAGCGCGGGCCAGAAGCGGTTGCCAGGCCTCGCGAAGTGCAGCCCCAGCGCGCCCGAGTACAGCCCGGGGTTGATCCCGCAGAACAGCACGTCCAACCCGGGCGCGATGACGTCGGGGATCGTGCTGTCCTGCGCGGCGGCAAGCTGGTCCTTGGTGGGTCGGGTGGGCATGCGCCCAGTCTCGGGCATGCGGGTCTCCATGACGCCCGCCGGTCGACCTCTCGCTGCGGCTACCTGCGGCGGGCGAACCCGAGATCGGACCCGGCGCGATGCCCACCTGCGTGGGACAGACCACTGCCGCGGGGTGAACCCCCGGCGCGGGACAGGCCACCGCCGCGGGACGGACCCCCGCCCTCCTCTGGGGGGCTGCCCTGTCCCAGTTTACCGAGGTCAGGGGCCTGAAAATGGCGATTGTGAAATCTGTGGACAACTCGGGGTCGGTGGAGCCAGTTGTGGATAACTCTTGTCTGGGGGCCGGCCGGGTCTGTCTCCCTGCCCGGCGGCCGGCCGGTTCCGACGCTTGTCCCGGGGCCGGCCGGGTCTGACTCCCTGCCCAGCTGCCTGCCGGGCAGGGACGCTTGCCCGGAGGCCAGCCGAGTCCGACTCCCTGCCCGGAGGCCAGCCGGATCTGTCTCCCTGCCCAGCCGCCGGCCGGGACCTGCCTCCTCACCCTCGGCGTGGGTCGGACGAGCCATGGGCCCAACCTCGGGCACCCTGTCAGACATGACCACCACGCCCGACGGTTGCTCGGTGGACCTCTACCTGCGGCTGCCCGCGGCCGGCGAACCGGAGATCGTCCACGGCGCCGTGCCCGCCGCCGCGTCGATCCTGGAGCTGGGCAGCGGCTGCGGGCGCGTGACGCACCCGTTGCTGGAGCTCGGCCACTCCGTGGTCGCCGTCGACGAGTCGCCCGAGATGCTCGCCCACGTCCGCGGCGCCGAGACGGTCTGCGCGCGGATCGGCGACCTCCGGCTGTCCCGCGAGTTCGACGTGGTCCTGCTGGGCAGTCACCTGGTCAACACGGCCGATCCCGCGGAGCGCCACGCGCTGCTCGCCGCTGCCCGGCGGCACCTCGCGCCCGGGGGCCGGCTGCTCGTCGAATGGCATCCGCCGGAGTGGTTCGACCACGTGGCCGACGGGCCGGGCGGGCTCCTCGGGGAGATCGGCGTTTCGCTGCACGACGTCGTCCGTGAGGGCGATCTGCTGTCCGCGACGGTGCGCTATCGCGCCGCCGAACGGGTGTGGCACCAAGAATTCACCTGCCGGCGCCTGGGTTTTCCGGCGTTGTCCGAGGCGCTGACCTCGGCCGATCTGACCTTCGGCGAGTGGCTGACCGCTGACCGGGATTGGTTCTCGGCACGCGGGGTAGCGGATCAGGTACCGATCTAGGTAGCCTGTGTGATCTCTCGCACAACGTCGTAGGGAGGAGCCCGCGTGCAGCTTTGGGTTGTCCTCGCACTGGTGGCCCTCATCCTGGCAGCCGCCTCGCTGATCGTGGTTCTGGAAGACCGGCGCGCCGCCAAGCGGGCGGCGCTGCGGCGCAAGGCGCGGCTAGCGCGTCTGGGCGAGGTCGATCCGCTCGCGCCCGGCCGGCTGAGCGTGGATCGCTGAAGGGATTGCGCGCAGGGCGAGCAGCAGGGCGCCGAAGAGCCAGCCGAGGCCGGCGCCGAAGGTGTTGGTCATGAGGTCGTCGACGTCGAAGATGCGGTAGACGAACGGCGCCGTCCCGAAGTTCGCGGTGAGCTGCGTGATCTCGATGGCCAGTGACGCCGCCGCGCCCACGGCCAACGCGCCGACGAGGCCCCGGCGCCACAGGACGCGGGCGAAGATCCCGAGCGGCACGAAGAGCAGCACGTTGAGCGCGACCTGCTGGAACGTCTGCGTGCTGAACCAGTGCGCCGCCGAAAGACCGTGCTTCACCAGCTCGGTGTGGATGTCGGCGACCCACTGGAACGGCCGCAGCTGCACCGTCTGCTCGAGGCGCCGGCCGTTGGCGCTCGGCAGCGGCAGGAAGACGACCGCGAGCGCCATGCACGCGTAGAAGACGACCGCCGCCGTGGTCACCAGGCGGCGCAGCCGCGGGCGGCCGTAGCGCGCCAGCTGCAGCACGAGCTGCGGGACGAGCAACGTGCCCCACACCGCGAGGAATCCGATGAGCCCGTACTGCAGGGCCGTGACCTGTGCGTTCGTCATGCCGAGAACGTTATGGATCTTGGGGGTCACGCCACTTCGGTCGAAGAGCCGGACGGAATCCGGCCGGGTCGGCCATCTGGCCGAGGACCGCTTAAGCCGATCGGTCAGGCTCCTCGTCGCGCTGCTCGTCCTCGGCGCGCTCCGACCGCCACGCCGCGAACACCGTGCCGCCGACAAGCAGGGCGACGACCACGATCACGGTCAGGACGATCTGCAGTTCCATGTGGCTCCCCAGGGGTTCGGCCGATTGATCGCTGCGGAGAAACCGACCGTTACGCGCTACCGGAAGTAACTGTTACCGCAGGTTGTGGAAATCGCCGCCACCTGTGCTTACGCTGTCGATCATGGACGACGTGGTCTACACCAGGGCCGGCACTGGAGCGCCGCTCGTGCTTATCCACGGGGTCGGGCACCGCCGGCAGGCGTGGGACCCGGTGCTGCCGCTGCTCACGCCCCACCGCGACGTGATCGCCGTGGACCTGCCGGGGTTCGGGGAATCGCCGCACCGCGAAGGCGCGTACGGCGTCGGGCCGGCGCTGGAGCTGTTCGCGAAGCTGTTTCTCGACCTGGGGATCGAGCGGCCGCACGTGGCGGGCAACTCCCTCGGCGGCCTGCTCTCGCTCGAACTCGCCAAGGCCGGCCTGGTCGGCAGCGCCACGGCCCTGTCACCGGCCGGGTTGTGGACGCCGCTGCAGCGGCACTACGCCCTCACCGTGCTGCGCACCTTGCGCACGCTGGCCCGGCACACGCCCGAGCGGAGCGTGCGCCGGCTGGCCATGAAGGGGGCGGGCCGCGCGGCGCTCACCGGGATGATCTACGGCAAGCCCGAGCGGCTGGCCCCGCAGGTGATCGTCGACGACGTCCGCGCGCTGGCCGACGCCGAGGGCTTCGCCCCGACGCTCGCCCAGGCCAAGGGCGGTTTCCGCTTCACCGGGCCGGTGCGCGCCGACGTACCTGTCACGATCGCGTGGGCCGAGCACGACCGCGTGCTCGCGCGGCCGAAAGCGTCGGCGCTCGAGGAGATCGCACCGCACGCCCGGCTGCTCACGCTGCCGGGTTGCGGTCACGTGCCCATGGGCGACGCGCCGGGCGTCGTCGCGCGGGTGCTGCTGGACGGCAGCGAAAACGCCGGGTGACATTTCCCCATCACCCTCCTTTTCCCTCTGGTGAGGCTCCTCCCGTTTGGGCAGACTGCACCGCCGTGTGCCTGTTCCAGGGGACGACGGGCGCGAAATCGGAGGAAACATGAGGCTCTTCACCCGGCTCGCGGTCACCGCCGCGGCCGCACTGGCCACTGTGGCCGTTACGAGCGTGCCGGCGTCGGCCGCGCAGACCACGGACGTCCGGATCATCACGCTGAACGACCTGCACGGCAACCTCGAGCCGCCGGCCGGATCGGCCGGCAAGGTGTTCATGGCCGACGGGACCAGTGTGGACGCGGGCGGCGCCGCGTACGTGGCCACGCACGTCAAGCAGCTCGAGTCGCAGGTGCGCAACTCGATGGTGCTCTCGGCGGGCGACAACGTGGGCGCGTCGCCGGTGATCTCGGCGCTGTTCCACGACGAGCCGACCATCGACTTCCTCAACGAGCTGGGCGTGAAGGCCTCCGTGGTCGGCAACCACGAGCTCGACGAGGGTTACCAGGAACTGCTGCGCATGCAGTTCGGCGGCTGCAACAAGACCGACGGCTGCCAGTTCCGCCCCACCTACCAGGGCGCGGACTTCCCGATCCTCGGGTCCAATGTGTACTTCACCAACGGCCTGCCCGCGCTGCTGCCGTTCTCGGTGCAGTTCTCCGGCGGCGTGCCGATCGGCATCATCGGCGCCACGCTGAAGGACCTGCCCTCGGTCGTCACGCCCGACGCCATCAAGGGCCTCAAGTTCGGCGACGAGGCCCAGGCCATCAACCGCACCGCGAACCTGCTCGACCTGCTGGGCATCAAGGCCCAGGTCGTGCTGCTGCACCAGGGCGACGAGACGCTGCCCGGCGCCGGTCCGAACGACTGCAAGGTGGCGCCGGGCGGCGAGGCCGACGTCATCGCGAAGAACGTGAGCCCGAAGGTCGACGCGATCTTCACCGGCCACAGCCACCAGCAGTACAACTGCGTGATCAACGACCCCGCGGGCCAGCCGCGGCCGGTGATCCAGGGCGCGTCGTTCGGCCGGCTGCTGTCCGTCGTGGACCTGAAGATCGACCTGCGCACGCGCGACGTCATCCGGTCGCAGACCAAGGCGCACAACGAGATCGTGACCCGCGACGTGACGCCGGACCCGGCCGTCGCCAAGCTCGTGGACGAGGCCAAGACCAAGTCGGGCCCGATCGCCAACAAGCAGGTCGGCACCATCACCGCGGACCTCACCGCGGCCGGCGCGCCCTCGGGTGAGTCGACGATGGGCGACGTGATCGCCGACGCGCAGCTCGAAGGCACCAAGTCCAACAACGCGGTCGTCGCCATCACCAACCCCGGCGGCATCCGCGCTGACCTCAACTACGCGTCTTCGCCCAACGGCGAGGGCGACGGCGTGGTCACCTACGGCGAAGCGTTCACAGTGCAGCCGTTCGCGAACATCATGCAGACGATCACGCTCACTGGCGCGAACCTGAAGAACGTGCTGGAGCAGCAGTGGGGCCAGCCGGGCGGCACCAAGATCCTGCAGATCTCGAGCAGCCTGCACTACACGTACTCGGCCTCGGCGCCGATCGGTTCGCGCGTCTCGAACATCACCGTGAACGGCACGCCGGTCGACCCGGCCGCGACGTTCCGCGTGTCGGTGAACAACTTCCTCGCCGCGGGCGGCGACGGGTTCACCGAGTTCACGAAGGGCACCGACCTCGCGGGCGGTCCCGTGGACCTCGACGCGCTGATCGCGTACCTCGGCGCACACCCGGGCGTCACCCCGCCGCCGGCGGACCGGATCACGATGGTTCCGTAGTTCTGTTCCGAGTAGCCCCGCCCCTCTTGCCGTTTCGAGGGGCGGGGCTCTCGTTTTTCAGGCTTTTGGGGGCTCATCGCAGATGAGGGTGGACTGGGAACTTTGACACGGCGACGGTGTCGCAGCTGCTGGCCAAAAGTTGCCGCTGCTCTGACTAATGGCCGTGGCGCGCCCAGGACGGGCGCCAGCTGTCGCTGTCTTGTCGGCCGGCGAAGTCGGCTTCGAGGAAGGCGAGCAACTCGGCCAGATCGGGCTGCCGGTTGTCGGTACGCCAGATGACCCAAAGCGGGAAGACCGGTGTGGGGTCGACGATCGGGATTCGTCGAAGGTCGTAGTGCGCGGGCCAGAGATAGCGGGAGCCTTCGCCGACGAGGTTCGCGAGTGTCGCCGACTCGGCGATCTCGGTCACCAGCACCTCGGCCCCGAACGCAGGGCCCAGGACGTCGATGGTGATCCCGAAAGTGGCGGCGAGCTCGTCGTAGTAGGCCGCGACTTCGTCCCCGCTGGGCAACCCTGGCATCCAGATCGGGTGATCGGCGAGCTGGCGTGGGGTCACAGACGGAGCATCCGCAAGCGGGTGCTTCGGGCCGACCAGAAGCTCGTGGCGGTCCTCGATGACCAGGGCGCTGGAGAGTCCCGTGCCTGAGAGTTGCCGCCTCGGGTCGGTCAGGCCACGGAAGGTGGCGTCGACGGTGCCGCTCGCGACCGCCGCGAGCGCCGCCTCGAGGTTGAGGTCGGCCAATGCGACGACGTTCAGGTCGAGTGCGCGGCGTTGCTGATAGAAGGCATGAAGGAGGGTGGCCGGCGCCGTCCGCCGGTTCCGTACGTCGACTCGGAGCGCACGGCGACCGGGCACCACCGAGGCGATAGCGCGATCCTCGGCCTGGAGCAGCTCGCGGGCGTGCGGCAGGAACGCCTGGCCGTCGACCGTCAGCGTGGCGCCGCGGGGCCCGCGGGCGAAGAGAACCACGCCGAGCTCACGCTCGAGGGCACCGATGCGCTTCGAAACGGCCTGCTGGGTGACGCCCAACTCGTCGGCCGCGCTCTGGAACTGTCCTTCCGAAGCGACCTGGAGGAAGGTCCGTACCGCATCGAGATCCACACACTCACCGTAGTGGCACAACGGGGAGTTGTGGCGCGCCGCCAGATCGGTTGTTACCTCCCACGTCGTCAGTCGGGATTGCATATCCGGAGCAGTACGGGCGGTTGGGGATACACGAGATGGAGGAACGACGTGGCACGCAGGAAGCTCGGGCGGCAGTTCGGATGGCTGTGGGCCGCGAACGCGGTCAGTGCCTACGGCTCCGGTCTCGGGTTCGGCGCCTTCGGCCTGATCGCCATCAGCGTCCTGCACTCCAGCCCCGCCGGCGTTTCCGCGCTCTCGTCGGCAAGCCTCATCGTCGGTGCCCTCGTCGCTGTCCCGACCGGGCCCTGGATCGAAACCCGACGCAAGCGGCCCGTCATGATCGCGATGGATCTGCTGCGCTTCGCCGCGATGGCGACCATTCCGCTGGCCTACTGGCTCGGCTGGCTGACCTACGTGCAGCTGTTGCTCGTCGCAATCGTGGTTGCCGCCGCCAAGATCGGGTTCGCCACCGCCGGCGGCGCCTACCTGAAGTCGGTCGTGGCCCGCGACGACCTCCTGGCAGCCAGCAGCCGCTTCGAATCCACCTTGTGGAGCTCGATCGCGATCGGCCCGCCGCTGGGCGGCGCCGCGATCGGGCTGTTCGGCTACACCACCACCGTTGTCGCCGATGGCCTGAGCTACCTGCTCTCAGCGCTCGGCATCACCGCCATCGGCGGCCGCGAGCCGACTCCCGTGAAGGATGCGGCGAAGAAGGTCACCCTGCGGGATCTGCCGGACAGTTGGCGGTACCTGCTCAGCCACCCGCGGCTGCGTCCGGTATTCCTGAACCGCCTCGCCGTAGGCGGCCTCATCATGGCGCAGGAACCGCTGGTCGCGGTGCTCATGCTGCGTGACCTCCACTTCGCGCCGTGGCAGTACGGACTCGCCTTCGCCGTACCGTGCATCGGCGGATTCGTCGGCTCGCGCCTTGCCGGTCCGACAGTCGCCAAGTACGGCGAGCACAAGGTCATGTGGCTCGCGGCCATCGGCGCGGTCCTCTGGCCGATTGGACTGGCGTTCATTCCCGCAGGCATCGCCGGACTGCTGCTGGTCATGGTCATCGAGTTCGGTGTCATCGTGCCGATGAGCCTGTTCAACCCGGTGGTCGCGACCTTCCGGCTCAAGCACATCGAGCACGAACGACTCTCACGGACGCTGTCGGCGTGGCAGATCAGCAGCAGCCTCGCCACGGCCTTGCTCACGCTCGTCTGGGGCGTCCTGGCCGCGCTGACGGCGACGAGGATCGCGATCGGGCTGGCCGGCCTTCTGCTGATTGCCACGCCCCTGCTCCTGCTCCGGGCCGCGACATCGCGCGACAGTGCCCCTGCGCGCACCGGCGCACCTGGCGAGCGCCAATCGAGCCCGCTCATCACGGAGGAGATGTGACCACCCGCCATACGGCGGCGGGTCCGAAGGCAAGCGGCTGCTGATCGATGACGGCAGAGATCTTGTCAGTCCGGCGCGGTTGTGCTCAGGCCCGTGCGGGACTGGGCCAGTCTCCCGGGTTGCCGAGCGAACGCCTGGACGTTCCGGCCGTCAGTCGATGAGCTCGGGTTCCAGCAGGCTCATCAAGTACATGTCGTAGTACTTCCCATCGCTGCCCCGGAAGCACTCGCGGTGCCGGCCGTCCTCCACGAAGCCCACCTTGCGGTAGACGTGGCGCGCGCGTTCGTTGTCGGCGACCACCCACAGGGCGATGAGGTGCAGGCGCATCACGTTGAAGCCGTAGCGGCACATCAGGCGCATGGCCTCGGTGCCGTAGCCGCCGTTCCAGTGGTCCTTCTCGCCGATGTAGATGTCGAGCTCGGCGCGGCCGATCTCGGGCTCGGCGTCGCGCAGGTCGATCACGCCGAGCAACGCGCCCGATGCCACCGACTCGATGCCGAGCACCACGTGCTCGTACGTGTTGACCTTGCGTTCCTCGCAGCGCTTGCGCACCTGGTCCAGTGAACGCGGGTGCGAGCCGGTCATGAACTGACCCACCTCGTCGTCGTGGATCCAGCGGTACAGCGACTCCGCGTCCGACGGCTCGAGCGCCCGCAGCCGCACCAGCTTGCCCGAGAGCACCGCTCCCCCTCACTCCCGCCGCAGCAGCAGGAAGTCCTCGACCCCGACGAGCCCGAGGAACTGGCGCACCCCGGGCGGCATCGGACGGCGGGACCCATCATGCACGAGCCGTGGATCGGTGACGCGCCATTTTTTGCCGCGCGTGACGAGCTCCGCGTGGCCCGCGGCCAGCACGTTCTTGACCCAGTCGGTGTCCGGGCCGTAGGTGAGGGCGACGACGAAGCCGTCGTCGGTGCGGAAGACGTTCAGCGGGGTGCGGAACTCCTTGCCGGACCGGCGGCCCTGGTGCACGACCAGGCCGAAGCCGGGCAGCCACCCGACGAACGGTCCCGTGACCCGGTTGGTCACCACGCGGTTGAAGTGGGCGAGACGTTCTGGCAGCACCATCCGCCCAGGGTAATCCAACGTCCGTGGAATTAGCGCGTTTTCGGCCCGGTGCGAGGCCGGTTCGCACGTCTGGTGGGATGTTCGCGGACGCCGGCACGACGCGGGGAGAAGAACATGTCGAACGACTGGCCGCTGCGACAGGACCCGGAGTCGCCCGTGATTTTCGCGCGGGCGCTGCTGGAGGACCCCGCGCAGCTCGCGTTCGTGGTCCTCGACGATGACGACGACTGGTTCATCAGCGACGGCGCCGAGTTCGACGAGGACATGGACGTCAACCGCGAGCAGTTCGGCGCGGTCCCGCTGCGCGAAGCCGTCGAGCTCATCCCGCAGCTCACGGCGCTGGCGTCGCTGCCCACCGGCATGGCGGCCGACTGGGACCCGGAGCGTTCGGCGTGGCTGCTGAGCTCCGTCGCCGACTCCGACGACGAGGCCGAGGACCGCGAGATCCGCGAAGCCCGCATCGCCGCGTGGCAGCACCCGGGCTCGCCGGTGGACGAGGTGCAACTGTCGACCGGGCTCACCGAGATCGTGACCGGGGGCGACGCGCCCGTTCGGGCCGTGCGCCAGGTCGTGCGCGAGGGTGACGGCACGTGGCTCTTCGTGGGCTTCGAGGTACCGGAAGCCGAGGACTTCGAGGTCGAGGGCCTGGAGCTGGAGCACGTGGTGAGCCTGTACCCGGACGTCGTGAACGTGCTGCAGGCCGCGCCCGGTCAGGTCTTCGACCGCGCGGAGCCGGGTGCCGAGTGGGAGCTCGTCGAGGGCTGAAGTTTTTCCCCGGCGATTGTCCTGGCGCGTTGGGGGCCGTTCGTCCTTAGAGTGTTAGCCGGCGAACGGCGCCGGTCCGGACACTCATCAGGAGCAGCCATGCCCACCTATGCCGCGCTCATCTACTCCGCCGACGTGGACCCGACGCAGCCGGAAGCCGCGTCGATGATGAAGGACTACAACGAGTTCGGCGCGGCCGCCGCGGCCGTGATCCGCGGTGGCCAGGCTCTGTACCCGACCGCGACGGCCACCACCGTCCGCGTGAACGGCGGCAAGGGCGGCGACATCGTGACCAGCGACGGCCCGTACGCCGAGACGAAGGAAGCCCTCACCGGCTTCTACCTCATCGAATGCGCCGACCTCGACGAAGCCGTCAAGGTCGCCGCGCAGATCCCGGCCGCGTGGGACGGCGCCGTCGAGGTGCGCCCGATCGTCGAGTTCTCGTGACGGTCGCCGGTGACACGCTGGCGCGGCTCATCCGGGATGAGGGGACCCGGGTGCTCGCCACGCTCGTGCGGGTCATCGGCAGCGTGGACCTGGCCGAGGACGCGGTGCAGGACGCCGTCGTGCGGGCGCTCGAAACGTGGCCCCGCGACGGCGTCCCGGACAACCCGCGGGCCTGGCTGCTCGTGACGGCGCGGCGACGCGCCGTCGACGTGCTGCGCCGCGAGGCCAAGCGCGTCGGGAAGGAGGCGGACGCGATGCCGCTCGCCGACGACGACCCGCCGCCCTCCGTGATCCGCGACGACCTGCTGCGCCTCGTGTTCACCTGCTGCCACCCGTGTCTGTCGGTGGACGCGCAGGTCGCTTTGTCGCTGCGGACACTCGGCGGTTTGTCGACCGCCGAAGTCGCGCGTGGACTGCGCCTGCCCGAGGCGACGGCGGCGAAGCGGTTGACGCGGGCGAAGCAGAAGATCGCGACGGCGGGGATCCCGTACCGCGTGCCGGCGGCCGAGGAGCTGCCCGAGCGGCTTTCCGGTGTGGCGGCGACGGTGTACCTGATCTTCAACGAGGGGTACGCGGGCGTGCGCGATCCGCTGGTCGACGAGGCCGTGCGGCTGGCGCGGCTGCTCGCGTCGCTGATGCCGGACGAGCCGACGGTGCTGGGGCTGCTTGCGTTGCTGTTGCTGCACGACGCACGCCGGTGCACGCGCGTGGCCGACGACGGTTTGCCCGTGCTGCTGGCCGATCAGGACCGTTCGCTGTGGGACGCGGCCCTGATCCAGGAGGGTGTTTTGCTGGTGGGGCGCGCTTTGCGGCGCACGCCTTCCGCGCCCAACCCTTACGTGGTGGAGGCGGCGATCGCGGCTTGTCACGCCTTGTCGCCGACGTACGCGTCGACCAACTGGGACGCCGTGATCTCTTGGTACGACGTGCTTTTCACCGTCCGCCCGAGCCCGGTGGTGTCACTGAACCGCGCCGCCGCGATCGCCGAACGTGACGGGGCCGCGGTGGCGCTGCCGCTCGTGGACGCGTTGGACGTGCTGGCGGACTACCCCTGGTGGCACGCGACGCGCGCGGAACTGTTGTGCCGCTTGGGAAACCTCTGCGAGGCTCGTGCCGCTCTCGAACTCGCCGAGGCGACGGGCCTTGCCGGCGGCCATGCGGCTCTGCTGCGTCGCCGGCTGGGTGAATAGGGCGGTCTTGACACGTTCGCGGCCCGGCGCGTTCGATGGTGCCACGCCCTGCGGCCGGTGAACACGCCCGCGCCCAGGGCGCCCAACTTTCTTTGCAGAGGGGGCCACGATGGCCGAACACCCCAACGCGACGCTCATCCGCCGCGGCTACGCGGCCTTCTCCGCCGGCGACGTCGCGGCCCTGTCCGAGCTCATCGCCGCCGACGCCGTGCAACACATGCCGGGCCACAACGTCTTTTCGGGCGACCACAAGGGCCGCGACGCGATCCTGTCGATGTACGGCCAACTCGCCACCCGCAGCGACGGCACCCTCCGCGTGGCCCTCGAGGAGGTCTACGCGAACGACGACGAGGTCGTCACCGTCTACCACTCCACCGGCACCCGAGGCGACAAACACCTCGACACCCGCCACGCGCTCGTGTTTCGGATGCGCGACGGCCAAGCGGTCGACCTGCTGGACGTCTCCCAGGACGAATCCTCCGACGACGCCTTCTGGGCGTGATCACGATGTCCGTGCTCATGCTCCTCCGCGTCCCCGGCAACGGCGCCCAGTTCGAGAAGGCCGCCGCCTCCGACCCCGCCCGCATGTCGACCATCATCGCCTCCGCCCGCGCCCACGGCCTCCAGTCCCACCATTTCTGGGCCGACGACAAGGACATCCTGGTCGTCGACGTCTGGCCGGACGAGGCCTCGTTCCAGGCCTTCTTCTCATCCGAAAGCGACCGCATCGGCGCCCTCATGGCGGCAGCCGGCGTCACCACCCAGCCGACCGTGACCTTCTACCACAAACTGGACATCGGCGACGACGTGTGACTCTGTCTACTGTGGATCGACCCTCTTGGTGAGCTCCACCCAGGTTCCGGCCCACCCACTCGAGACGGCGATCTCTTCGAGGGCTCCGGTGGGGAGGAAGAGTTCTCTGAGCCGTTTCTCTGCTTCGGGGTCGCCTTGTCGGATGCGCTCTTTCAGGTGTTCCAGCTCGGTTATCGCGTCGCCGACGGAGCGGTAGCTGCTCCAGGCCGTGTCGTGCTCACCGGTGCGGAGGATGTGCAGGAGGTCGTCGATGACTTCGCAGAGCTGCTCGCCACGCGTCATGGGAGGGATTATCCCCTGGTTGGCGGTGGCGGTGAAATAGCAGTGAGGGTGTTTCCCGATTGTCGGAAAACACCCGCACTGCATTTGTGGAGCGGATGACGGGAATCGAACCCGCGTATTCAGCTTGGGAACCAGCCGTTGACACCTGAAAAGTGCCCCTGACGTGCGGACGGGCATGTGCGCGGGGTGCCTCTGTTGACCGTGGTTGACCGGGGCGTGTTGTTGGCATGTTGCTGGGAGTTTCCCCAGAGCCCAGGGGATGAGGAGATCACCGGGCTGCTGCTCCCCTGATCTCCGAAGCGGTGCCGGGTCCAGGGCAGCGCCCTGGCCGCCGGAGGCCATCACGGGGGTGTGGTGCCCTCGGCTGTGAGGATGATCCGGTGGGTGCTGTCGAGCAGTCGGGATACCGTGTAGTGGCTCGTGGTGCCGATGGCGGGCGGTGTGCCCAGCCAGGTCACCCTGGCCCAGACGTCGTCGAAGCGGACCGTGTACCACCGGTTGCTTCTCGCGATGTTGCTGACGGTGCCGGTCACCGTTGCGCCCAGCGCGTACCGGGCTTTGATGCTTGCCCACTGTTCGTTGTCAAAGCCCCAGTGAGCGGCCTGAGGGTTGCGCCAGCGTCGGTCGAGCGGCCAGAGTCGCGGCTGGCACCTGTGCGGCTTGTCGTAAACGCTCTCGTACAGGTCGTGGCGGAGGACTTCGAACTGAACGACTTCTCCGACGGGTAGCCAGTCCTTGTGTCGCAGGTGCTCGCTGTCGACGAAGCCCAGCACGCCCGCCCCGAGGTCGGCCATCAGGCCGGTGCGCTGATTGGGATTGAGGTAGTTCCTGATGGGCGCGGAGATGTGATCGCCGATCGGAAACCGCTGGATGACCGCGTCGATGTTGGCCGGTTCTGCCATGTCCTGACTGTGCCACTTGGCCCTTTGGATCGACAGGTCGGATCGCTGGCACTTCGCCCTTGAGGTGTTCGAGTTGGCGTCGAAGACGCCGGACCGGTGGGCCGCAATGGTTCTGCTCGCGGCCTTCACGTCGCTGCGCTACGGAGAGGTGACCGTGTTGCGGCGGTGCGACCTCGCCGAGGACGCGAGCACGGTTCGGGTGACGAGGGCGTTCGTCGACGTCCCGGGACAAGGGCTGCTGGTCGGTCCTCCGAAGTCGCGGACAGTGATCGTTCCGCAGGCAGTTCGGTCGTCGCTGCTGAAGCACCTGGCGCTGTTCGTGGAGCCGGACGACGAGGCGCTGTTGTTCACCGGCAAGAAGGGGGACGCGCTGCGCCGGCCGAACTTCGCGCAGCTGTCCAGGTGGACGGAGGTCGTGGCGGGCATGGGGTTGAAGGGCCTGCACTTCCACGACCTGCGGCACGCGGACAACGTGTGGGCGTCCAAGGCCGGCATGTCGACCAAGGATCTGATGGCGCAGATGGGTCACGACGGCATGCGGGCGGCCCTGATCCACCCGCGGGCGACGGATGAGGCGGGCGAGCGGATCGCCGAGACGTTGTCGAAGCTCATCGAAGCGCGACGGCGGGAGAAGAAAGAGCGCGGAAATGGAGCCGCCGAGTGATGTTGCTGGGATGTTGTTGGAACGGTGCCTAGAAAGCCAGAAGGGGTGCTTCCCAAACTTGGGAAGCACCCCTTGTGAGCTGCAAGAACAGTTCTTGGAGCGGATGACGGGAATCGAACCCGCGTATTCAGCTTGGGAAGCTGATGTTCTACCATTGAACTACATCCGCAGTGCCTCGCCAGCTTACACGGGGGCGTGGTCCGTGTGTCCAGTGGGGCGTGGGTTGACGGCGCCGGGGGCAAGTGACAACACTTGTTGTCGGACGGGTGGCGACGCCGGAGGTGGATGTGGTGGACGACCCGGTGTTGTTCCGGCAGGGCGGGTTTCGGCTGGTCGCGCGGTTGCGCGGGGTCGAGGGGCTGCGCGCCGGGGATGAGCAGGTGCTGCGGCTCAGGGAGTTCGCGCAGCGGCAGGACGCGCCGGCGGATGCGTTGGTGGAGTGGTTCGGGCGGGATGCCGGGAATCGGGCGCGGTTCGAGCGGGCGTTGGTGCATGGGGTCGGCGCGGAAAGTGGCGCTGAGCTGCGCGAGTTCATGGCGGGCGTCGAGGCGACGCCGTATTGGGTGGATCGCGCGAGGCTGGAGCGTGGGGCGCGGGCGATCACGCGCGCGGGGTTGCTGGGGCTGTTTCCGCTGGGTGACATGTCCTTGATGGGCGGATACCTGGCGTCGCGGGCGACGAAGTCGTTGGTGGGGACCGGGGAGATCGAGTACCGGGCGCCGAAGCGGCTGGTGGAGACCGCCGCGTGGTGGATCGACGTCACCACGCCCGGGGCGATGGACCGCAACGCGGCCGGATTTCGGGCGGCGGTGCGGATCCGGCTGGTGCACGCTCACGTCCGGCGGGCGATGAACCAGCGCGAGGACTGGGACTACGAGCAGTGGGACCGGCCGGTCAACCAGGTCCAGACCGCGGGCACGTTGCTGCTGTTTTCGCTGGTCTACGTCTTCGGCACGCAGCTGCTCGGCCTCCGCTACACCGAACGCGAGCGCGCCGACATCCTGCACCTGTGGCGCTACATCGGCTGGCTGATGGGCGTCGACGAGGAACTCCTCCCCGCCGACGAGGACGACGCCTGGCGCTTGCTCTGGCTTCTTGCCGCCACTGAATTCATCCCCGATGACGACTCGAAACGCCTGGCCAAGGCCCTTGTCGAGAGCCATGCGGCGATTGGCGAGGGGCGCGGGGCTGCGGGGAAAGTGCTGGCGCACGTGAACGTGTCGGTGCACTCGGCGATCAGTCGGCTGGTGCTTGGCAAGGAGAACGCCGATTTCCTGGAGCTGCCGGATGACCCGGTCGCCCAGGCGGCGGTCGTGGCGGTGGCCGGGGTGAACTTCGCAGCGGAGACGGCCCGGCGGTTGATTCCGGGGGCGACGGCGTTGCAGGAGCTGCTCGGTGGGCTGGGGCGTCGGCGGTATTTGAAGCGGGTGCATGAGGTGTTCAAGGCGGATACGTCGTACGGGAGTGGCGAGCGCGCCGCCTGAGCTGCTGGTTCGGATTGGAACAACTGTCATCATCTGAACCAACCTGATCCAACCTGCTTCAAAGCAGACGTTAGGCTGCGTCCGTGCTGCTCAGTGACCGTGACCTCCGCAAAGAGCTCGATGCCGGCCGGCTCGGGATGGATCCGTTTGATGCCGCGATGGTGCAGCCGTCGAGCATTGATGTGCGGCTGGATCGGTTCTTCCGGGTGTTCGACAACAGCAAGTACACGCACATCGACCCGCAGTTGCAGCAGGACGAGCTGACCTCGCTGGTGGAGAAGGAAGGCGAGGAGCCCTTCGTGCTGCACCCGGGCGAGTTCGTGCTCGGGTCGACGTACGAGATGGTCACGCTGGCCGACGACCTCGCCGGGCGGCTCGAAGGCAAGTCGTCGCTGGGGCGGCTGGGGTTGCTGACGCACTCGACGGCGGGCTTCATCGACCCGGGCTTTTCGGGGCACATCACGCTCGAGCTGTCGAACGTCGCGAACCTGCCGATCACGCTGTGGCCTGGCATGAAGATCGGCCAGCTGTGCATCTTCCGCCTGTCCAGCTCGGCGGAGTTCCCGTACGGCTCGAAGGAAGCGGGCTCTCGCTACCAGGGCCAGCGCGGTCCGACGCCGAGCCGGGCGTACAAGAACTTCCACCGCGTGGACACCTGGCGTTAGACCGGTATCCGGCCGTCCAGTCGATGCGGCGACCCGCGTGGTCCCACCTGACGCCGGCTCGACGCTGAGTGCAGAGTGCGCCGCGGTGCGAGGCCGGGTCGGGAGTGCGAGAGGTGTCCGTGGACCTGGCGTCAGACCGGCGCACGCGTTGCCCAGTCGACATGGCAGCTGTGTGATCTGGGTGGTCGCACCTGACGTCGGGCTCGACGCTGGGGCCGAAGCGCGGGGCAGCGACCGCGTGAGTGCCTGGCGTTAGGCCGACACCGGGGCGGCCCAGTCGATGCGGTGGTTCCACATGAAGGCGTTGGGGTCGGCGCCGCCGGTGTTCTTCATGGCGCGGCGGATGAAGAAGTCGCGGGCGAGGCGGCCGAGGGGGCCCGGGGATTTGTCGTCGCCGTTGCGTTTTCCTTGGGCCACCACGGCTTCCACACGGGAGCGGCGCAGCGACTCGAAGGTCGGCAGTGCGGCGTCCGGGCTGAGGTCGCGGAGGCATTGGGCCAGGGTGACGGCGTCTTCGATGGCCATGGACGCGCCTTGGCCGGCGGCGGGTGAGGTGGCGTGGGCGGCGTCGCCGATGATGCCGATGCGGCCGCGGTGCCAGGTGGGCACGGAGGGGAAGTCGTAGGTGGGCCACGGGGCATAGAGGTGGTCCGTGGCGGCGATGATGTCGGCGGCGCGAGTGCGGTCGCGGCGGACCAGGGCCAGCAGGTCGGCGCGCCACTGAGCGCCGCTCGGGACCGGTGACGACGGGGTCGGCTCGGTCGGGCGCGGGACGTTGGCGAACCACCACACCGAGCCGTCCGGGTGTACGACGTGTGCGAAGAACACCTTGCGGCCGAAGGCCATGTGCATCACGCCTGGTTCGTCGTCGATCCGCACGCCCTTGGTGAAGCCGCCGGTGTTGAGCAGGGGGACGTACCGCGGCGCCGGCGCGGCAGGGTCGAGGATCCGGCGCACGGTCGAGCGCAGTCCGTCGGCGCCGATCAGGAGGTCGCCGGACTCCGACGAGCCGTCGGCGAAGACCGCGGTGACCTCGGACGACGTCTGCGAAGCGTCGGTGAGCCGCCGGCCGAAGTCCGTGCGCACCCCGCGTCTGGCGGCTTCGTCGCGCAGCGCGACGTAGAGGTCCGAGCGGCGCACGGTCTGGCTCACCGTGCCGTCCGGCAGCGGGCCGCCCAGCGGGAACTCGGCCAGCCGCTTCCCGTCGCCGAGCCCGATGCTCATCCTCGGCGTGTCGAAGCCCAGGCCCTTGACCAGGTCTTTCAGCCCGAACGGCGCCAGTGCATCTAGCCCGTTCACGGCCAGCGTGAGGAACGCGCCGACCCCCTCGGCCGTGCGGTCGTACGCCTCGAACAGCACCGGCTCGTGGCCCACCTCGTGCAGCGCGATCGCCGTGATCGTGCCCGCGATGCCCCCGCCCGCGATCAACACCCGCGACATCCTTCGTCCCCTCGTATAGTTCCAGGCTGCGTATAGTTCGCAGACTCGAATATTTCGATCCGTCGAATAATACTGACGATCGAATGATGCGCTAGGCTGGCCGTCGTGTCAACCGAGCACGAGAAACTGGTCGACGAGCTGCTGCTCAAGTCGCGGGAGCTGTCCACGGAGACGGTCATGTTCCACACCGCGATCGCGATCCTGCGCGACCTCTCGGCCGTCGAGAGCAAGGTCCTCGACTACGTCGCGCGCCTCGGTCCGCTCACGCCGAAGGAGCTCGCGGAGTACGCGGGCCTGGCGCCGGCGTCGATCACCGCGCTGATCGACCGGCTCGAGCGCAAGCAGATGGTCACCCGCTCGCCGCACCCGGACGATCGGCGCAAGGTGCTCGTGGGCGTGGAGGAGGAGACGATCGAGCGCGCCGTGTCGCTGTGGGACCACATCGTGGCCGCGACGCGCGAGCTCGCGAACGACTACTCCGAAGGTGAACTCCGAACGGTGATCGGGTTCCTCGAAAAAGCCGCGGCGGTCACCCACGAGTCGACCTTGCGCATCACCCGTCGCTCGCTGGAGTGAGTTGCGGCCACGGCCGGGTTGGAAAACGCGATTCGTTCACCGGTTCGTGGAAAGCTCGCGGACATGGGCTCGGCCGGGAAACGTCTGCTCGCGGTACTCGGCCTCCTGGCCACGTTCGTCGTGCCCGCGCACGCGGAAACCGTCAAGGGATTGCAGCAGAATTACCACCAAGTGGTGTACGGCGATTTCCTCTACGCCGGCAACAGTGTGGTCGAGTGCACGCCGAGTGATGCCGACTGCGCGAAAGCCGCCAGTCGCGAGACGAAGAAGCCCGCCGGCGATTTCGCGCTGCGTTGGTCCGATGTGGACTCCGACCCGAGCACGTTCGACTCCTCCGCGGCGTCCGTCACGATCCCGCCCGGCGCGAAGGTCGCCTTCGCGCGGCTGAGCTGGGGCGGCACGAGGACGGGGTGCGCGAGCCCCGCCGGCGCGCCGAAGACGCAGGCCGTGCGGTTTTCCGTCGGCGCAGCGAAAGCCGACGTCACGCCCGGGTCGTACGCCGAGGACACCAAGTTCTACTCCGCCTACGCCGACGTGACCGGTCAGTTCGCGACCGCCCCGAGCGGCGCGCCCCTCACCCTCACCGCGGCCGACGTCTGGACCACCGCCGGGCGCGGGTGCGGCGGCGGCTGGTCGGTGGCGATCGTCTTCTCCTACCCCGCCCGCGATCCGCAGTACGCGCCGGCCAAGCGCGCGATCTACGTCTACGATGGCCACGTGCCGCAGAGCGCGAACGGTCCCGCCACGACCACCGCTGTCACCGGGTTCCGCGCGGCCTCGGCCGACGCCCACGTCGGCGTGACCGCCGAAGGCGGCGACTGGGGCACGACCGGTGACCGCTTCCTCATCAACGACAAACCCGTCGCCGAACCCGGCACCGGCGCGTCCGACAACTTCTTCGTCGCCAGCACCGACAACGCCGCGAAACCCGTCGTCAAGAACACCTTCGGCATCGACGCGAAGGCGTTCAGCAGCGACGCCGTGCCCAGCGGCGCGACCAGCGCGAAGCTCGCGTTCAGCACCACCGGCGACGATTTCGTCGCGCAGAACCTCGTGTTCTCCGTGCCCGTGCCCGATCTGCAGCTCGTGACCCACGCCGATCCGCCGCGCGCGCACGCCGGCGACCAGGTCGCCGTGACCGTCGGCGTCACCAATCCGAACGACACCGCCGCCACCGGCGTCGAGGTGACCGACGACCGCTTTCCCGCCTGCACCAAGAAGATCGGCGAGCTCGCCGCGGGCGCGACCACGGGTTACCAATGCACGGTGACCGCGCCGGACGACGACGTCACGAGCGCCGCGAAGGTCACCGGCACCAGCACGCTCGGTGACGCACTCGACGGCAGCGCGACCACTCGCCTTGACGTCGTGCACCCGGCGATCACGCTCGCGCAGCAAGTCGACAAGGCGGCTTATCGCGCCGGTGACCCGGTGACGTTCACGGTCACCGCCACCAATACCGGCGACGTCCCACTGCACGACGTCGCCGTGACCAACGCGAACGTCGGCGCGTGCGCGCGCACGATCGGGACGCTCGCGCCGGCCCAGCACACCACCAGTACCTGCACGGCGAAGGCGCCGGTCCCCGACACCAGCGCTTCCGTCGGCGGAACCGATCCGCTGGGCAAGACGGTGACCGCCGACGCCGACGTGAAAGTCCCCGTCATCGCGCCTGCGCTCGACGTCACCAAGACGGTGGACCCCGCCGTCGTCCACGCCGGTGAGCCGGTGACCTGGACGATCACCGTGCGCAACACCGGCGACAGCCCGCTGAACCCCGTCGTCGTCACCGACGCCACCACGCCGGAGTGCTCGCGGACGTTCGGCGCGCTCGCCGCCGGCGCGCAACAGAGTTTCCCGTGCGGGGCGAACCCGCCGCTGACCACCACGAACACGGTGACGGCGATCGGCACCGACCTCTCAGGGCAGCTCGTCACCGACACCGCGTCGGCCACGGCGAAGGTGATCCACCCGGCGTTGTCGCTCACGAAAACGGCCGCGCCGGCGCAGGTGCGCGAAGGGGACCGCGTGACCTTCACCGTCGCGCTGAAGAACACCGGCGACGCGCCGCTCGACGACGTCGCGGTGGCCGACGACCGCACCCCCGGCTGCGTGCGGAAGTACGAAACGCTGGCACCGCAGGCCACGCAGACCTACCAGTGCGACTTGCTCGCGCCGGGCGACGACTTCACGGACCCCGCCGTCGCGACCGGCAAGGACGAGCTGGGCAAACAACTCAGCGTGACAGCTGACGCGCCGGTCGACGTCATCCACCCCGCCGTCGCCGTCACGGAGTCCGCCGCGCCCGCCCAGGTGCGCGAGGGGGACCGCGTGACCTTCAGCGTCACGGTGAGCAACACCGGCGACGCCGAGCTGGACGCCCTCGCCGTGACCAGCACCGAGGTCCCCGGCTGCGCCAAACAGCTCGGAATCCTGGCACCACAAGCGAAACAAACCTTCACCTGCACAACGGTGGCCGAAAAAGACGGCTTCACCAACTCCGTGACAGCCACCGGAACCGACCCGACCGCTCGCACGGTCACCGCGTCGGCCGACGCGAAGTTCACTGTGCAGCACCCGGCTGTCACGCTCGCCACCACCGTCCAAGGTGGACCGTTCCGCGAGCACGACAGCGTGCCGCTCCAGGTCACCGTCACCAACACCGGCGACACTCCGCTCACCAAGCTGCACGTCACCACCGCAGCCCGCGCCGACGCCTGCACCCAAGACCACGACACCCTGGCTCCGGGCGCCACCTGGACCTTCACCTGCACCACCACGGCGCCGGCCGACGACGTCACCGAATCGCTCACCGTCACCGCCACCCCGCCGGTGGGACCGGTCGTGACGGCGAGCGCCGAGACCGCCGTCGACGTGATCCACCCCGCCATCGCCGTCACACAGACGGTGGCGCCGACGGTCACCCGGCCCGGCGAGTCGGCGACATTCACCATCACCGCCACCAACACGGGCGACGCCGAACTGCACGACGTCACCATCGAAGACCAGGCCGCACCCGAATGCGCCAAATCCGTCGGAACCCTGGCCCCCCAAGCAAAACAGACCTACATCTGCACCCACTCCACCGGCGACGACCTCACCAGCACCGCGAAAGCCACCGGCAGCGACCCGTCGAACCGCCCGGTCACCGCGTCCGCCGACGCACACCTCGACGTGATCCACCCCGCCGTCACGATCACCCAGTCGGCCACGCCGCAGCAAGTGCGCCAAGGGGACCAAGTCACCTTCACGATCACCGTGAGCAACACCGGCGACGTTCCGCTCACCAAGATGTCCATTGTGGACGACAAGACTCCCGCCTGCGCCAAGACCGACGGCCCGATTCTCGCCCCCGGCGCCATCGACCACTACACCTGCGCGACCCAAGCCGGCCCCGACGGCTACACCAACACCGCGAAGGTCACCGCCACCGACCCGCTCGGCGGCACCGTCACCGCGACGGCCGACGCCGCGTTCACTGTCGTCCACCCCGGCCTCTCACTCACCCGCACCGTGCACGGCGGTCCCTTCCGCGCCGGCGACGCCGTGACCACGACACTCACCATCACCAACACCGGCGACTCACCCGTCAATGCCGTGCGAGTCACCGACGACCAGACACCGGCCTGCGCCAAGACCTTCGACACCCTCGCCCCGGGCGCGAAGCAGTCCTACGACTGCACCTCACCCGCCCCGGCCGACGACATCGTCCTCACGGCCCACGTCACCGGCACCCCCACCACCGGCCCGCTGCTCACCGCGACCGCCGACGCGAAGATCGACGTGATCCACCCGGCGCTCATCGTGAAACCCGTTGCCGCACAACCCCAAGCCCGGCCCGGCGACAACGTCACGATCACCGTCACCCTCACCAACACCGGCGACACCCCGCTCACGAAGATCACCCTCACCGGCTGCCCCCACTCCGAGGACCAACTGGCCACTGGCGCCGCCGTCACCTACACCTGCACGATCAAAGCCGCGCCCGACGACTTCACCACCACCGTCAACGCCACGGCCAACGACCCGACGACCCGCCCCGTGACCGCGTCCGGCACCACGAACGTCGACGTGATCCACCCCGAGCTCGCGATCATGACCGACGCCGAGCCGTACCAAGTCCGCGAAGGCGACACGGTCACGTTCTCCGTGCTGGTGAAGAACGTCGGCGACGTGCCGCTCACCCAGGTGTCCGTTGTGGACGATCGCACCGCCGCGTGCGCCCACAGCGTTGCCACCCTCGCGCCCGACGCCGAGGAGACCTACACCTGCACCACCGTCGCGGGTGAAACCGGCTTCACCAGCACGACCAAGGCCACCGGCGCCGACCCGACCCAACGCGCGGTGACGGCGTCGGCGCAGGCGTCGTTCGAGGTGCTGCAGCCGAAACTCACCGTCACGAAAACCAGCGCCGAAGGTCCCTTCGCGCCCGACGAGTCCGTGCGCTTCGACCTCGTCCTCACCAACACCGGCGACACCGAGCTGCACGACGTCCACGTCACCGACCCGCAGGCTCCCGAGTGCGCGCGGATCTTCCCGACGCTGCCCGTCAACGGCATCCAGCGCTACCCGTGCACCACCACCGCGACCGGCTCGACCACCGACACCACCCAGGTCACGGCCACCCCGTCCCGCGGCGCGCCCATCACCACCACGGCAAGCAACCCCGTCCCCGTGATCCACCCCGGACTCACCGTCACCACCGCTCACCTGAACCAGCCCATCCGCCCCGGTGACCCCGTCACGTACCTGACCACCGTCCGCAACACCGGAGACGCGGAACTGCACGACGTGATCGTTCGCGCCAGCGACCCGGTCTGCGCCTTCACGTTGCCCAACCTCGCGCCCGGCACGCAAACCCTCCGCGCCTGCACCCTCACGGCCACGACGACGGCCGTCACGAACACCACCGCCACCGCCCAAGACCCCGCCGGCCACCGGCTCACGGCAACCACCACCACGACCACCGACGTCCTCGGCTCGCACACGACACTCGCGCAGCCGGTCAAGGCGGTCCCCCGACCGGCCCTGCACGTCACCGAACAAGCCGACCCCACAGCCAACCCGGGTGACACCGTCACGTTCCTCGTCACCGCCGCCAACACCGGCGACACACCCCTCACAATCGACGGCCACCACCTCGACCCGGGCCGCCGGCGCGAATGGACCCGCACCGCCACCGCACCCCGCGACGGCACGCTCACCGACGCCGTCGAGGTCACCGCCTACCCCGTCGGCACGGAACCGCTCACCGTCCGAGCCGCCGCCGCAGTGCGGGTCCTCGACCCACGCGCGCGAACATCCGCGGAAAACGAACCCCTTCCCGGCCCCGATCCCGACTTCACCCTCTATGTCCTGCTCGGCCTGGCGCTCCTCGGCTCAGGCGCCCTTCTCCTGCGCGTCACGCGCGTGAGGTGAGTCTCCCGACCTGCGCAGACGCATCGCCGCACGCCGAGATCAGCTTGTGCCTGCACCAGGAAAACGACGCCGGGCAAAGATCATTTCCGACGCTTGATCAAATAAGGCACTGCGCCTTTCGGGGGTAACGGTCGTAATCGGTTCGTGATAGTTTCCTCGCCCGTGTCCCCCATTGGTGCGCGCGGTCGAGTGATTTTGGTGTCACTGAGTGTCCTTCTCGGCGGTTTCTCCGCCGCTGGGGGGACAGTGTGGCTCCACGACAGACCCAGCGTGGCGACGCTCGGTAGCGTCGTCGCAGGTCAGTCCGACCCGCTTTCCGGCGTGCCGCCGGTCGATCCGTACGCGAAGCAGCCGTCTTCGTCGACCGGTGCAGGGACCCCTGCCCCGAACGGCACGAGCGGCACCCCGACGTCCGGCTCCACCGCCCCCACAACGTCGACTTCAGCCGGCCCCAACCCGGCCCCGACGACCGCGCCCGACGCCCCGAACTCAGGCACCCCCGCGCCCCCGAAGCCGCCGAGCACCCCGACGTCGACCACTCAGGCCCGGACCACGAACCCCTCGATGGCCGGCCAGGTCGTGGACCTCGTGAACGACGAGCGCGCCAAGGCCGGCTGCGACCCCGTCGCCGACGAGTCCCACCTCGACCAGGCCGCGCAGGACCACAGCGACGACATGTCGGCTCGCAACTACTTCTCGCACGACACCCCCGAGGGCAAGCACTTCGACGAGCGCATCCGCGACGCCGGCTACAGCAAGCCGGGCGCCGAGAACATCGCGAAGGGCGCCACGAGTGCGAAGCAGGTGATGCAGCTGTGGATGAACTCCAGCGGCCACCGCGCGAACATCCTCAACTGCTCGCTGACCAAGCTCGGCGTCGGCGTGACCACCGACGGCTGGTACTGGACGCAGGACTTCGGGTACTGAAACCCGCTACGAATCCTCGATCGGCCGCGTGCTCAGGTCGCCGTAGCGCGCCAGCACCGTCGCCCGCAGGTTCGGATCCGACCGCGGCACGGGCTCGATGAACACCTCGGTGACGTCGTGGAACTTCTCGGTCAGCTCCCCCGCGATCCGCACGCAGGCGAACTCGACGTCGGCCGCCCCCAGCGTGTCGTCGAAGTCCACCCGGGCGCACACCAGCACCTGGTCCGTGCCCATCAGCATCGTCTGCAGGTCGACCAGCGCCTCGATCTCCGGCGCCGACACGAGGTGGTCACGCACCCCGCGCACGATCCGCGGGTCGGCCTGACGGCCCACGAGCAGGCCCCGGTTGGTGCGCCCCAGCAGGTACGCGACGCACGCGAGCAGCAGGCCGATGAGGATCGACGCGATGCCGTCCCACACCGACGAACCCGTGAGCTGGTGCAACCCGATGCCGGCGAACGCGAGCAGCAGACCGATCAACGCGGCCGAGTCCTCGAACAGCACGGTCTTCGGCGCGGGGTCGTCGATCATGCGCAGGTAGGTGAAGAACGAACGCTGCTCCTGGCGGGATTCCCGGCGCACCTGCCGGATCGCCTGCAGCCACGAAGTGCCTTCGAGGATGAACGCGATGCCCAGCACCGCGTAGCCGACGATCGGGTTCGTCTGGTCTTCGCTTTCGCCGAACACCGTGGTGAAGCCCTCGTACAGGGCGAACATCGCGCCGGAGGCGAAGATCGAGACGGCCGCGAGCAGCGACCAGAAGTAGCGCTCCTTGCCGTAACCGAACGGGTGGACCCGGTCGGCCGGGCGTTCCGACCGCTTCAGCGCCGTGAGCAGCAGGACTTCGGTGATGGTGTCGGCGAAGGAGTGCGCCGCCTCGGACAGCATCGCGCCCGAGCCGGTGATGATCCCGGCGATCAGCTTCAGGATGGCGATGGCCAGGTTCACGCCGCCGGCCAGCAGCACCGTGAGGGTGCTCTCGCCGCCCGATTCCTCTTGCTCGCTCACGGCCAGAACACTAGCCGCGCGCGGACGTCAGAGTCGGTTGAGACCCGAAAGCACCCGTTCCATGAGCGCGATCGCCGGGCGCCCGTCCTCTTTGCGCTGCGGCGCGTGGATCGTCACGAGGCCGAGCTCGGCCAGGTCGTCGAGCAGGATGCGGGCGACGCCGAGGGGAACGCTCAGCGTGGCGGCCACCTCGGCCACCGACCGCGGGTACAGGCACAGCGACCGCACGATGCGGAACTCGCCCTTCACCTGCGGCGAGTTCCAGCGCGGGTCGCGGGCGTTGGCCTTCACGAGCGCCTCGACGGCGAGGTTGCGGCGGGAGCGCGTGCGGCCGCGGGTGAGGACGTACGGCCGGACGAGCGTCCGCGGGCCGGGGACCGGCGACGGGTCGGAGACCCAGCCGTCGCCCACCACGGGCTCGCCCGCGAACTCCTCGGGCACTTCGCTCGGCCAAACGGGTTCAGGGGCCCGGCCCGGGGCGACGCTCACTCGCCCGGAAGGCGGAAAGGGGGTGCCGGAGTGGCCGGTGTAACCAGGCCCGCTGTACCCGTTCACCACGTCGCGCCCCCTTATGTCGGTAGCCGAATTCGTTTCCCGCAAGCGGCGCCGGTCGCGAGGAACCGTAGATTACGCCCGTTGTCCTGTCTGTCATCGGCAATGTGACGAAGCCGGACCAGGGGTGCAGAAATTGTGTACGGAAAACGTTTTCGCGCGTAATTCGGTACATGCGTACCTCTCGTGTCAAACGTTTACCGGAATTCGCCGGCGGGTCGCGAGACCCAACACGAGCAGGGCTGCGGCGACCAGGACCACCTGTTCGATCAGCGCCATCGGGTTGCCCGCGGCGGTCAGCAGACCGACCCAGCAGTACGTGACAATCGCGCCTGCTGCCAGGGAAAACGCGGGCGGACGCGAGCGCACGGCATAGCCCACAACGGCCGCTTCGAGCGCCAGCATGAGCGCGACCGTGCCCCACGAATGGAGCAGTGCGGTCTTGTCCACCAGGTGGAACAACGTGCTCGCCCCCAGTCCGACGGCGAATCCGCCCCAGGCGGAGCCGTGCTTGTCAAGGGTTCGGATGGGCAGCCGCAAGGCGAACGCGACCAGTGCGCCGGCGACCACGGCCGCGCCGAGCAGCTGGCCGGGCGCCGCGAGGAACGCCGTCGTTCCCATCATGCGAGACGCCAGGAACGTGCCCGTCGCACCGACGAGCAGCGCCACCGTCCACGCCACCGTGCCCGGCCGGCGCAGCCACGGCTCGCGGCGCCGCGATGCTCCAGACCACGTGCAGGGTCAGCACGAAAACCGTCCACTGGCCACCGATGCCGAGCCCGGGCACGTGCGCGGGGCTCAGCAGGTCGAGGCCGAGGTAGTGCGGGTTGAACAACGTTTGCGTGAGCAGACCTTCTTCGACGACGCCGAAGGCCAGCGCGAGGATCAGGATCGTCGGCCAGCCACGGCCGCGGCGGCGCGCGAGCTCGCGGACCAGCACCGCGGCGGAGCCGTACAACGCCACGAACATCGCGAACATGCCGAGCTGCTGTCCGAGCTCGGGCAGGCCGGCGAGGTACTGATCACCGAGGAGGAACTCGGCGACGAACGGCGAGAACAAGGCGAGTGCGGCGACCGCGGACTTGCGAAAGGGCATGAAGTGATCGTGTCGCTGTGCGAGCATTCGCACACGAGCCGTAAATCACGACTGTCCCCATGACAAATGTCGGGGCCGGGAACGGGCGAACGCCCCTTTCACGACCGTTGTTGATCGTGAAAGGGGCGTTCATTCGAGCTTGATACGGGCTATTTGTCCCCGTCCGGCAACGGGGTGCCGGTCGCCTTCTCGTCGGTCGGCACGTCGGGCTTGCTCGTGATGTCGGCGTCCGACTCGCCCTCGAGCGAGGGCGCTCCAGCCGCCACGAGCGCCGGCTCGGGCTTGCGCTTCACGGCCGTGAGCAGCAGCTGAGCCACGTCCACGACCTCCACGCGCTCGCTCGCGAGGCCGTCGCTCTGGCGCGCGGTCACGCCGTCGGTGAGCATCACGCGGCAGAACGGGCAGCCGGTCGCGATCTTCGACGGCGCGGTGCCGAGTGCCTCGTCCACGCGCTCGACGTTGATCCGCTTGCCGATCTTCTCCTCCATCCACATCCGCGCGCCGCCGGCGCCGCAGCACATGGACCGGTCGCCGTGGCGCGGCATCTCGCGCAGCTTCGCGCCCGAAGCGCCGACGAGTTCACGCGGAGCGTCGTAGACCTTGTTGTGGCGGCCCAGGTAGCACGGGTCGTGGTAGGTGACGTCCTCCGCGACGGGCGCGACCGGCGTCAGGTACTTCTCGCGCACCAGGCGGTTGAGCAGCTGCGTGTGGTGCACGACGTCGAACTGGCCGCCCAGCTCCGGGTACTCGTTGGCGAGCGTGTTGAAGCAGTGGGCGCAGGTCACGACGACCTTGCGCGCCTTGCGCTCGCGGCCCTCGAACACCGAGTTGAGCACCTCGACGTTCTGCTGCGCCAGCATCTGGAACAGGAACTCGTTGCCCGCGCGTCGCGCCGGGTCACCGGTGCACGACTCCTCCGAGCCGAGCACGGTGTACTTCACGCCCGCGATGTGCAGCAACTCCGCGACGGCCCGCGTGGTCTTCTTCGCGCGGTCCTCGAACGCGCCGGCGCAGCCGACCCAGAACAGGTACTCCGCGTCGCCCAGGTCGCCGTCGAACACCGGCACCTCGAAGTCGAGGTCCTCCGTCCACTGGAGACGGTCCTTGGCGTTCTGGCCCCACGGGTTGCCCTTGTTCTCCAGGTTCTTGAACATGCCGTTGAGCTCCGTGGGGAACGACGACTCGATCATCACCTGGTAGCGGCGCATGTCGACGATGTGGTCGACGTGCTCGATGTCCACCGGGCACTGCTCGACGCACGCGCCGCAGGAGGTGCACGACCACAGCATGTCCGGGTCGATCACGCCATGGTCGTCCGCGCCGCCGATCAGCGGCCGCTCCGACTCGGCCAGCGCCAGCACGTCGATGCCCGCGTGCGGGTTGTCGCCGGTCAGCCCGATCTCGTCTCCGGCCATGTCGCGCTTGCCGCCGGCCAGCAGGTAGGGCGCCTTCGCGTACGCGTGGTCGCGCAGCTGCGTGATCAGCAGCTTCGGCGAGAGCGGCTTGCCCGTGTTCCACGCGGGGCACTGCGACTGGCAGCGGCCGCACTCGGTGCAGGTGGAGAAGTCGAGCCAGCCCTTCCAGCTGAAGTCCTCGACCTTGCCGACGCCGAACGTGTCTTCGTCCGGATCGGCTTCCTCGAGGTCGAGCACCTTGCCCTTGCTCATCATCGGCGTCACCGCGCCGAGGGCGACGCCGCCGTCGTCCTCGCGCTTGAAGTAGATGTTGAAGAACGCGCTGAACCGGTGCCACGCGATGCCCATGGTCATCGTGCGGGCCACCACGATCAGCCACACCGTGGCGCTCATCAGCTTGATGAACGCGAACACGGACACGAGCGCGGCGCTGGCAGGCAGCGCGTGCGACAGCGGGTTGGACACGAAGGCGGCCCACGTCGGCGTCTCGTGCACGCCCATCGCGGCCTTTGCCGCGCGCACACCGATGATGCCGATGCCCTCGATGATCACCACGGCCTCGACGAAGTAGGCCCACTTGAAGTTCGAGCCCGCGAAGCGCGACTGCCGGTCGGCGCGGCGGGGGTGGTTGGCCTGGCGGATGAGCACCAGCCCGATGCCGCCGACGATCGTGGCCACGCCGAGCAGCTCCATGAGCAGGCTCCAGAGCGACCAGTCCTCGAGGACTGGCCAGCCCCACGTCGGCACGAACACCTCGCCGTAGGCCTCGAACAGCGCGAGCGACCCGATGAGGAAGCCCCACATCACCATCCAGTGCCAGGGCGCGACCTGTCGGAACTTCGCCATGCGCGTGTGCGCGGCGAACTCCTTGATCAACGTGCCGAGCCGCGGCATGAACGGTCCGTTGCGCGTCGGGTCGGGCTGGCCCAGCCGGATCACCCGCACGAAGCGGGCGATGGTGGCGATGAACAACCCCCAGGCGACGATGCCCAGGAGGACCGAGATCCCCCCGAGCGTCAGCTCTACAGCGCCCATCGTCGGGTGCCTTTCGTCCGGTGTGGTGGTGCCGGTGCGTGTGCGCGGGTCACAGCCCCGGTGCCGAGCAGGGTAACGCTTCTTACTGATGGGTAACTGGTTGGCAGCGCCCAAGTCCCACCGATGTGGTGCACGCCTCGCTGGCTAGTGAGACGATCGTTCAGGTAGTTTCGTACTCATGGGTGCTTACTTGTACCTCGCTTTGGCGATCGCCGCAGAAGTGACGGCCACCGTTTCCCTGAAGCTCTCCGAGGGCTTCACCAAAGTCCTGCCGTCCGTGCTGGTCGCCGTGGGGTACGGCGTAGCGTTCTTCGCACTTTCCCGCGTGCTGAAGTCGGGGTTGCCGCTCGGCATCGCGTACGCGGTGTGGGCCGCCGTCGGCGTGGCGCTCGTGGCGATCATCGGGGTCCTGTTCCTCAAGGAACCGATCAACCTGGTGATGGCCGGTGGGCTCGTGCTGGTGATCGGCGGGGTGGTGCTGATCGAGGTCGGGAGCAACCAGTGAAGATCCAGGTCGACGGTCGCAAGGCGCGCGGCGAGAAGCGGCGCGCGGAGATCATCGCGGCCACCCTGCGGGTGATCGAACGCGACGGCGTCGCCGGAGTCACGCACCGCACGGTGGCGGTGGAGGCCGACGTGCCCACCGCGTCGACGACGTACCACTTCGCCTCGCTCGACGACCTGCTCGTGGCCACGCTCATCTCCTGCGCGCGTGACATGGCCACCGAGGTCTACTGGATGATCGATCGCGCCCGTTCGCGCGGCAGCCGCGGCGCCGAGGAGGTGGCCGGCCTGCTCGCGGAGGCGCTCGGGCCGCGGCGCGGGCGCACGATGGCCGAGTACGAGCTGTACCTGCTGGCCGCGCGCAAGCCCGAGCTGCGCCCGGCCGCGCGGCGCTGGCTCGACGTGCTCACGTCCATGGTCCGCCACGACGACGAGGTCGCGTTCCGCGTGTTCCTCGCCGGCATCGACGGTCTGCTGATCCAGGGCCTGATCGACGACGAGCCACCCTCGGCCGACGAACTGCGGCCGGTCGTCGACTACCTCCTCAAACCACGCTGACTGTGCTGATGGTTACCAACCCGACCACAGTCACGGCGGGAACAGTCGCCGGCCGTTGTCAGGTCCGGTTGCGTACCCGCCTACTTTTGGCCGGATTGGTAACTTGCGGGACATGCGGATCGCAGGTGACTACGAACTCGACGACGACCCCGGCCGGCTCGACCTCGACGTGCTGTGGAAGTTCCTCTCCACCGAGGCCTACTGGGGCCGCTGGCGCACCCGTGATCAGGTCGAAGCGGCCATCGCCGGGTCCTGGCGCGTGGTCGGCGTGTACGAACGCGCCACCGGCCGCCAGGTCGGCTTCGCGCGGGCGATCTCCGACGGCGTGACGTCGGCCTACCTCGCCGACGTGTTCGTGGTCGAGGACGCGCGCGGTTCGGGGCTGGGCAAGGAAATCGTGCGGGAGATGATCGACAACGGCCCGGGCGCGGGCATGCGCTGGATGCTGCACACGGCCGACGCGCACGGGTTGTACCGGCAGTTCGGGTTCGGTGAGCACACCAAGGGCCGGTTCCTCGAACGTGAGGGGGCCAACCGCGAGGCGCTGCGGTAGACCGGTCGGTCGAATTTTCAGTTGTCCTTGGCGGACAACAACTTCGAGAAGTGCGCGGCCCCGGCGCGCGCGGCGCGTTCGAGGTCCGAGCGCCGATCGGCGAACTGGTGCACCGGCACGGAGAACGCGACCGCGCCCGTCACGCGCTGCTGGGTGTCGAGCACCGGGGCCGACACGCACGCGAGCTGGGGCTGGAACTCCTCGATCTCCAGCGCGATCCCCGAGCGCGCCACGGTTTCGAGCTCAGTTTCGAGATCGCGGGCCGTCACGCGGGTGCGGTCGGTGAGGCGGGGCATCCCGGCGCCGGCGAGGTAGTCGCGGCGCTCGCGCGCGGGCAGCGACGCCAGCATCACCTTGCCGAACGCGGTGGCGTGCGCGGCTTCGTGGAAGCCGAAGTCGAGCGGCTGGGCGCGCGGGAACTCGGGCGAGTCGGCGACGGCCGCGACGACGACGTCGGTGTCGCGGAAGACCGTGTAGTACGCGGGCGCGCTCACGCGCAGGTGCAGCTGGTGCAGGCCGTCGCGCAGCTGGTGGTCGACGTCGAGCTCGCCGAGCAGGCTGTGGTAGAGACCGCCGACCTTGTAGCCGAGGCCGAACCCGCGGCCGTGGCCGAGGCGGATCAAATAGCCTTCGTGGACCAGCGTGTTGAGCAGGTGGTAGGTGGTCGAGAGCTTGTAGCCGGCGCGCCGGGCCACGGCCTTGGCCGCGATGCCGTCACCGGCGCCGGCCACGATCTCGAGCACGCGCAGCGCCCGCTGCGCCGAACCGATCAGCCCGCTGGGTTCCTTCTCGGTGGTGTCGTCGTCGGAAAGCGGCAGGGCGGGTTCGGACACAGCGGCACCTCCGTGAACCGTTCGGCAGTGAACGGGCGATCACATGCGCCCTCCACCATACGTGCTCCGAACGGCTCAAGCGGAGCCCCCGGTCGGCAACGATTCCGACGCCGTCTTCGGCGCTCACGCTGATCGTCACCCGGCTTCACCCGGTGAGATCAGTGCAGGTCGTCAGCCCACGGGCCGTGGTGACTCCGGCGTACCGGGATTTCGGCCCATTGGACCGAACGGGTGAGTCCCGGCGTCACACCGGTACTTTCGAGTTCGAACCGATCTCGTCGCGTTCGGCCGCCGCTTCGGTGGTCCCGCACCCGTCCGGCACCTCGAGGTCGTACAGGCGCGCCGCGTTGAGGCCGAGGATCTTCTTCTTCACGTCCGTGGTGAGCTCGCCGTACTCGTCCTGGAAGTCCTCCGGCATCTCGAAGTCCACAAAGGACTCGATCAGCCACTTCGGGTGCTGGCGTCCGTAGTCGCTGGCGAAGATGATCCGGTTCTCGTCCATCCAGTAGAGCAGTTCGCCGACGATCTCGGCGAACTGGCGCGGCCGGGTGAGGATGGCGGGCAACGCGAGTGCGAGGCCGGCGTACACGTTGGGCTCCTGCGTGGCGATCCAGCAGAAGTCCTGCAGCCGCGCCAAGCCCACGTGCTCGACGATGAAGCGCAAGTCCGGGAACGCCGCGGCGACCTCGTCGAGACCGGCGGCGTCGAAGGCCGCGGACGCGTCGGCGCCGTCCGGGCCGCCCAAGCCGCTCGTGCCGTCGCGGTCGAACGGGCGGATCGAGGGGGCGGCGTGGAGGTGGACGTTGCGGATGCCGAACTCCTGGCACTTCTCCAGGAAGCGGTAGGAGCACCGGTCCGACAGCTGCCGGCCCGCCTGTTCGGTGGTGACGAGCTTGACGCCCTTGATGTTGCCGACCACCGGCTCGAGCCCGGCGACGGTGAACCGGCCGGGGTACCGCTCGGTCAGCGCGCTCCCGGGTGCCGCGCCGTCGGGGTCGGCGGGCTGGAAGATCGCGTGGTCCACGTACCCCGTTTCGAACAGGTCGTGGCTGATCGTTTCCTCGCTCTGGCGGCGAAATCCGTCTTCGGTCGGCTTCCAGAAGTGCACGTGACCGTCGACGATGAAGTAGCGCTCGCCGTCCTTTTCGTACATCGGTGCCGGCTCCCTTGCGGTACGAGGTACGTGCTGATGTGCAGCTTCCGATCGTCTTCCCCGGCGAGGGAGCGGGTCAACGGCAGTGATTCCACCTGTCGGAAAAACACCGCAGGGCCACCGCGAGCGAACCCGCGGTGGCCCTGGTACCGGTGAAACTCAGCCCTTGTTCTCGTAGACCGCCATGATCGTGGCGCGAGCCAGGGTGTGGCCGAACAGGTTGAAGCCGAGGAACGCGGGCGTGGCGTCGCCGTCGATCTCCAGGGAGTCGACGTCGAGCGCGTGCACCACGAAGTAGTAGCGGTGCGGGCCGTGCCCGGGCGGCGGGGCGGCGCCGAGGAACTGCTTCACGCCGCCGTCACCCTTCAGAGTGACAGCGCCCTCCGGCAGGCCGGAGCCGTTGGCGTCGCCGGCGTTGGCGGCCAGCTCGGTGACCGACGCGGGGACGTTGAACACGGCCCAGTGCCAGAAACCGCTCGCGGTCGGGGCGTCGGGGTCGTACATCGTGACCGCGAAGCTGCGCGTCTCCTCGGGGAAGCCCTCCCACGACAGCTGCGGCGACCGGTCTTCGCCACCGGCGCCGAAGATGCCGGACAGGTGCGGCGTCGCGAGCGTCTCGCCCTCGGCGATGTCCGTGCTGCGCAGCGTGAACGACGGCACGGACGGCAGGAAATCGTAGGGATTGGGCGATTGGGGCATCAATCCTCCTGAACGCGTTGATCTTGGAAGTCCAAGTCGACACCAGGCTATGACCCTGACCCGGACCCCGGCACCTCAGGGATGTTTCGGGGGGTTTACCGGATGTCGCGGCACCCGTGCCCCTCCTATCGTTTGCGGAAGACGGATGAGCAGTACTGAGGGGACGGACACCATGGCACGCCCGCTTCTGGCACTGGGTGGCGTAGTTCTGATCGGCGTGGGAGTGGCCATCGCGCTCGGCTGGGGGCTGGGCAGCACGGTGGAGCGCAGCGCGACGGTCTCGCAGCAGATCCGCGGCGTGAAGCTCGCCGCGAACTCCGGCGACATCCGGATCCGCACCGGCTCCGGCGCGATCTCCGTGCACCAGAAGCTGCACTACAACTTCCGCGGCGAGCCGGGCGACGCCTTCCGGGTGGAGGGCGACCAGCTCGTGCTCGGCGACTGCGGCCGCAACTGCACCGCCGACTTCGACGTCGTCGTGCCGGCCGGGGTGCCGGTGACGGGCCAGTCCGATTCGGGCGAGGTGGACGTCACGGGCGTCGCGAGCGTCGACGTCACCGCCGACTCCGGCAGCGCGCACGTGACGAACGTCGCGGGCCTGGTGAACCTGCGCCTCGACAGCGGTTCGATCGACCTGCAGAACGTCGGGCCGGTGCAGCTGCACAGCGACTCCGGCCACGTGAAGGCCGACGGGGTGCGCGGGCCGGTCGACGTCTCCGCCGACTCCGGCAGCGTCGAGCTGGCCCTGGCCACGCCCAACGACGTGAAGGTGCACGCCGACTCCGGCAGCGTCGACGTGCGGGTGCCGGACGGGTCGTACAGGGTGATCGGTGACACCGACAGCGGGCACCGGAGCGTGGACATCCCGACGGCCAACGGCGCGGATCAGAAGACGCTCGACCTCAACACCTCCAGCGGCAGCGTCACCGTCAAGGCCGCCTGACACCTTCGGGGGAACAGCCACATGCGCAAGATCGAGAACCGGGTCCTGGCGGCCGTCCTGGCCGGGGCGGTGGGGGCGTTCGTCGTGACGGCGAGCCTGGGCCTGGCGGCCAAGCCCGACGCCACGACGCCGGTCCCCACGCCCGTCGCCGTGGTCCAGGTGACGGTGCCACCTGGAGACGTGCGGCTCGCGGAGCCGGTACTGGTGCGGGACGAGGGGTCCCACCGCGCTCTCCGGCCGCTCGCCGCGGCTCGTCCGGTCTGACGCCGGGCGTCCTCGGCTGCCACCGACACCGCCGGTCGTGCGCTTCGGCGCCGGCCGGCAGCGGTTTGTCCGGGGACAAATACCTGGTGAGCGGCCTCACACCCCTTCGCGGCACGATCTGCCGGTGAGCCCGGGAACAAGAGCCACTACCCCTTCGTTAGCCTGATACGAAGGTTGAGTGCAGCTGACTCAAGTCTGGCTTGACGAAGCGCGCGAAGGCCCGATAGAACTTGCCAGGGGTCCGCTCAAGGCGGACCCGAAACATGCAGGTCACGAACATAGCAGTCGAGCTGCGAACACAGGAGGAAGCACCATGGCGCGAGCGGTCGGCATCGACCTCGGCACGACCAACTCGGTCGTAGCCGTCCTTGAGGGCGGCGAGCCGACGGTCATCGCCAACTCGGAAGGCTCCCGGACCACCCCGTCCATCGTCGCGTTCGCCAAGAACGGTGAAGTGCTCACCGGTCAGTCGGCGAAGAACCAGGCCGTCACGAACGTCGACCGCACCATCCGGTCCGTCAAGCGGCACATCGGTACCGACTGGAACACCGAGATCGACGGCAAGAACTACACGCCGCAGGAGATCAGCGCGCGCGTGCTGATGAAGCTGAAGCGCGACGCCGAGTCGTACCTGGGCGAGGAGATCACCGACGCGGTGATCACCGTCCCGGCGTACTTCGAGGACGCGCAGCGGCAGGCCACCAAGGAGGCCGGGCAGATCGCCGGCCTGAACGTGCTCCGCATCGTCAACGAGCCGACCGCCGCCGCGCTGGCGTACGGCCTGGACAAGGGCGAGAAGGAACAGACCATCCTGGTCTTCGACCTCGGTGGCGGTACGTTCGACGTGTCGCTGCTGGAGATCGGCGAGGGTGTCGTCGAGGTGCGGGCGACTTCCGGTGACAACCACCTCGGTGGTGACGACTGGGACGAGCGCATCGTCAAGTGGCTGGTCGACAAGTTCAAGGCCTCCAACGGCATCGACCTGACCAAGGACAAGATGGCCTTGCAGCGCATCCGCGAGGCGGCCGAGAAGGCGAAGATCGAGCTGTCCAGCTCCAACTCCGCCGGCATCAACCTGCCCTACATCACGGTCGACGCGGACAAGAACCCGCTGTTCCTGGACGAGACGCTGTCGCGCGCCGAGTTCCAGAAGATCACCGCGGACCTGCTCGAGCGCACCCGCAACCCGTTCAACAACGTGATCCGCGACGCCGGCATCGCCGTCGGCGACATCGACCACGTCGTGCTCGTGGGTGGTTCCACCCGCATGCCGGCCGTGTCGGACCTGGTCAAGGAGCTGACCGGTGGGCGCGAGCCGAACAAGGGCGTGAACCCGGACGAGGTCGTGGCCGTGGGTGCCGCGCTGCAGGCCGGTGTCCTGAAGGGTGAGGTCAAGGACGTCCTGCTGCTGGACGTGACCCCGCTTTCGCTGGGCATCGAGACCAAGGGTGGCGTGTTCACCAAGCTCATCGAGCGCAACACCACGATCCCGACCAAGCGTTCGGAGATCTTCTCCACGGCGGACGACAACCAGCCGTCGGTGCAGATCCAGGTGTTCCAGGGTGAGCGCGAGATCGCGGCGCACAACAAGAAGCTCGGCATGTTCGAGCTGACCGGTCTCCCGCCGGCCCCGCGTGGCGTGCCGCAGATCGAGGTCACCTTCGACATCGACGCCAACGGCATCGTGCACGTGACCGCGAAGGACCTGGGCACGAACAAGGAGCAGTCGATGACGATCACCGGTGGCTCCGCGCTGCCGAAGGACGACATCGACCGCATGGTCAAGGACGCCGAGGCCCACGCCGAGGAAGACAAGAAGCGCCGCGAGGAAGCGGAGACCCGCAACCAGGCGGAGACTCTCGTCTACCAGACCGAGAAGTTCGTCAAGGACAACGAGGACAAGCTCCCCGAGGACCTCAAGGGCAAGGTCAAGACCGCCATCGACGAGGCCAACGAGGCGCTGAAGGGCACCGACTCGGCCAAGATCCGCGAGTCCATCGAGAAGCTGAACACGGCTTCGCAGGAGCTGGGCACCGCGCTCTACGCCAACCAGGGTGCCGCCGGCGCCGACGGTGGCGCTCCGGGTGCCGACACCGGTTCCGCCGGTGGGGCGCAGGACAAGGCCGATGACGTGGTCGACGCCGAGATCGTGGAAGAGGACGAGAAGAAGTGACCCCACGACACTCCGAAGCCGAGGGCCGGGGCCCCGAGGAACCGGTGGTCGTGCGTGACCGGCGGCGGGTCGACCCGCAGACCGGTGAGGTCCGTCCTCCTGCCCCGGAAGAAGTCCAGGTCGACGAGGCGCCCGCGCAGCACGCGGGCCCCTCGCTCGGCGACTCGGTGGACGACGCGGTCACGGTCGCGTCCGACGTCGAGAAGCAGCTGGCCGAGCGCACGGCCGACCTGCAGCGCCTGCAGGCGGAGTACGCCAACTACCGCAAGCGCGTGGACCGCGACCGCGAGGCCGTGGTGCTGGGCGCGAAGGCGTCGGTGGTCGGTGACCTGCTGCCCCTGCTCGACGACCTCGAGCGGGCCGAGCAGCACGGTGACCTCACCGGTGCGTTCAAGGCGGTCGGCGACAAGCTGGTGAGCGGCTTGCAGCGAGCCGGTCTCGAGTCGTTCGGCGCGGAGGGCGAGCCCTTCGACCCGAGCGTGCACGAGGCCGTGCAGCACAACACCTCGCCGGACGTGGCGGGTCCGACGGTCACCGTGGTCATGCGCCGCGGTTACCGCTTCGGCGACCGGGTCCTGCGGGCGGCGCTGGTCGGGGTCACCGACCACGAGCCGGCCGCGGCACCGGTCGACCCGCCCGTCGGCGGCGAGCTGCCGCTGGACGGGTCGATCGATGAGCCGAACCAGCAGTAACAACCGTTTCGTAGCGAAAGGAGGAGGCACCCGATGAGTGCTCGGGAGTGGATGGGCAAGGACTTCTACAAAGAGCTGGGTGTCTCCTCCGACGCCACTGCGGACGAGATCAAGAAGGCCTACCGCAAGCTGGCCAAGGAGAACCACCCGGACGCCAACGCGGGCAACACCGCGGCCGAGAACAAGTTCAAGGCCGTGTCCGAGGCCTACGGCGTGCTGTCCGACGTCGCGAAGCGCAAGGAGTACGACGAGGCCCAGCGCCTCTTCGGCTCCGGCGGCTTCGGCGGCGGGTTCCCGGGCGGCGCCGGTGGCGCGGGCGGCTTCGACATGGGCGACATCTTCGGCCAGGCCGGCGCTGCCCAGCAGGGCGGCTTCGGTGGGCTCGGCGACATCCTGGGCGGCATCTTCGGCCGTCAGGGCCGGGCCGGCGGGGCCGCGTCGGCCAACCGGCCGCAGCGTGGCGCCGACGTCGAGACCGACGTGCGGATCGACTTCACCGAGGCGGTCAAGGGCGCGACCCTGCCGCTGCGCCTGTCGAGCCCCGCGACGTGTTCGACGTGTGGTGGCAACGGTGCGAAGCCGGGCACGTCGCCGCGCCAGTGTCCGACGTGTGGCGGTTCGGGTCTCGTCAGCCGCAGCCAGGGTGCGTTCGCGTTCTCCGAGCCGTGCCGCGACTGCCGCGGCCGCGGCCAGATCATCGACGACCCGTGCCCCGAGTGCGGCGGCGAGGGCATCAGCACCCGCACCCGCACGCTGACCGTGCGCATCCCGCCGGGCGTCGACGACGACCAGCGGATCCGCCTGGCGGGCCAGGGCGAACCCGGCCGCGGTGGCGCGCAGGCCGGTGACCTGTACGTCCGCGTGCACGTGGCACCGCACAAGCTGTTCGGGCGCAAGGACCTCGACCTGACGCTGACCGTGCCGGTCGACTTCACCGAGCTCGCGCTGGGCACCACGATCACGGTGCCGACGCTCGAGGGCAAGGTGTCGCTGAAGGTGCCCGCGGGTACCGCGAGTGGCCGAGTGTTGCGCGTGCGCGGAAAGGGAATTCAGAAGCGGGACGGTTCGCAGGGTGACTTGCTCGTGACCCTGCAGGCGGCGGTCCCCGCCAAACTGGACGACAAGGCGCGCGAGGCCCTCGAGGCCTACGCGGAGGCGATGAAGGGCCACGACCCGCGGCCTGAGGTGACCGAGATGCTCGAAGGCAGGTGAGGGTGATGTTCGGCGGTATCCCGGGACTCCCGCACGGCGCGGACGAGGACACCCCCGTGTTCGTGATCTCCGTGGCAGCCCAGCTCTCGGGCCTCCACGCGCAAACCCTGCGCTCCTACGACCGCCAGGGCCTGGTCTCCCCGGGCCGGACCTCCGGCGGCGGCCGGAGGTACTCGATGCGCGACATCGCCCTGCTGCGCGAGGTCCAGCGCCTCTCGCAGGAGGACGGCGTCAACCTGGCGGGCGTGAAGCGGATCATCGAGCTGGAAAACCAGGTCGACGCCCTGCGCGCCCGGGTCCACGAGCTGACCGAGGAGCTGGCGTCCGCCTACGCCGCCGCCGAACAAGCCGCCGCGGCGGTGCACGCTTCGTACCGCAAGGACCTGGTGCCGACGCGGCAGCAGACGTCCTTGGTGGTGTGGAAGCCCAAGCGCCGCTGAGGTTTTCGTGGGACAGCCCCTTTGCCACCGGGTCGGTGGTGGAGGGGCTGTTTCGCGTTTGAGGTGCGGTGGTCCTTGCGCGCGGGTGCGTGTGCCGGTAGTGACCGGTCCGCTCGCGCGCGGTCCCCGAGTGGTCCCCTTGCGCCCCGGTTAGTTCCGCGACCGGTCACTTCGCGCCACGGCACCTACGTGACTGGACCTTTCGCACCGCACGGCTCGGCACGAGCGGTCCGATCGGGCTCTGGCGGCGGTGCAGGCGGTCCCGCCGCGTCCTGTCTGCGGCGCGAGTGGTCCCATCGCTACGGGTTGCGGATGCGAGGGGACCGGTGGCGTCGCCAAACGTGCGCGAGTGGTCCCTTCGTGCCGTGTGCATGCGAGCTGGCCCTGCTGAAGCGCGCGACTGGACCGTTGGCGCTGCGCGTGTCTGCGTGAGGGGACCTTTCGTGCAGCAGCGCAGCAGTGCAGCAGAGAACCGGCGAACCACCCAGACCGCGTCAGCCTTCCGAACCGTCCGACGGCTTCTTCAGGTACTCCCCGAAGAACGTCATCACCCGCTGCCACGCGTCGCGGTCCGAAGGTTCGTGGTAGCCGAACCCCACCACCTTCGCCAACGCCTGCACCGGCGCCGGGCCCATTTTGTTCGCGAAGCTGTGCCCCGCGTCGGGGTATTCCTTCACGTCGTGGGGCACGTTGCGTTCCGTCAGGGCGGCCGAGAGCTTCGCCGCGGCGCCGCGCAGGGAGGGGTCGCGGCGGCCGAAGCTGGCGACGACGGGGCAGGCTTCGTCCAGGACGGACAAGTCGCGGGGCAGCTGGCCGTAGTACGGGGCCGAGACGTCGAACGAGCGCGAAGCCGCCACGAGCGCGAAGCCGCCGCCCATGCAGTAGCCGGCGATGCCGATCTTGCCGCTGCAGTCCTCACGCGCGGACAGCAGGACCCGCGAAGCCTCGATGTCGTCGAAGGCGCGGCCGCTGCGCGCGAACATGTCCTTGAACACCTGCCGCACGCAGCGGAACAGGCCGCCGCGCGAGTAGAGGTCGGGGCTGAGCGCCAGGTACCCCGCGGAGGCGAACCGGTCGGTGATCTCGCGCGCGTCCTTGGACAGGCCGATGGCGTCGTGGATGATCACGACGGCCGGGAAAGGGCCTGGACCAGCGGGGACTGCGAGGTAGCCGTCGATGTCGCCCGCCGGCGTGGGGATCGTGATCTCCATGGACCAGCACACTAGTCCAAAGTGAACGGGTCATACCGGATTCGTTCGAGGTCCACTCCCGCGGCCAGCAGTTTCGCGATCGTGCCGCGGATCATGTCCGGCGAGCCCGCCACCAGCACCTCGTGGTCCTTCCAGGCGCCACGCTGCGTCACCGCGGTGGCCAGGGTGCCCCGGTCGCCGCCGGGGACCGCGCCTTCCTCCGTGACCGGGGTGACGGTGAGCCACGGCGACGTGACGGCCAGCCGGCGCAGCTCGTCGAGCGCGTACAGGTCACCCGGCTTGCGGCCGCCGAAGAACAGGTGCACGGGCGGGTTGCGCTTCCAGCGGGACAGGTCGTCGAGGATCGCCATCAGCGGAGCGACGCCGGTGCCGCCCGCGATCATCAGCAGCGGCCGTTGGTCGGCGGTCGGCACCACGGACAGCGCGCCCAGCGAAGGACCCAGCCGCCAGACGTCGCCGGCGTGGGTGTGGTTCACGATCGCCCGCGAGACCCAGCCGCCGGTGACCGCGCGCACGTGGAAGGTGAGCAGGCCGTCGTCGCGCGGCGCCGTCGCCATGGACAGGTACCGCCAGAGCCGCGGCCGCTGCGGCACCTCGACGCTCACGTAGCCGCCGGAGCGGTACGGCAGCAGCTGCTCCGTGCGCACCCGCACCAACGCGACGTCGGCCGAGAGCTTCCGGTGCTCCAGCACCGTCCCGCTCCACCACGCCGGCCCCGTCTCCTCACCCGCGGCTTTGCGCATCGTCTCGGAGATCAACTGGTACGCCGACGTCCACGCCGTTTCCACCTCGGGCGTCCACGCTTTGCCGAGAAATCGTTTCATCGCGCTGATCAACGCGGTTCCGACGGCGTCGTAGTGGCGCGTCACCACGTCGAACTTCCGGTGGTCGCGGCCCAGTTGGCCGAGGAACGTGGTGAGTTCGTCGGGCCGGTCCACCATCTGCACCACGTACACGAGCGCCCGCAACAATCTGCTCCGTTGTGTGGCCATCGTCACCGGGAACAGATCGCGGGCATCCGGCGCGATCACGAACAGCGCTCCGTAGAAGTACTGCGCCAGCTCCTCGGCTTTCGGCTCGACCAGGGCGAAACTCTCGCGGATCACCCGCGCGGTCTCGGAACCGGGCAGCGGTCTGCGGACCACGGCGGGAGCAAGGTCGATCTTCACGGATTCAGCACTCATCGGGAACGGTTTTCTCCAGTCATGCCAAGCAGTTTCAGTCTTCACGCGGCTTTGCGTACGCGTGCCGCCCCCGAGGAATCCCGACTGTAGGCGCCACTGGAGAAAAACGGGTGTAGTTAACGCCGTTCCCGCTCGAACGGAGCAATTATCGACACGGCTGGTAAACCTGATCTGGCGCTCTGTGAAAATGATCTTCCGCGGTTTCCCTTGGCAGGGAACACTTTTCGTGGGCCGATAACCGCCCAGCGCGGATCAATCGATGGTGAACGGGTCGTACTGGATTTGGCCCAGCACACTTCCGGCGACCAGCATGCGGGAAACTGTCGCGCGGATCATCGAGGGAGAACCCGACACGAGGATGTCGTGGTCGGGCCAGGCCCCATACCGCGTAACCGCTTCCGCCAAGGTCCCCTGCTCGCAACCGGGCAGGTGGTCGCCGCGTTCGACGACCGGGGTCACGGTCAGCCACGGGTTCGTGGACGACAGCGCGCGCAGCTCCTCGAGGTCGTAGAGGTCCTCTCGTGCGGGCCCGCCGTAGAACAGCCGCGTCTTGGGGTTCTCGCCCCACATCGCCAGGTGGTCGAGGATCGAGCGCAGCGGCGCGACACCGGTTCCGCCGGCGACCATCACGACGCCGCGGGACCGTTCACGGTCCACGGCCATGCGCCCCAGCGGCGGACCGAGCCGCCAGACGTCGCCGGGCTGCGTGTGGCTCACGATCGCGCGCGAGACCCAGCCGCCGTCGACCGCGCGCACGTGGAACTCGATGCCCCCGTCCTCCCGCGGCGCGTTGGCCGGCGAGAGGTAGCGCCACAACCGCGGCCGCTGCGGCACCTCCACGCTCATGTACTGCCCCGGCAGGTACGGCACGGGCTGCTCGGGCAGGAGCCGCACCAGGGCCAAGTCCCACGTCAGCCGCCGGTGCTCCACCACCGTCGCGTGCCACGACGCCGGGTTCACGTCCGCGGCCGCCGCCTCCTGCATGGCGCGCGCGACGATCGTGAACGCCTCCGCCCAGGCGCGCTCGACCTCCGGGGTCCACTGCGGCCCCAGGTGGTTCTTCAGCGCGGCCAGCAGCGCCGTGCCCACGGCCTCGTAGTGCCGCGGGATCACGCCGAACTTGCGGTGGTCGCGCCCGAGCTGGCGCAGGAACGGCACGAGGTCGTCGGGCCGGTCCACCATCTGCACGATGTGCACCAGCGCGCGCACGAGCCGCCCGCGCTGCACCTCCATGTTGATGGGGAAGAAGTCGCGCGTGACCGGGGCGAGCGTGAACAGCATCCCGTAGAAGAACTGCGAGATCTCCGGGATGAAGGGCTCGGACATCGCCCAGGTGTCACGGATCAGCCGCACCATCGCGGCCACGGCGGCAGGCGTCTCGCGGGGCGCCGCCGAGCGGGGGATCGGGCTGATCGAATCGGCTGTCATCGAGTGTCGTTCGCAGGTCGGGGGCGGTTCGGGGACGCGGGCGGAGCGATCACGGGCGAGTGGCCGGGCCGTGGCAGCACTCCGGCTCGGGCCGGCCTCTGCGGTCGGCGCCGAGGGAATTCACCACTGTCCCACCTCGTTCCCCTCAATAGTCTTCAGGACGCTGTCGTCGCGTCCCCTGACTGCGGCTCGTCCGCAGAGTAGCCGCCCTGCGGCCCTTTGCCAGCAACGTTGCTCCGGTCGGGTTACCGGTCAGGTCGGCGAGCGTGGGGCAGGTCACCGGATAGATAGTTGCCCTACGCAACCATCAGGACATAAACTTGTATGGCACAACCAAGTGGGCGCTCGAACAGTGTCCGGCCCGGAAGGAAAGCCCATGAGCTCTGCCGACGACGTCAGGGTCGAACTGATGCGTGAGCTCAGGAACGCTTCGCAGCTGCAGCACCTGTGGATCATGCAGGCCTGGGAGGCCGAACCCGGCCTCCACCCCGCCGCCGGGATGCTGCTGTCGGACCTCGCGAAGCACGGTGAAGCCCGGCCCTCCGAGCTGGCCAAGCGCAAGCTCGTGGACCTCTCGGTGGTCAGCCGCCAGATCTCGCAGCTGCAGGCTGCCGGCCTGGTGGACCGTCGCCCCGCCCCGGAGGACGGGCGCGCGTCGCTGATCAGCATCTCCGAGAAGGGGCTGGCCGAGGTCGAGAAGTGGCGGGAACGCTACATCGCGTTCTTCGAGAAGGCCCTCGGTGGTTGGGACGAAGAGCGGATCGCCGACCTGACGACCCGGCTCGCAGAACTCAACAGCGGTCTCCGCACCGTGCTCGGGCCCCCCGAGTGCGCCGTGGACCAAGCGGAAGTCGGGAAGTGACCCAACGCAAGTGAGTACCGAAGTCGCCGGCGAGCAGATGAGCCACCGGCAGATCATGAAGGCCTTCTCGGGCCTGTTGCTCGCCCTGCTGGTGGCGATCCTGTCGTCGACGATCGTGTCCAACGCGCTGCCGACGATCCTCGCCGACCTGCACGGTTCGCAGAGCCAGTACACGTGGGTGGTCACCGCGACGTTGCTGACGTCGACCGCGACCACGCCGATCTGGGGCAAGCTCTCCGACCTGTTCAGCAAGAAGCTGCTGTACCAGCTCGCCATCGTCATCTTCACGATCGGCTCGGCGCTGGGCGGCATCTCGCAGTCGATGCCGGAGCTGATCGCGTTCCGCGCGCTGCAGGGGGTGGGCCTCGGTGGCCTGCAGGCGCTGATCCAGGTCGTGATCGCCGCGATGATCGCCCCGCGCGAACGCGGCCGCTACTCGGGCTACACGGGCGCGGTCTTCGCTGTCGCCACGGCCGCCGGGCCGCTGATCGGCGGCCTGATCGTGGACTCGCCGCTGGGCTGGCGCTGGTGCTTCTGGGTCTGCGTGCCCATCGCCGTGATCGCGTTCGTGGTCCTCGGCCGCACGCTGCACCTGCCGGTGCTCAAGCGCAAGGTGCGCATCGACTGGCTGGGCGCCACCCTGCTCGTCGGTGGCGTGGCCCTGGTGCTGATCTGGGTTTCGCTCGCCGGCGCCACCTTCGCGTGGGCCTCGTGGACGAGCGTGGCGTACGTCGGTGGCGCTGTGGTGGCGCTGGCGCTGGCGGTGCTCGTGGAATCGCGCGCCGCTGAGCCGGTGGTGCCGCTGCGCCTGTTCCGCAACCGGACCTTCACGCTTTCGGTGCTCGGCTCGCTGGCGGTGGGCACCGCGCTGTTCGGTGGCTCGGTCTTCCTCGGGCAGTACTACCAGATCTCGCGCGGCTTCTCGCCCACGCACGCGGGCCTGATGACGCTGCCGCTCGTGCTCGGCCTGGCTGTCGCGTCGACGAGCGCCGGACAGGTCATCTCGCGCACGGGCCGTACGAAGCCGTTCATGATCACCGGCGGGATCTTGCTGCCGGCCGGGCTCTTCCTGCTCAGCACGGTGGATCACGCGACGAACCTGACGCTGATGGGCGTCTACCTCGGCCTGGTCGGCATCGGGCTCGGGTTCCTCCTGCAGAACCTGGTGCTGGTCGTGCAGAACACCGTGGCCATGAAGGACATGGGTTCCTCGTCCTCGGTGGTCACGTTCTTCCGCTCGCTCGGCGGCGCCGCCGGCGTTTCGGCGCTCGGCGCGGTGCTGTCCGCGAAGGTGGCCACGAACATCACGTCGTCGCTGACCCGCCTCGGCCTCCCGGCCGGCGACGCGGTGCACGGCGGTGGCGGCACGTTCGACATCGACGGCCTGCCCGCCGCGCTGCAGCCGATCGTCCGCGCGGCGTTCGGCGACGCGACCGGCACGGTGTTCCTGTTCGCCGGCTTCATCGCTGTGGTGACGTTGCTGGCGGTGGTTTTCATGAAGGAGGTCCCCTTGCGCCGGACTCTCGACGCCGACACCACTCCGGCCGTGGCGCCCGCGCCTGCGGCCGAGGTCGCGACGGCTCTGCGCGGCCGCGTCCTCGACGCCGACGGCCGCCCCGTCCCGGGTGTCGTGCTCACGCTCACGGACGCTTCGGGCCGCCAGGTCGACGTCGGCCGCAGCGCCCGCAACGGCGAGTTCGCCCTGGTGGCGGGCTCCACCGGCGAGCACGTGCTGCTCGCGACGGCGGGCTCGCTCCCGCCGGCCGTGTCCACGGTGCGCCTCACCGGCACACCGGCGTGGCACGACCTGCTGCTCGGCGGCACGGGCGGCGTGACCGGCCGCGTCCGCACGGCCGGGCGCCACGCCGCGGTCGCCGGCGCGGCCCTGACGCTCACCGACAGCGCCGGCAAGGTCGTCGCCTCGGGCCTGAGCGGCAGCGCCGGTGCATACGACCTCGACGGCGTGCCCGCGGGCGCGCACACGCTCACGGTCACCGCATACGGCCACGCGCCGCACGCCGAGCCGCTCACGGTGAACCTCGGCACCCCGGCCCACCACGACGTGGTGCTGGAGGCCGAGCCGGACTTCGTGCGCCACAGCGGCACGCTCAATCTCGGCTGAACCTCGACCAGCGGAAACGCCTGAGCCCCGGCCCCCTACGCCGGGGCTCAGGCAGTTCCGGGGCCGCTCACGTGGTCTGCGAGCAGCTCAGCGTCACGGTCGCGGTGAAGATCGGGGACGGGTCCGGCTGCGTCTGCTGCACGTTCTGGCCGGACACCGAGCAGTCGTTGTAGCCGTTGTACTGGTTCAAGGCCGCCTGGTTGCGCGCGTCGAGCGTCGCGCTCTGGACGGCGGCCGGCCCGTAGGTCGCGGTGGCCGTGCCGGTGAAGGTGTTCCACCGGAAGCCGGCTGGGTCGGCTGGATTGGCGGAGGCCGCGGGCGCCACGACGGCAAGAGCAGCGGCCGCGACGAACGTTCCGGCGATCGTCTTGCGAAGAGTTCCCATGCCCGGCAACGTAGGTCCGCCGGCCCGGGACCCCTCCCGGTCAACCGGACGGACGTGGCCGGGCCGGCCCGCTCTACCGCCAGTGGCATTCGGCGGCTCGTGAAGTCTCCTTCCGGCCCTGACCTCGGGTCCTGTCCCGGCGGTAGCGTCCAGGTCGTGACGCGGAGCCGGGTCGCGTTGTTGTGCGCGCTGGGGATCGACAACTTCGGCTCCGGCCTGTTCCTGCCGCTGGCGCTGGTCTACGTGACGCGCGTGGTCGGCGTCCCGCTCGCGTTGGCGGGCACGGCCGTGACGCTCGGGACGCTGGCGGGACTGGTCGTGCCGCCGCTCGCGGGCCGGCTCGTGGACCGCACGGGGCCGCGCGCGGTGATCGTCGGCGCGCAGCTGCTGCAGGCGGCGGGCGCGGCGGCGTACCTGATGGCGGACGGCGTCGCCGCGGTCGTGGTGGCGGCGGTCCTGCTGGCGGCCGGACAGCAGCTGTTCTACAGCTCGCTGTACGCGCTGATCGCCGACGTCGCCGGCGACGTGCCGAAGGACCGGCCGTTCGCGGAGGTCGGCATGGTGCGGGCGGGCGGTTTCGGGCTCGGCGGGCTGACGTCGTCGGGGATCCTGCTGTGGATCGGCGACGACGGGTACAGCGTGGCGCTGGCGCTGGATGTCGCAACGTTCATGGTGGCGGCCGTGCTCATCGCGGGGGTTGTGCGGCCGCAGCGGAGAAGCACGGCGTACCCGAAGGCACGCAGCGGGGTGCTGCGCGACCGGCCGTACCTGGCGTTGATCCTGTTCAGCGGAATGTTCGGGCTGTCGCTGGACTTCTTCCTCATCGGCACGCCGGTGTTCGTGCTCGACCTGCTCCACGGCCCGCGCTGGCTGCCGGGCGCGATCCTGTTCCTGCTCACGGTGGTCACCAGCGTCGGCGGCACGCTCGCGTTGCGGCTCACGCGCCGGCTCAACCGGGTCGCGGCGATGCGGGGCGGCTCGGCGCTCTTCGCGGCTTGGTGCGTGGTCAGCCTGGGCGTGCTGGTCGTGCCGCGCAGCTGGCAGGTGGTATACCTGCTGGCCGCGACGCTCGTCTACGCCGCGGGCGACCTGGTTTTCGGGCCGCGCTCGGGCGCGCTCGCCGAGGCCGCCGCCCCGCCGGAAGCGAAGGGCAGGTACCTGGCCGCGTTCCAGTACGCGTTCACCGTCGCGCAGGTGCTGGCGCCGGCGGTGGTGGCGTTGTTCTCCGTGTCGGCGTGGTTACCCTGGGTGCTGGTCGGCGGCTGCGCTTGCCTCGCCGTGGCGGGCCTGGGCAGGCTGGGACCGAGACTTCCGGCGGACGCGGTGACGCCAGTTCAGAGTTGAGCGGAACAGACTCAAGTTTTCTGACGTTGTACAAGTCGATGGTCCTTGGTCAGGGCTGTCACCTGGACTTTTCACAGAGCGCATGAGGTGAGGGATGGACGCTTTCAACCCGACCACGAAGACCCAGCAGGCGATCTCGTCGGCGGCACAGGCGGCCACGATGGCCGGCAACCCGCACGTTTCGGCCGCCCACCTGCTGGGCGCCCTGCTGGCGCAGGGTGAGGGACTGGCCGCACCACTGCTGACCGCGGTCGGGGCCGACCCGGAGGTGGTGCACAAGGAGCTCGACCCGATCATCCACGCGTTGCCGTCCGCGACGGGCGCCACCGTGTCGACTCCGCAGTTCGACACGAACGCCGTGAAGTCGCTGACGCACGCGCAGAAGCTCGCCACCGAGCTCGGTGACGAGTACGTGTCGACCGAGCACCTGCTCGTCGGCCTCGCCACCGAGGGTGGCCAGGTCGCGGAGCTGCTGAAGCGCCACGGCGCGACGCCCGAGGCGTTGCAGGAGGCGTTCGCGAAGGTGCGGGGTTCGGCGCGCATCACGAGCGCGGACCCGGAGAGCACGTTCAAGGCGCTGGAGAAGTACGGCGTCGACCTGACCGAGCGCGCCCGCGCCGGTGAGCTCGACCCGGTCATCGGGCGCGACACGGAGATCCGCCGCGTCGTGCAGGTGCTTTCGCGGCGCACCAAGAACAACCCGGTGCTGATCGGTGAGCCGGGCGTCGGCAAGACAGCGATCGTCGAGGGCCTGGCCCAGCGCATCGTCGCCGGTGACGTGCCCGAATCGCTGCGCGGCAAGCGCGTGGTGGCCCTGGACCTGGGGTCCATGGTGGCCGGCGCGAAGTACCGCGGTGAGTTCGAGGAGCGGCTGAAGGCCGTGCTCAAGGAGATCACGGACTCGGCCGGCGAGGTCATCACCTTCATCGACGAGCTGCACACGATCGTCGGCGCCGGTGCCACGGGCGAGGGCGCGATGGACGCGGGCAACATGATCAAGCCGATGCTCGCGCGCGGTGAGCTGCGGATGGTCGGCGCGACCACGCTCGACGAGTACCGCCAGCACATCGAGAAGGACGCGGCTCTGGAGCGGCGCTTCCAGCAGGTGCTGGTGGGCGAGCCGTCGCCGGAGGACACGATCGCGATCCTGCGTGGGCTCAAGGAGCGCTACGAGGTGCACCACGGTGTCCGGATCACGGACGCCGCACTGGTGGCCGCCGCGACGCTGTCCGATCGCTACATCACCGCTCGGTTCCTGCCGGACAAGGCGATCGACCTCGTCGACGAGGCCGCCTCCAAGCTGCGCATGGAGATCGACTCGCGCCCCGTCGAGATCGACGAGGTGGAGCGCGCGGTGCGGCGCATGGAGATCGAGGAGATGGCACTGTCCAAGGAGGACGATGCCGCTTCGTTGGAGAGGTTGTCCGCGCTGCGGGCCGAGCTGGCCGAGAAGCGGGAGACGCTGACCGCGTTGACCGCTCGCTGGCAGAACGAGAAGGGTTCGATCGAGCGCGTCCGCGAGCTCAAGGAGCAGCTGGAGCAGCTGCGCGGCGAGTCGGAGCGCGCCGAGCGCGACGGTGACCTGGGCAAGGCCGCCGAGCTGCGCTACGGCCGGATCCCGGCGCTGGAGAAGGAGTTCGAGGCGGCCACGGCCGCGTCGGAGGTCAGCCAGCAGAACGTGATGCTGAAGGAAGAGGTCGGCGCGGACGACGTCGCCGACGTGGTCAGCGCGTGGACCGGCATTCCCGCCGGCCGGCTGCTCGAGGGCGAGACGGGCAAGCTGCTCCGCATGGAGGAGGAGCTCGGCCGCCGCGTGATCGGGCAGGAGCAGGCCGTGCAGGTGGTGTCGGACGCGGTCCGGCGCGCCCGCGCCGGTGTTGCCGACCCCGACCGTCCGACGGGTTCGTTCCTGTTCCTCGGCCCGACGGGTGTCGGCAAGACGGAGCTGGCGAAGGGCCTGGCGGAGTTCCTGTTCGACGACGAGCGCGCGATGCAGCGCATCGACATGAGCGAGTACTCCGAGAAGCACTCGGTGGCGCGGCTCGTGGGTGCCCCTCCGGGCTACGTCGGCTACGACCAGGGCGGCCAGCTCACCGAGGCCGTGCGGCGCCGCCCGTACACGGTGGTTCTGCTCGACGAGGTCGAAAAGGCGCACCCGGACGTGTTCGACGTGCTCCTGCAGGTCCTCGACGACGGCCGGCTGACCGACGGCCAGGGCCGGACGGTGGACTTCCGCAACACCATCCTCATCCTGACGTCGAACCTCGGCTCCCAGGCCATCGCCGACCCGTCGCTGGACGAGAACCAGCGTCGCGACGCGGTGCTGGAGACCGTGCAGCGGCAGTTCAAGCCGGAGTTCCTGAACCGGCTGGACGACATCGTGGTGTTCCACGCCCTCGGCACCGAGCAGCTGACGTCCATTGTGGACATCCAGGTCGCGCGGCTCGCGGCCCGGCTGGCCCAGCGGCGGCTGCACCTGGAGGTCACCGACGGGGCCCGCGAGTGGCTGGCTCTGAACGGCTTCGACCCGATCTACGGCGCCCGGCCGCTGCGCCGGCTGGTGCAGTCGGCGATCGGCGACCAGCTCGCGAAGAAGCTGCTGTCGGGTGACATCCGCGACGGCGACACCGTGCGGGTGGACATCCCGCAACTGGAGGCCGGAGACACGCTGACGGTCGAGCGGGTCTGACGGTTGCCGGGTTTGAACGGCCCTTCCACTTCGGTGGGAGGGCCGTTCTGCTGTGTTCGGGGCTTCGCCCGGGTGGCCCGCTGGTGCCACGAGACGGGTCGGCGGTGGGGCGCCGTGCTGCTGAAAAACAGGCAGACAAGGCGATTTGTCGACCTCGTTTCGACGGCTGCCTCGAAAGGGGCGCGCCGACACGGTGCGGGCGTTCGGATGTAGAGCCCGAGCAGCGATACTCTCACCGTCGTGGGTATCTCGGCGTGGATCTGGTTCGTCATCGCCGCCGTCGCGCTGGTGGCGGGGCTCGGCCTGCTCGCGGCCGACCGGGCCAAGGAAGGCTCGCGCAATCGCGAGCGCATGCGCTGGGCCCAGTTGCGCGGCTGGCAGTTCGTGGAGGAGGACGAGCGGCTGCCCCGGCAGTGGTCGGGCGGTGCGATCGGCTACTTCGGCGCCGACGCGGCGGTGAACGTGGTCGCGGGCTCCACCTTCACCTCCGACGGCCGCCGCCCGGTGTTCATCTTCGACATCGAGTCCGAAGGCCAGATCCCGGCGACGGTCGTGGCTGTGCGCTGCAACAAGACGCACCGCGTGCCGGTGGAGATGTGGCTGTCGAGCGTGCCGTTCCAGCGCGAGAACATGCCCGAGATGCTCGGCCCGATCGGCCAGCGCTACGCCTTCGCCGACGACTCCGAAGGCGCCCGCGCCGTCATCACCCAGGAGCTGGTGGACGCGGCCGACCAGCTCGGCGGCGACGTCGGCGTCGCCTGGCTCGAGAACGAGTGGGTGCTGGCGAGCGTCGTGCCCAACGCCGGGCCTTCGCGCCTCGAGCGCCTGCTGCGCGACCTCGGCGAGATCGCCGACATCGTCGACCCCTTCGACGAGGACTACGACACCGGCCGCACCTGGACCCCCGCCGCCGGCACCCCCGCACCCGCCGCCGCTTCGGAACCCCGCTCGGCCACCCGCGCCCCGTCCCCGGCGGACACCCGCGCCACCACCCCGGTCGACACCCGCGCGACGACCCCCGTCGAAACTCACCCGGCCGACGCCCCGACCCCGCCCGAGCCCCGCACCCCGTCGAGCGGCCCGAGCACCTACGGCTCCGTCCCGGCCGCCCCACCGGCCAAACCCGACCCGGACGTCGACGACGACTGACCCCGAACGCGAAACGGCCGCCCCGAAAGAGGCGGCCGTTTTATGTCCGGGTCAACACCTTCATGTCGGTTCCGCCGCACGTCAACGGTGCATCGCATCCGCCCCGTTCATGGCCTCGCCGGCGAAGCCAGACCCTGAACGCGACGAAGCCTGACCCGTGCGCGAGTACGGCCGCCCGCAAGGCGGCCGCCCGACGGCGAGGCTTCATTGCACGAGAAACGGCCGTCCCGAAAGAGGCGGCCGTTTTCATCTCCGGAAGCAGCTCACCCCAACGGCGGCGTCGAAAACACCACATCCGGCACCACCGGAGCCCCGAACGCCGTCGCCCCCGCCGACTGCGTGTGGCCGACCCGCGACGAAACCGAAGTCCCCGTCGAAACCCGCGCCGAAGTGGCGTCCGCTGCCTTCAGTTCGCCGCGGAAGTCGTTGCCCGACAAGGACTGCGTGGTCAGCAGGAAGCCCGAAACCGGCCCGGCCTCGGCCGTCGCGATGTGGCGCTGGCCGACGTCCGAGACGTCCAGGGAGCCGACGAACTGGCCCGTGGCGTGGTGCTCCGAGTTGGCCACCACCGAGCCCAGCCCGCCGAAGTCCACGGCGTAGCCGGACGTGCGGTGCACCCCCACGCCGCCGCCGAGGTCGCCGGCGAAGCTGCCGGCGCCGGAGGAGTCCGTGGGGACGTCGACGCCGTAGGGCAGCCAGACGCCCTCTGCCGTGGAAGAAGCGGGCGAAGTGGACGTGACCCGCGACGAGTTGCCCGCCATCAGCCGCACCGGCGAGCCCGTCCGCACTTCGTGGCGCTGTGACTGCGAAAAACCGTTGGTCGTTTTCACCGCTGTGAGTGAATCCGAAAGGCCGTACCCGGTGGTGTCGGACACCGCCTGCGTCAGGGAAGAAGCCGCCGACACCGGCAGCCCGTGGGTCGCCACGGAGGTGTCGCGGGCGACCCCCACCGATGCGGCCGAGGAGTGCACGGAGTGGTCGAGCGTGCCGTGCTGCTGCAGGTCCAGCGGCAGGCCGTCGAGGGGAAGAGTGGGATCGGCCAGCGCGGACGCAGGGCCGGCGAGCAGCAGTGCGAGGGGTGCCGCACCGGAGGCCACCTTCGGGAGGTAACCGGGCTTTCGCTGGGTGTGCTTGCCCATGGGCCGGACCATACTTCGCCACTGGGACAAACGCGACTGCAGGTAGGTTCGCCCCATGACCGCCACCGCCGTGATCACCGGAGCCACCGCGGGCATCGGAGCGCAGTTCGCGCGCACGCTCGCCGCCGAGAAACACGACCTCGTGCTCGTCGCCCGCGACCGAGCGCGCCTCGAAGCGTTCGCCAAGCAATTGGCAGAACGCCATCAAGTGAACACCGAGGTGCTCCCCGCCGATCTGTCCGAAGTGGACGGACGCGCGAAGGTCGAGGAACGGCTCACCGCGGAACCAGTCGACCTGCTGATCAACAACGCCGGCTTCGGCCTCTCCGGCGACTTCTGGAAGATCTCGCCCGACGCGTTGCAGCGCCAGCTCGACGTGAACGTCACCGCCGTCCTGCGTCTCACCCGCGCCGCCCTGCCCGGGATGGTCGAGCGCGGCCACGGCGACATCATCAACGTCTCCAGCGTCGCCGGCTTCTTCTCCGGCCGCGGCTCCACGTACACGGCCAGCAAGAACTGGGTCACGTCGTTCACCGAAGGCATCGCAACGTCGCTGCCGCCCGGCGTCCGCGTGATGGCGCTCTGCCCCGGCTTCACCACCACGGAGTTCCACGAGCGCGCCGGCCTGGAGAAGGAAGGCCCGCAGGCGTTCTGGCTCGGCGTCGAGCAGGTCGTGAACGAAGCGCTCGCGGATCTGCGCCGCGGCAAGGTCATCTCCGTGCCGAGCCTGCAGTACAAAGCGCTGGTCGCCGTCACCGGGCTGCTGCCGCGCGGGGTGCTGCGCCGCCTGTCGGCCGGGTTCGGCAACCGGAGCCGCACGTGAGGTAGGGCTGCCCCCACCCCGGTCCGGCGAGCTGGCACCAGGGTGCGAACCGCCGTCGCTGCCTAGCGTTTTCCCATGACGGATGAGGCGGTGCGGCTGCAGGCCGTGCGGAAGGACTACGGGCGGGTCACCGCGCTGGCGGGCGTCGACCTGGTGTTCCCGCGCGGCGGGTTCACCGCCGTGATGGGGCCTTCGGGCTCGGGCAAGAGCACGTTCCTGCACTGCGCCGCGGGCCTAGACCGCCCGACGGCCGGCTCGGTGCACCTCGACGGGCAGGACCTCGCGAAGCTGTCGGAGACGCAGCTGACGAAGCTGCGCCGCGACCGGATCGGCTTCGTGTTCCAGGCGTTCAACCTCCTGCCCGCGCTGACGGTCGAGCAGAACGTGGTGCTCCCGCTCCGCCTGGCCGGCCGCCGCGTCGACCGCAAGCTGGTGACGCGGATGCTCACGCATGTCGGCCTCGCCGACCGGCGCCGGCACCACCCGGGTGAGCTGTCCGGCGGGCAGCAGCAGCGCGTGGCCATCGCGCGGGCGCTCGTGGCGCGCCCGGCCGTGCTCTTCGCCGACGAGCCCACGGGCGCCCTCGACACGCGCACCGCGGCCGAAGTCCTTGCCCTGCTGAGGGATTCGGTGCGCGGCGGGCTCACCGTCGTGATGGTGACCCACGACCCGGTTGCCGCCGCGCACGCCGACCGCGTGGTTTTCCTCGCCGACGGCCGCGTTGCCGGCGAGCTCGCGCACCCGACTCCCGAAGCCGTGGCCGCGCGGATGACGCACCTCGGCGCGTGGGCCGGCGCCGTCGCGGTCGGTGGTGCCTGATGTTCCGGCTCGCGCTGCGCACGCTCCGGTTGCGCAAAGGCGGTTTCCTCGCGACGTTCGTGGCCGCGTTCCTCGGCGCGGTGATCGTGTCGGCGTGCGGTGGCCTGATGGAGACGGGCATCCGCGCCGACGCGCCGCCGCAGCGGCTGGCGGCCGCGCCGATCGTCGTGGCGGGGCAGCAGGAGATCCGGCTCCCCAAACGGGATCCGGGCGAGGGCAAGCTCAAGACCGAAGGGGTCGCGCTGCCGGAGACCGTGCGGCTGGATCCGGCGCTGGCCGCCAAGATCCGCGCGACATCCGGAGTGTCCACTGTGGTCAGTGACGTCACCGTTCCCGTGGCGCTGCCGCAAGGTCCGGCGACCGGCCACGCCTGGGATTCAGCCGTCCTCACGCCGTACACGCTCACTTCGGGCCACGCTCCCGGCGACGGTGAGGTCGTGGTCGCCGACGTGACCGCGAAGCCCGGCGACACCATCCAGCTCGCCGCCCGCGGCACCACCGGCACCTACCGCGTCGCCGGCATCGCCACCGCGTCGACGACCGCGCCCACGATCTTCTTCACCACCACCGAAGCCGCGCGGCTGGCCGGAAACCAGATCGACGACTTCGGTGTGTTCACGAGCGAAGACCCCGCCACCGTCGCCGCGCGCCTGAATCTTGGCGACGGAATCGTCGCGTTGACCGGCGACGACCGCGGCCACGCCGAGTTCCCGCAGGCCGACGCCAGCGGCACCAACCTCGTGGTCCTCTCGGCTGTGTCCGGTGGCCTGTCCGTGCTCGTCGCGTTGTTCGTCGTGGCCAGCACCTTGGGCCTCGCGACGCAGCAGCGCCGCCGGGAATTGGCTCTGCTGCGCGCCATCGGCACCACTCCACGGCAGCTGCGCCGGATGGTGCTCGGCGAGGCTGTCGCGATCGGCGTGCTCGCCATCGCCGCGGCCGCCGCGCTCGGCCCGTTGCTCGGCCGCCGGCTGTTCGGCCGTCTGACGAACGCCGGCGTCGTGCCCGACGTCGTGCAGTTCCACCAGGGCTGGCTGCCGATGGTCGTCGCCGCCGGCGCGACGTTGCTCGCCGTGGTGCTCGCGGCCGTGGTCGCGGCCCGGCGCGTGAGCCGGATCCGGCCGATGGAAGCGCTGGCCGAAGCCGCGGTCGAACGCCGGTGGCTCACGCCGTTGCGGCTGATCGTCGCCGTGCTCTGCTTCGGCGGCGGCACGGCGCTCGGAATCGTGACGCTCGCGGTGATGACCGGTCCCATCGCGGCGAGCACGGCGGGACCCGCGGTGATGCTGTGGGCGATCGGCGTCGCGGCGATCAGCCCTGGCGTCACGAAGCTCATGGCGCTGCTGCTTCGCGCTCCAGTCCGCCTGTTTGGCGGCGTCACCGGCTGGCTGGCGCTGGCCAACACGCGGGCCGCGGCGACGAAGGTGTCGGGCGCGGTCACGCCGATCATGCTGGCCGTGGGCATCGCGACTGCCAACATCTACCTGCAGACGACCACCCAAGCGGTGTCGCAGCAGGCTTTCACCGAAGACCTGCGTGCCGACGCCGTGGTGGCCGCCCCGGCCGGCGTCAGCCCCGAGCTGCTCCGGCGCGTGCAGGACGCACCGGGCGTCGTCGCCGCGTCGGAGTACGTGACCAGCACGGTCTTCGTCACCGCGCCCTACGACGACAGCCAGGACGACGACGGCCACCCGGCCCTCGGCCTCACCGCCGGCAGCGCCGCGCAGACGACGTCGGCGAAGGTCACCGCGGGCAGCCTCGACGCGCTCACCGGCGACGCCGTCGCGTTGCCCGCGAGCGTGGCCACAGGGCTGCACCGCGGAGTCGGCGACGTCGTCACGCTCCGGCTCGGGGACGGGTACGAGGTGGCCGTTCGCGTCGTCGCGCTCGTCGACCAGCGCGCCGGGTTCGAGACGCTGCTGTTCCCCGCCGGCCTGCTCGCCGCCCACACCACCGCGGGTCTTGCGCCGCAGGTGCTGGTGCGCGCCGCGCCCGGCGTCGACCAGGCGCGGCTCACGGCGAACCTCACCACGGCCACCGTCGGCCAACCCGTGTCCGTCGGTGACCGCGAGTCGCTGCTCGCCGCGCACGCAACCGGTGACGCGGTGGGCGCGTGGGTCAACTACCTGATGATCGGGATGATCATCGGCTACACCGTGATCTCGGTCTTGAACACGCTCGTGATGGCCACCGCGCGCCGTCGCCGCGAGTTCGGCCTCCAGCGTCTCGGCGGCTTCACGCGGACGCAGGTGCTGCGCATGGCCGGCGTCGAAGGCGGCCTGATCGCGACGATCGGCGTGGTGCTCGGCACGGTCGTCTCCGCGGGCGCGATCGTGCCGTTCTGCCTGGTGGCCACGGGTTCGCCGCTGCCGACCGGGCCGATCGGGGTCTACCTCACCGTGGTCGCGACCGCCGCCGTGCTCGCGCTGGTGGCGTCGCTGGTGCCCGCCTGGGTGGCCACGCGGACGCGGCCCGTGACGGCCGTCGCGCTCGGCGAGTGACGAGCGGGCCTGTCGGTGGCGTGTGTAAGACTCTCGGCCGTGGCGTACCCCGGGTTGGATCAAAGTGCGAAGCTCGAACTGGCCAGGCTGGTCACCGAACTGGCCGTGGTGCACGGCAAGGTGACCCTATCGTCGGGCAAGGAAGCCGACTACTACGTCGATCTCCGCCGGGCGACCCTGCACCACGCGGCGGCGCCGCTCATCGGGAAGCTGCTGCGGCAGCTCACGGCCGACTGGGACTACGTCGCCGCCGGCGGCCTCACCCTCGGCGCCGACCCGGTCGCGCTGGCGATGCTGCACTCCGCCGCGAGCGACGGGATGGTGCTCGACGCCTTCGTCGTCCGCAAGGCGGTGAAGGAGCACGGCATGCAGCGCCGCATCGAGGGCGTCGAGGTGCGGGGGCAGCGCGTGCTGGCCGTCGAGGACACCTCGACCACGGGCGGCAGTGTGCTCACGGCCGTCGAGGCGCTGCGCGAGGCCGGGGCGATCGTCGCCGGCGTCGCCACGGTGGTCGACCGCGACACGGGCGCGCGTGAGGCCATCGAGAAGGAAGGTCTCGAGTACCGCTACCTGCTCGACAAGGACGACCTCGGCCTGAGCTGAGCGCGATTCTCGAAGATCACCGAGAATGCGTGCGTGACGAACGCCCCCTCGCAGGTGTCCCCCTGGTGGAAGGGGGTGCCGTGACCACGACGGAGCTCGACGACGCGACGCTGGTCGGCCGCGCCCGAGACGGCGACGTGCGGGCGTACGAACAGCTCGTGCTGCGTTACCAAGCACCCATGTTCCGGCTCGCGGTGAAGATGCTCAACCACCGTGGCGACGCCGAGGACGTGGTGCAGGAGGTGTTCCTCGGCGCCTGGCGCAAGCTCGCGCAGCTGCAGGACGACAGCGCGTTCGTCGGCTGGCTCTACCGCAGTACCGCCAACCGCTGCCTCAACGTGATCCGCGCGCGCCGTCCGCAGGCCGACGTCGACCTGGAGCTGGCCGAGTCGCCGCGCACCGACGGACAGCCGGAGCACGCGGCGCAGGTCAACGGGCAGCTCGAAGCGCTCAACGCGGCGTTGCAGCAGCTCACGCCGCCGCAACGCGTGTGCTGGCTCCTGCGTGAGGTCCACGGCCGCTCCTACGACGAGATCGCCGAGGTCGTCGGGGTGAACCCGGCGGCGGTCCGGGGCCGCATCGCCCGGGCTCGGGCGCAGCTGGCGGAGGTGATGAAGCCGTGGCGGTGAACCAAGGGTATGAACTGCCCTGCGGCCGGGACCTGGACGCGCTCTGGGACCGGCTCGACGCGGTCGACGAGCACGAGGCGACCTGCCCGCACTGCGGCACCGCGCGCGCGAGCCTCCTGGCGTTGCGTGAGGCAACGGCCGAGCTCGTCGCCGAGCCGGATCCGGTGCCGCCGGGCCTGGTGGGACGCATCATGTCGGCCGTGCGCGCGGAGGCGCGGCGCGGACAGATGCTCGACCTGCCGACGCCGGAACCAGGTCGCGTGGAGGTGAGCGAGGCGGCCGTGGCCGTCGTGCTGCGGTATGCGGCCGACTCCGCGGGTGACGTCCGCGCGCGGCGCTGTCGCGTCCGCGCGGTCGGGGTGGCTTCCGACGGGGGCGGGATCGTCGAAGTCGAGCTCACCCTCGCGGTGCGGCTGGGCAACGTCGCCGGTGCCGAGACGTTGGCCCGGGTGCGCGAACGCGTCACGGCCGCGGCCGCGGCGCGCGTCGGGCTGACGCTCGCGAAGCTCGACCTGCTGGTCGAAGACGTGTACGAGGACGGGGAATGACGGGCGAGGCCGAGTACGTGATCGCGGACCCTGTGGTCGCGAGCGTCGCGGCCCGGGCCGCGCTCGACACCCCCGGCGTGGTGCGGCTGGAGCCGGGCTTGCGCGGTCTCGTCACGGCGTGGACGCGGGCGGCGCGCGGGCGGTGGCAGGGGCTGGATCCGGCCCCGATCGACGGCGTGCGCGTGCGCAACGTCGAGGGCGGGCTGTCGGTGGAGGTCGACGTGGTGACGTCGGCGTTCGACCAGGCCGCCGCCGTGGGGCGAGCGGTGCAGCGGTCGGTGATGCGCGTGGTGGCCGAGCAGACGGGGCTGGCGGTCGGCGCGGTGGTGGTGTCCATTGTGGATATCGAGCTGGAGCGCCGGTGAGGGTCGCCGAACGCGTGGTCGCGGCACTGGCCGATGTGGAGGGATTGCGGCCGTCCGTCGAGCGGAGTTGGGGTTCTGCGGTGGATCTGACGCCGGAGGCGGTGCATGTCCGGCTGATCGCCACGCGGCTGCCGCTGCCGCCGTTGCTGGCGCGGGCGGAGGCCGTGGTGCGGCCCGTGCTGGCGGACACGGAGTGGGCGGGCGCGACGTTGCGGCTGATCGTCACCGACGTCGACGCCGGTGCGTTCTCCTGAGCGTCACACGATCGGGTCGTGACGATCACCGGGCCGTTGTGTCGAAGAGGTGACGGGGCAGGAAAGCCTTGTCCCGCCGCGCTTCCCAACCTACTGAGGGAGATTTTCGATGACTGTCGCCGAGAAGACCGTTGACCTCGTGGTGGCTCCTGGCCTCGTGACCGACCAGGGCACCACGACGATCGCCGACGTGGTCGTGCAGAAGATCGCCGGTCTCGCCACGCGCGAGGTGCCGGGCGTCCACGCGCTGGGCGGCGGCGCGGCGCGGGCGCTGGGGGCGCTGCGCGACCGCATCCCGGGCGCGTCGGCGAGTGCGGGCCAGGGCGTGGCCGTGGAGGTCGGCGAGAAGCAGGCGGCGGTGGACCTGGAGATCGTCGTCGAGTACGGCGTGCCCATCGCGGACCTTTCGCGCCAGGTTCGGCGCAGCGTGATCGGCGCGATCGAACGCATGACGGGGCTGGAGGTCGTCGAGGTGAACATCAACGTCGGCGACGTGTACATCCCGAGTGCGGACGAAGAGCCCACCACGAGTGATCGGGTGCGGTGAGGGATCTTTCCGGCACGGAGTTCGTACCCGGAGTGACCACTCCGTTACCCCTCGGGTGAACGCGTTGCTCCCCTGGGTTGAACATCACAGCGAGTGAGAAATTTTCGCCCGCCGGGGCACGGTTACCGGAGTAACGTCGCTGGTAGAAGCCGTGGGGAAAGGGGGCGGTGGTGAACGCTTCGGTGGCGCATTTCCTCGCCGACGTGACGGTGGCGGTGCACATCCTCGCCCTCTTGTTCATCGGGCTCGGCGGTTTCCTCGCGTGGCGCTGGCCGCGCGTCGCTCTCGTGCACGTGTTTTTCGCGGCGTGGGGCGTGCTGGTGAACGTCACCCCGGTCCCGTGCCCGCTGACCGCGGCGGAGAACTTCTTCCGGCACCAGCAAGGACTTGGTGACTTGCCGGGCGGGTTCAACGCGTACTACCTGTACGACACCGTGGTGCCGCGTTCGCTGCTGCCGGCCGTCGCGGTGATCGCGTTGGCGCTGGTCATCTTCTCCTACGTCGGCGCCTACCACCGCTGGCGTCACCGCCACGACGACACTCCGGCTCACCGCGTCCGCCTGGGCTGAGCGAGAATCGTCCCTTGTGACGGAAGATCCCGAGGCCGGCCCCACCGAGTGGGTGGGTCGTGAACCGGTTGGTGTGGGTCCTTGGGTGGGCTCGTGGCCCACGGACCCGCGGTACGACCCTGAGTTGCTGGAGCACGGGGACCGTCGGAACGTGGTGGACGCGTACCGGTACTGGCGCCGCTCGGCCATCGTGTCCGATGTGGATGCTCGGCGCCATCCGTTCCACGTGGCCATCGAGAACTTCCAGCACGACCACAACATCGGCACGGTCGTCCGGACGGCCAACGCCTTCGCTGCCGCCGAGGTACACATCGTGGGGCGCCGGCGCTGGAACCGCCGCGGGGCGATGGTGACGGATCGGTACCAGCATCTGCGACACCACGAGGATGTCGCGGGGCTGGTGTCTTTTGCCGCTTCTGCCGGGCTTGCGGTAGTTGCGGTGGACAACACGCCGGGTTCGGTGCCGGTGGAGGTGGCTTCGCTGCCGCGGAAGTGCGTGCTGCTCTTCGGCCAGGAGGGGCCGGGGCTGTCGGAAGAGGCTCAGGCTGCTGCGTCGATGGTGTTGTCGATCGCGCAGTTCGGGAGCACGCGGTCGATCAACGCCGGGGTTGCGGCGGGGATTGTGATGCATGCTTGGGTTCGGGAGCATGCGGATTTGTCTCGGTCTTGGTGATTTTGCCGAGGACCGGCTCGACCCGCTGGCGCGGATCATTGCCTTGTTCCGCGGTGTGCGCGGGCACCCCGATTTTTTAGTGTCACTACGGTCTGGACCACTTGTCAAGGCGGGAAAGAGTACCTTGACAAGTGGTCCAGACCGCGTGGAAGGCGGGGATCGAGGTGCAGGGCCGGGTCTGGGTGCGCCTCGGGTTGTGTAGGTCGGTCGCCGGATTTCGGTGTTGTGGGCCGCTTCTTTGAGTTTGTTGCGGGGTTGGGCTGGGGTCGCTGGGTGGCTCCAGCTGGGCGCCTGGGTTAGGGCTTTCAGCGGTGGGCGGGCGCCGGAGCGGTGACGCCGGTGCGGCGCTGGGCAGGAGCCGGGGCGGCGGCGCGGGTGCGGCCGACGGCGGCAGTGGTGCCGCGCTGCGCGGGCGCGCTGATCCGTCGTGCGGGAGCCGCGGCACTGCCGCGCTGCTCGTGAGCTGCGGCGGCAACACCGGTGCGACCGGTCGGCGCCGGCGCGCTGGCCGGGGCGACGCCCCGAGCGGGAGCAGCGGTGCCGCGCTGGGCAGGAGCAGGTGCAGAAGCGCCGATGCGACCGGCCCGGGCCGGGGCAGCCGTGCCGCGCCGGGCGGGAGCGGGTGCGGTGGTGCTGCGTTCGGCGGGTGCGGAGGCGCCGGTGCGGCCGGCCGGGGCCGCTTGACGCCGGGTCGGGGCAGCCGTGCCGCGCTGGGCGGGAGCAGATGCGGTGGTGCCGCGCTGGACCGGGGCGGCGACACCGGTCCGACCTGCCGGAGCCGTGGCCGCTCGGCGCTGGGCCGGGGCAGCCGTGCCGCGCTGGGCGGGAGCAGGCGCGGTGGTGCCGCGTTCGGCGGGTGCGGCGACATCGGCGCGGCCGGCCGGGGCCGCTTGGCGCTGGGCCGGGGCAGCCATGTCGCGCTGCGCGGGAGCGGGAGTGGGTGCGGCGGTGCCGCGCTGCGCGGGTGCAGGAGCAGCGGTGCGCTGGGCGGCAACCGGAGCCGGAGCGCTGGTGGGCGCGGCGTTGGCGGCCGGGCCGAAAAGCGCGAGAGCGCCGCAGGCGGCGGCCACGCCGATGAGACCGGAAACGGTGAGCTTCTTGGCGTTCATGGTGTTCTCCCCGACTGTCGAGTGGATCTTGGGCCTCACCGAACGTAGGGGCGGGTTGTCAGGAACCGGTTTCAATCGGGTCAGGCCGGGATCAGGGGGCGGCATCCTGCGCGAACGGGCAGAATCGCGGGTATGAGCGTCGACCGGGTTGGGCGGGCGGCTGCGGCGGAGCGCGCCGTGCGGGGGCGGCACCTGCGGCGCGTCTGGGGTGTGCCCGGGACGGTGCTGGGGCGCAGCGGCTGGCCGCCGACCGTCGGGCAGCGGTTGCACTGGCACTGGAACTACTGGTGGCAGGCGCATTTGCTCGACTGCCTCGTCGACGCCCAGCTGCGCGACCCGCAGCCCGAGCGGGCGAAGGTGATCGTGCGGTTCGCGAAGTCCGTGCACTTCCGCAACTTCGGAAAGTGGATCAACGACTACTACGACGACATCGCCTGGCTCGGCCTTGCCCTGCAACGCGTCCGCGCGCTCGACCTGTCCGATGTGGACCGCGCCATCGCGGACATTGACGCCCAGCTCCACGAAGGCTGGACCGATGACGCCGGCGGCGGCATCTGGTGGCGCCGCGGCGACACGTTCAAGAACGCCCCCGCCAACGGCCCCGCCGCCATCTTCCACGCCCGCGAAGGCGACGCCACCCGCGCGCGCGACATGACGAAGTGGCTCACCGACACCCTCGTCGACCCCGCCACCGGCCTCGTCTGGGACGGCCTCCGCGTCGACACCGGCGAGCTCATCAAGCACATTTTCACCTACTGCCAAGGCGTCTACCTCGGCGCATGCCTCGAACAGTCCAATGTGGACGCCGCCTCTCGCACCGTCCGCGCCATCGCCACCCACCTCGCCCCCTCGGCCATCCTCCGCGGCCAAAACGGCGGCGATGGCGGCCTCTTCGCCGCCATCGCCGCCCGCTACCTCGCCCTCGCCGTGCCGCGCCTGCCCACCCCCGAAGCCGCCACCGCCCGCACCCTCGTCCTCACCACCGCGGACGCCTGCTGGTCCGGCGCCACCCAGACACCCACCGGCCCCCTGTTCAGCGCCGAATGGGCCACCCCCGCGCCCCTGAGCCCACCCCCCGCTGACGCTCCCGAACGCGACCTCTCCGTCCAAACCGGAGCGTGGCTACTCCTCGAAGCCGCCGCGACGCTCGCCTAGGCCGACGCTTGTCCACAGGCACCCCGAGTTGTGGATAACTTCGGCCCTCGCGCCTCGATCACGAATTTTTGTCGGTGGGGGCCGATAGAATGGGTCCAGGGCCTGCCCCCTGGGAGGGCGGGGCCGCGTGCCGGCGGTGGTGAGAGCGAAACCGGGCGGGGAGAGCGAAAGCCGTGAAGCTCTAGCAGCCGCATGAAGCGCGGTGCAAGAACCGTGGCGCAAGCCGCACCGCTTCCGGGCGGCGGTCTGGCTCCTGCACCCGCGCCATGAGCAGCTGCACGGCCCGGCGGCCGATTTCCGAGATCGGCTGGGCCATGGTGGTGATGGCGGGAGACACGGTGCGCGCCCAGGCCATGTCGCCGAAGCCGACGACGGCGAGTTCGGCGCCGATGTGGATGCCGCGGCGGTGGGCTTCCCATTGGACGCCCATGAGCATCGACTCGCCGGCGACGACCACTGCGGAAGGCGAGGGCCAGCCGTCCAGGAGTTTGGCGGCGGCGCGGGCCGCGCCGCCCGGGGAGGACATGCCGCAGGCGACGAGTTCGGGGTTGTAGCGCAGGCCGGTGCGGTCGAGGCCGAGGCGGTAGCCCAGCGTGCGTTCTTCGCTGACGGCCGAGTCGGCGGCGCCGGTGATCATGGCGATGCGCCGGTGCCGCCGCGAAGCCAGGTGCTCCACCAGCGAAGACACCGCCTGGATGTTCTCCGAGCCCACCTGGTCGACGTCGTTGCGGCCGGCGATGCGGTCGACCAGCACCGTGGGGACGCCCGTGCGCACCAAGCCGTTGATGACCGCGTCGTCGCCGGGGGCCGGGACCAGGAGCACCCCGTCGACGCGGTCCGCCCGCAGCGCGCGCACCACGGCCGCCTCTTCGGCGACGGAATCGTGGGTGTCGGCGAGCATGAGGTCGCAGCCGGCGCGCGCGGCGGCGCCGCGGATCGCGCGCAGCAAATCGCCGGTGTACGGGTTCGCGTGCATGCCCAGGGCAACACCGAACCGGTGCGTGACCGGCGTACCCCAAACCGGGATCTCCGGCGCCAGAGCGGTCATGTGCGTGGCCCTCGTCGTCGTGCTTACCCAACGGTAACCGCTCGGGAGGCCCAGCCGAGATGCGCGAAAGGCGATCCACTCCAAGAATCACCAGTGTGAGTGAACGGTCAGGCCGCTCCGGGGCACCCGCACGACTGCCGGTGGCGCAGCGTGGGCGGCAGCCGCACGGTCTCGGCCGCGCGCGTCGGGTCGGCGAGGCGGGCCAGCAGCAACTGCACGGCGCGGCGGCCGATCTCCTCGATCGGCTGCGCCATCGTGGTCAGCGGTGGATCCACCAGGTCGGCCCACTCCACGTCGTCGTACACGACCACCGGCAGGTCACGGCCGATGCGCAAGCCGCGCCGGCGGGCCTCGTGCAGGACGCCGACCATCATGCTGTCGTTGGCCACCACCAGCGCCGTCGGCGGTTCCGGCAGCGCCAGCAACGTGCTCAACGCCAGCGCGCCGCCGTCGCGGTGCGAGTTCCCGCAGGCCACGAGGTCGGGCGACCACGCGAGCCCCGAACGGCCCAGGCCCAACCGGTAGCCGAGCACGCGTTCGTCGCTGGTCGTGAGGCCGGGCGCGCCGGAGATCATGCCGATCCGCCGGTGCCCGAGCGACGCGAGGTGCGCCGTCAAAGCCGAGGTGGCCTGGATGTTCTCCGCCCCGACCTGGTCGACGTCGGTGCGGGTCGAGAGCCGGTCGATGAGCACCGTCGGCACGTCCAGCGACACGAGTTCACCGATCACCGAACCGTCGCCCGGGGAGGGAGTCACCAGCAGGCCGTCGACGCGACGGGACCGCAGGGCCCGCACCACGTCACGTTCGGTCGCCGTGGCGTCGTGCGTGTCGGCGAGCAGCACCGTGTAGCCGTTGGCGGAGGCCTCCCGCTCGATCGCCTGCATCAGCGCCGCGAAGTACGGGTTGGCGACCAGCGAGATCGCCATCCCGATCGAGCGCGTACCGCCCGTGACCAGCGAACGAGCGATCGCGTCACCGGTGTAGCCGGTGGTCTCGATGGCCCGCAGCACGGCGGCCTTCGTGTCCTCCGCGACGGCGCGCGTGCCGTTGACGACGTGCGAAACCGTCGTGATCGACACCCCGGCGAGCTCCGCGATGTCGCGCTGGGTGGGCCGGGAGGAGCGGGTTGGTGGCATGTCAGTCCTTCACGAGGTTCACTCGCAAGCGTTTGCGCAAACGCTTGCGACGTGTGCTGAGTCTGTCTACCTTGCCGACCATCGGCAACCTCGCAGGAGGGCATCCATGAGACAGCGCAGTCTCTCCGCACTGGTGCTGATCGTCGCAGTCGGCGCGATGGTCACCACCGGCTGCACGGTCGAGCGCCACTGGGGCGGCAACACGACCCCGGCCGGCAGCGGCAAGGCCAAGGTCGGCCTGGTCACCAAGACCGACACGAACCCGTACTTCGTCGAGCTGCGCAACGCGGCCAGTGCGGCCGCGAAGGCCAACGGCGCCGACTTCAGCGCGCTCGCCGGCCAGTTCGACGGCGACAACGACGGCCAGGTCCGGGCCATCGAGAACCTGATGCAGCAGGGCGTGAACACGATCCTGATCACCCCGAGCTCGTCCACCGGCGTGCTCAAGGCGATCAAGGACGCGCGCGACGCCGGCGTGCTCGTGATCGCGCTCGACACCGCCACCGAGCCGGCCGACGCCGTCGACGCCACGTTCGCCACCGACAACTTCGCGGCCGGCCAGCAGCAGGGCGCGTACGTCAAAGCCGCGCTGGCCGGCGTCGACCCGAAGCTGCTGATGGTCGACGGGACCGCCGGCTCCTCCGTCGACACCGAACGTCACGGCGGTTTCCTCAAGGGAATCGGCCTCACGGACTCCTCGCCCCAGATCAAGGGCCACACCGCGGCCAACGGCGACCAGAGCCTCGCGCAGCAGGGCATGGAGAACCTGTTGCAGCGCACCACGGACATCAACGCCGTGTACTCCATGAACGAACCCATGGGCCGCGGCGCGTACGCCGCGCTCAAGGCCCGCGGACTCACCGACCGCATCGTGATGGGCTCGATCGACGGCGGCTGCGAAGGCGTGCAGAACGTCAAGGACGGCCTCTACGCGGCCACGGTCATGCAGTTCCCGAAGAAGATGGCCGAACAGGGCGTGCTCGCGGCCGTCGAATACGCCAAGACCGGCAAGAAGCCCACGGGTTTCGTGAACACCGGCTCCACCGTGATCACCGACAAGCCCATGCCGGGCGTCCCCAGCCAGAACACCACGTGGGGCCTGCAGAACTGCTGGGGAGGCGCGAAATGACCACCGCGACGGTGAACGGCACCCGGGAGCGCGAGTCGCTCGGCGAGTTCCTCCTGCGCGCGCCCGCGGTCGGCCCCGCGCTCGCGCTGATCGTGGCCATCGTGGTCTTCTCCCTGGCCACGGACACGTTCTTCGACCTCGACAACCTGTCCACAGTGGTCCAGCAGTCGCTGGTCGTCGGCACGCTCGCGCTCGGCCAGACGCTGATCATCCTCATCGCCGGCATCGACCTGTCCAACGCGGCGTCGATGGTCGTGGCGACGCTGATCATGGCCAAGCTCGCCGCGGCCGGCACCAACGGCTTCGTCGCACTGCTGGCGGGAATCGCGCTGACGGTGCTCGTCGGCCTGTTCATCGGCACACTCGCCACGCGGATCAAGCTTCCCGCCTTCATCATCACGCTCGGCACCTTCACCGGCCTCACCGCCGTCGCGAAGCTGATCGCCGGCGGCCAGGCCGTGCCGGTCACCGACGGGCTCCTGCAATGGCTTGGCACCAAGCGTTACCTCTTCGGCGGCATCCCGATCACCTACGGCATGACGCTCGCGCTGATCATGTTCCTCATCGTCTGGTACTCGCTCACGAAAACCGCGTGGGGCAAGCACGTCTACGCGGTGGGCAACGCGCCGGAGTCCGCGCGCCTGTCCGGCATCAAGGTCAACCGCACGGTGATCTCCGTGTACCTGGTCGCGGGCTTCTGCTTCGGCATCGCCGCGTGGCAGGCGCTCGGCCGCACGCCGAACGCCGACCCGAACCAGTTCCAGCTCGGCAACCTCGACTCGATCACCGCCGTGGTCCTGGGCGGCACCAGCCTCTTCGGCGGCCGCGGTTCGGTGCTGGGCACGTTGTTCGGCGCGCTGGTCGTGGCGGTGCTGCGCTCGGGCCTCACTCAGATGGGCGTGGACGGCAACTACCAGGACCTCGCGACCGGCGCGCTGCTCATCGCCGCCGTGGTCGTCGACCGGATCGCACGGAGGCAGCAGCAGTCATGACTTCCGACAACGGGCAGCAGACCACGCTTTCCGCACGCGGCCTCGTGAAGCGCTACGGCCGCGTGACCGCCATCAACGGCGCCGACTTCGACCTCTACCCCGGCGAGGTGCTCGCCGTCGTCGGCGACAACGGCGCCGGGAAGTCCAGCCTCATCAAGGCGTTGTCGGGTGCGCTGATCCCCGACGAGGGCGAGATCCGCGTCGACGGCCGGGTCGTGCACTTCAAGTCCCCTTTGGACGCTCGCCACCACGGGATCGAGACGGTGTACCAGGACCTGGCCGTGGCGCCGGCGCTGGACATCGCGTCGAACATGTTCCTGGGCCGGGAAAAGCGGCTGCGCGGGCCGTTCGGCGGCATCGCGCGCAAGCTCGACACGGGCGAGATGCGCAAGGAGGCGCAACGGATCCTCGACGAGCTGGGCATCAACATCAAGTCCATCAACCAGCTCGTCGAGACGCTTTCGGGCGGCCAGCGCCAGGGCGTCGCGGTGGCGCGCGCGGCGGCGTTCGGCACGAAGGCCGTGATCATGGACGAGCCGACGGCCGCGCTCGGCGTCGCGGAGTCGGCGAAGGTGCTGGAGCTGATCGGGCGCATCCGCGACCGCGGGCTGCCGGTGGTGCTGATCAGCCACAACATGCCACACGTGTTCGACATCGCCGACCGGATCCACGTGCACCGGCTGGGCAAGCGCGTGGCCGTGGTGTCGCCGAAGACGCACACGATGAACCAGGTCGTCGGCCTGCTGACGGGCGCGCTGCAGCTCGACAAAGGCGGTGAGGTCGTGGAGGTCGCGGCCACCACGCACGCCGGGCTCACCTGACGTGCGCGTGCTGCTGGCGGGGTTGTGCACCGTCGACGTCGTGCAACGGGTCTCGCAGTTCCCGGCGCCGGGCGAGAAGGTGCAGTCGCTGCGGGTGGACGTCGCGGCCGGCGGGCCGGCGACCAACGCCGCGGTGACCGTGGCCGCGCTCGGGGCCGCCGCGACGCTCGTGACCGTCGTCGGGGCCCACCCGCTGGCAGCGCTCGCGCACGCCGACCTCATCGCGTGCGGGGTCGACGTCGTGGACCTCGACCCCGCGCGTACCGATTCGCCGCCGCTGAGCGCCGTGGTCGTGCGCGCCTCCGACGGGGAGCGAACGGTCGTTTCGCGCAACGCGGCTTCCGGTGCGCCGGTGGAGGTTCCGGATCTCAGCGAGTTCGTGCGTCAAGCGGACGCCGTGCTCGTCGATGGGCATCACCCCGAGCTCGCGCTCGCCGTCGCGCGGGCCGGGCGGTCACTCGGCGTGCCCGTCGTGCTCGACGCCGGCAGCTGGAAACCGGTGCTCGACGACCTGTTGCCGCTGGTCGACGTCGCCGCGTGCTCCGCGCACTTCGCCGCGCCCGGGCCGGGGCTGCGTGAACGCGGAGTACCCGTCGTGATCAGGACCGCGGGGCCGGATCCGGTGCGCTGGAGCACTGCGGAAGACTCAGGCCAGGTGCCTGTCAACGATGTCGAGGCGCGGGACACACTGGGGGCCGGCGACGTGTGGCACGGCGCGCTCGCGCACGCGGTCGCGGCCCGTGGAAGCTCGGTGGACGGGTGGATCCGGCACGCGAACGCGGTGGCGGCCGAGCGCGTCCGCCACGTGGGGCCGCGGTCGTGGACGGCGGCGATCTCGAAGTTGGGAGAAGGAGTGCGATGACGGCGTTCGAAGACCTCCTGGCACGGGCCGAAGGGCTCGCCAAGCCGCGGCAGCGCAGCGTGCTCGGCATCATCGGCGCGCCCGCGTCCGGCAAGACCACGCTGGCCTGGGCGATCGCCAACGCGCTCGGCTCCCGTGCGGCCGTCGTCGGCATGGACGGCTTCCACCTCGCGCAGGTGGAGCTGCGCCGGCTCGGCCGCGCCGAGCGCAAGGGCGCGCCCGACACGTTCGACGCCGCGGGCTACGTCCACCTCATCCGCCGGCTCGCGAAGGGCAAGGAAACCGTGTACGCGCCGGAGTTCCGCCGCGAGATCGAGGAACCCATCGCCGGTGCGGTCGCGGTGGCGCCCGAGGTGCAGCTCGTGATCACGGAGGGCAACTACTTGCTGCTGCCCGACGACCCGTGGAGCGGCGTGCGCCAGTACCTCACCGAGGCGTGGTTCCTGGCGCCCGACGAGCCGGAGCGGATCGAACGGCTGGTTTCGCGCCACCGTCGTTACGGCCGGTCACTGGTCGAGGCCCGCCAGCGGGCGCTCGGCTCGGACCAGCGCAACGCCGACCTCATCGCGAGCACGCGTGACCGTGCCGACCTCGTGCTGGAGAACCTGCCGCTCGTGAACTTCGCCCTGTGAGCGGAGTTCTCGTTGTCACGGGCGGCAGCCGGGGCATCGGCGCGGCGATCTGCACGCTCGCCGCTTCGCGGGGCTACGACGTGGTGGTCAACTACTCCGGCGACTCGGAGCCGGCCGCGGAGGTCGTTTCGCAGGTGCGCGCGCACGGGCGCAAGGCGCTCGCGGTACGCGCCGACGTCGCCGACGAACGGCAGGTCCGCAAGCTCTTCGGCACCGCCGGGGAGATGGGGTCGCTGGTCGGCGTCGTGAACAACGCGGCCATCACGGGCAACACGCCGGGGCGCCTCGACGAGCAGAGCGCGGCCACTGTGCGGCGCGTGCTGGAGGTCAACGTCGGCGGGGTGTTCCTGTGCTGCCGCGAGGCCGTGCGGCGGCTCTCGACTCGGTACGGCGGTCCCGGTGGCGCCATCGTCAACGTCTCGTCCACGGCCGCGCGCACGGGCTCGGCCGGCGAGTGGGTGCACTACGCGGCGACGAAGGCTGCGGTCGACACGCTCACGTACGGCTTGGCGCAGGAAGTGGCGGGCGAGGGGATCCGGGTGAACGCCGTCGCGCCCGGCCTGGTGGCCACGGGCCTGCACTCCGCGGCCGGCTTGCCGGACCGCCTCGAGCGATTGGCGCCCGGGATCCCGCTGGGTCGGCCGGGCGAGCCGGAGGAGATCGCCGAGGCCGTGCTGTGGCTCCTGTCACCCGCGTCGTCGTTCACGGTCGGCGCCGTGCTGGAGGTCGGCGGCGGCCGCTGAAAGTGCGTCCCACCATGTGGTCTTCGCGCATTTCAGCGTTCCGCTGGGGCGCTACTCGTGTTCACGTCATCCCGGCTTGTGGGACGCCGGGCGACGAGGAGATCACGATTCGTGGCGGAAGTCGGTGAATCCGCCCGCCCTATCGGGGCGGCTGTGTCACTCTGGTGGAGCCTCCGGGGCAGTCGGACGACCGGGGCCGCGGCGGCGCCGGTTCACGGGGTGGGTGACAAGCGCCCCGCGTCGCAAACGCACGGAGTGCGCAGCCGGGGGTCGGAAAGGACGGCCGCAAAAGTCATGCCCAAGCTCACGTCTGTGCACCATCTGGCGCTCACCGTGACCGATGTGGAACGAAGCGTCCCGTGGTACGCGCGGGTGCTCGACCTCGAGGAGTGCCACCGCCGCGAAGACCCGGAAACCGGGATCCACAAGGTCGTGCTGAAGTCCGCGGGCGACGGGTTCTCCGTCGTCCTGGTCCAGCACCCCGACACCGACCGCCGCTGCTTCGACGAACGCCGGACGGGGCTCGACCACGTCGCGTTCTCGGTGTCGTCGAAGGCGGAACTCTGCGAGTGGGAGGACCGGCTCTCGGAGTACGGGGTGTCGTACCTGCCGCCCACGACGTCGCGCACGTTCGAGGGCTCGTCGGTGATCGTGTTCCGGGACCCGGATGGGATTCAGCTGGAGATCTGGTCGGATCCGGAGCTGTAGAGCCTCGTTTTGCGGGGCTGGCCTCGTTTTGCTGGGCTGGCCTTGGGTTTTGGCGAGGCGGGTTTGGTCGTGGCTGAGGTTGGTTGTCCGAGCTTCGTTGTGGTGGCGTGGTTTTGGCGGCGCTCGGGCTTGAGCTGTGGTGGTGGCTGGGCTCGCCGTTGGTGATGTGGTCGTCGGAAGCCCGGAAGCCCGGAAGCCCGGAAGCCCGGAAGCCCGGAAGCCCGGAAGCCCGGAAGCCCGGAAGCCCGGAAGCCCGGAAGCCCGCAAGCCCGCAAGCCCGGGCAGTTGCGGGTCGGTTTCCGTTGTGGCGCCGAACAACTCCGGTGATGGCTGTGCCTCACCGCGCTCGCGGTTTCTCGATACCGGCCGGGCGATCGGAGTTATCCACACCCTGGGTCCAGTTGTGGACAAGTCGGCGGTTTGCGGCCTTGGCCACCGGTTTTGTCGTACCCCGCCGGTAGACTGGGCATGGGACGTCCCCCCAGGGAGGGCGGGGGCCGTCCGGCGGTTGCTGGTGAGTGTTGGCACAGCAACTCAGCCAAAGAGGTCCGTGTGGGAGGGGCGTGCTGAGGCCACGCCGAAGCGGCGCGGGAAAAGGTGGACCGTGGCTGTATCGCCGCGAGGTCAGGGTCGTCGAAAGGCCGGGCGCGTGCCGCGTTGAGGACCGCTGGAACGTCAGGTTCAGAGCGGAAGGCCCGCCGGAAGTTCAGTGGTGAATCGCCGTGCCGCGGGGCGGTGGCAAGTCGTGCGAGGGACGGATCGGCGGTGCGCCCTCAGTCGAGTCGGTCGCGATCCGAAGGGCCTGGGGGCTGTGGACGCGACACGGTGCACAGGGGGCGATCGGTGTGGCCGAAGCTGCCGCGTGCTCAGCAGGTCTGTCGGCGTGGCCGCAGGGAACAGCGGAAGAAGCGTGGGCCAGCGGATCAGACGTGAAGCGAAGCCCGGAGCGTCATGCGTGGGCGTCGTCCGGTTCGTCCACCGGGCGGCGCATTTCCTGGCGGTACCGAAGCACCCCGTACCCCGTGCCCAGGACGAAGAACGCCACCGAGACCCACAGGGCGGCCGTCTTCAGCCAGGGGAGGGCGTCGAGTAGGCCGGCGCCGTAGTAGCCCAGCAGGACGAGCGTGGGGACCCACAAAAGGCCGCCCAGGCTGGTGGCCGCGAGAAACCGCCGGGGGTCCATGCGGGCGGCGCCGGCGATGAGTGGCGCGAGGGTGCGGATCCACGGGATCCACCGCGCCGCGACGATGGCGAAGAAACCCTTGCGGTCCAGGAAGCGTTGGGCGCGGTCGAGGTTGTGGCGGTTGAGCACTTTGCCGCCGCGGCGGGCGATGAAGCGGGTGCCCGTACTTCGGCCGATGTAGTAGCCCACCTGGTTGCCGCCGACGGCCACCACGAGGGCGGCGCCCGACAGGAGCCACGCGTTGGCGTCGGAGCCGTGCTGGGCGAGGACCACGCCGGCGCCGAACAGCAGGGAGTCGCCCGGCAGGAAGAGGCCGACGATGAGCGCGCATTCCACGAAGACGAACGAAAGCACGATCACCCAGACGAGCAGCGGACCGGCGGTGTCCAGCCAGCTCACGCCGACGCCGGCGGCCTCGATGCTTGCGGGGTTCACGCGAAGAGCCTACGTGGCTGCGATCGCCGGAAAGAAGGAACCATCGAATCCAGCCTTCCGGTCACTTTCGGTATTCCTGGAATGAACTGCGCGTTCACCAATGGACCAAACGAACGGGCCGCCCGGGACAGTTCCCCGGGCGGCCCGATTCTCGAAAAACCTCTAGAACTGCGGCAAGGACTCGCCTTGCACCGCTTCGATGTCCAGCTCCACCTTGACCGTGGTGCCGATCGCGGCGACGCCCGCGCGGACCATCGCGCTGTAGTTGATCGCGAAGTCGTTGCGGTGCAGCTGGGTCTCGGCGTGGAACGCGGCGCGCACGCCGCCCCACGGGTCCGGGCCGTGGCCCTGGTAGCGCAGGTCGAGCTCGACCTGGCGGCGCTCGCCGTGCAGGGTCAGCTCGCCCAGCAGCGCCCAGGTGTCCGTGCCGCGCTGCGAAATGCCCGTGCTCTCGAACGTGATCAGCGGGAAGGCCTCCACGTCGAGGAACTCGGCCGAACGCAGGTGGTCGTCGCGCATCTTGATGCCGGTCTCGATGCTGCCCGCCTTGATCTCGGCGCGCACCGTCGAACGCTCCACCGGCCGCGTGATGTCGATGCGCCCGCCGACGTCGGGGAAGCGCACCTTGATGCTCGCGATGCCCATGTGGCGGGCGGTCGCGACCACCGAGGAGTGCACCGGGTCGATCGTCCACGGGCCGGCCGGCGGCAGCTCCACGGCCTCGGCCACGGGGGCCAGGGCGATGTCGCCGAGCAGCCCGGCGCCGTCGGAACCGACCTGCACGGTGCGGGCCATCGGCGTGTACCCCGGCGCCGTGATCACGGCGGTGTAGACGCCCGGGGGCAGCGGGTCGGTCGCCACCGCCCCCTTCGCGTCCGTGACCTGGCGCGCGATCTGACGGCCGTTGAGGTCGGTCACCGTGAGCACGGCGTTCTCGACCGGCCAGCCGCCGTTGGCGCGGAGCTGTGCGCGCAGGCCCCCGCTCATGAGCGGTCGACCAGCTCGTCGAGCGCCTGGTCGTAGCTCAGGCGCACGTTGTGCTCGGCCTCGCCGTCGGTGAGCGTCACCTGGCTGGTGGCCGGCGGGTAACCGCTCGCCACCACCGTGTAGGCGCCGACCGGCAGGTCGCTCACCACGTACCGGCCTTCACCGTCCGTGCGCGCGACCGCCGCGACGTTGCCGTTCGCGTCGAGCACGGTGATCCGCGCGTCCGGCACGATCCGGTCGCCCTCGGTGCGCGCGATGCCCTGCATCAGCACGGCACCGGCCAGCTCGACGTCGTGGCGCAGCACGCCGCTGTCGGGCACGGTCAGGGTGACCGCCACCGGGCGGTAGTGCGGGCCGCTCGCGACCAGCGTGTACTGCCCGGCACCGACGCCGCTGAAGGTGTAGACGCCGTCGTCGGCCGTGATGAACGCGCCGTTGACCTCGCCGCGCGAGTCGGTGAGCGTCACGGTGGCGTTGGCCAGCGGGGAACCGATCCCCACGGACCGCACGACACCCGTCAGCTCGCCCGAGCCGGTGAGCGTCACGTCGAGCTTCGCCGGCCCGCCGCCGACCACCACACTGGAGGCCTGCGGCTGGTGGCCGGGCGCGGCCACGATCAGCACGTAGGTGCCCGGACCCTGCGTCGGCACGGAGTAGCTGCCGTCGCCGTTGCCGGTCGCCCGCGCCACCTGACGGCCCTGCTGGTCGATCAGCGTCAGCGCGGCGGCACCGACGTGGCTGCCGTCCTGCCGGCGCACGTGCCCGGTCACCGGGGGACCGCCCGCGCCCAGCGGCACGTCGATGCCCGCACCCGCGGCCGAGTTGGTGATCGGCATGGGCAGTGAGCCCGAAATCGCCTGCGGGTCGCCGTGACCGTTGCCGTTCATCGAGTGCCTTCCGCCTGCGCCGACGAGAACGGGTTCCCGCGGCTGTTCTTCGAAGAGCGAGCCCGGCTTGGCCGCCTGGTCGACGATGTCCGTCGGCGTCTCGTCCTCCTCGAGCAGCGCCTCGCCGCCCTCGACCGCCGCGGCGGCCGGGTTCATGCCCGCGAGCGGGATTTCCTTCAGGAAGCACAGGACGATCGTGGCCAGCAGCGCGACCGCGCCGGCGACGTAGAAGACCGTGGTGATCGAGTCGGTGAAGCCGATCAGGATCGGGGTCTTCAGCGCGTCCGGCAGCGTCTGGATGACGCTGGTGTTGGTCTGCAGGTCGGCCAGCTGCGCACCGGCACCGGCCGGCGGGTTGCCGCCGAACGCCTTGGTGATGTTGCCCGGCAGCACGTTGAACAGAATCGTCAGGAACACCGCGACACCGGCCGTACCACCGATCTGGCGGAAGAACGTGGCCGACGCCGTGGAGGCGCCCATGTCGCTGCGCGGACCGGCGTTCTGCACCGCGATGACCAGCGTCTGCATGCACTGGCCGAGGCCGAGGCCGATGATGGCCGCGGCGACCAGCGGGTGCCACAGCGGCGAGTTGTACTGCACCTGCGCGAAGAAGAACGCGCCGCCGGCGATGAGCAGGGTGCCGACGATCGGGAACACCTTGTAGCGCCCGGTCTTCGACATGATCCGGCCGGAGCCGATCGAGCTCAGCATCAGGCCGCCCATCAGGGGCAGCATCAGCAGACCGGACTCGGTCGGCGTGTAGCCCTGAACCACCTGCATGAACTGCGGGATCATCGTGATCGCGCCGAACATGGCGACACCGACGATGACACCACCGATGATCGCGACGGTGAACGTCGAGTTCTTGAACAGCCGCAACGGGATCAGCGCGGCGTCCTTCATCAGCTTCTCGACGAGGATGAACGCGACGATGCCGACGCCACCGATCACGTAGCAGATGATCGCCTTGAAATCGCCCCAGCCCCAGGTCTGGCCCTGTTCCGCGACGATCAGGAACGGCACCACGGCCACGACGAGCGAAAGCGCGCCCCACCAGTCGATCTTGTGCTTCTGCGGCACGTGCGGCACGTTCAGCACCTTGGCGACCACGAAGAGCGCGACGATGCCGATCGGCACGTTGATCAGGAAGACCCAGCGCCAGCCGGAGATACCGCCGAGGGTGTCGAAGCCGGCGAAGAAGCCGCCGAGCACCGGACCGAGCACAGTGGACAGACCGAAGACGGCGAGGATGTAACCCTGGTACCGCGGGCGTTCGCGCGGCGGCACCACGTCACCGATGATGGTCATGGCCAGGGACATCAGACCGCCGGCGCCGAGGCCCTGCACCGCGCGGAACGCGGCGAGCTCGTACATCGACTGCGAGAACGTCGAAGCCAGCGAACCGGCGACGAAGATCGAGATCGCGGCGAGGTAGAACGGCTTGCGGCCGTAGATGTCCGACAGCTTGCCGTAGATCGGCGTGACGATCGTCGACGTGATCAGGTACGCCGTGGTGGCCCACGCCTGCAGGTCGAAGCCGTGCAGGTCGTTGGCGATCTTGACGATCGACGTACCCACGATCGTCTGGTCCAGCGCGGCGAGGAACATGCCGCACATGAGCCCGCTCAGGATCGTGACGATCTGGCGGTGGCTCAGCCGCGGCACACCGGCCGCGTCCACGACGGGTGCTCCCCCCCGTTGCTGAGGTTGTTTCTCGACGGTGGTGCTCATGCTGTTCCTAGGCCCCCTTGGAGTGCACCGAGTCCGCCGGCGCGGAGTCGGTCATGTCTGGAAAGTTGTTCTCGATACCGGTGTTGAGCCGCCCGAACAGCTCGTTGAGGGTCTCGCGATCCTCCTGGGTCCAGTCGCCGAGGACGTCGGCGAGCCAGAGGTTGCGCTGCTTGCGGTTCTCGTCGAAGACCCGCAGGCCTTCGGCGGTGGGCGCCAGCAAGCAGGCGCGGCCGTCTTCGGGGTCGGCCTGACGTTCCACCAGTCCGTGCTGCACGAGCGCGCTCGACTGCCTGCTGATGGTGGAGATTTCGGAGTGCAGGAACTCGGCGAGCTTGCTGGTGCGCTGCGGTCCCTCGTGGATGAGGCAGAAGAGGATCGCGTACGCGGCCCGCTCGATGCCGTCCGGACCCTGCTTGGAGACCTGGGACTTCGCCTTGGTGATCAGGCGCATGAAACGGACCAGCTCGTGTCCGAGCTGGTCGGCCAAGTCGAGCCCGTCCTTGGGCCGGGTGGCGGCGCTGTTCGGTGCCATTCGGTCGATCTTTCTCGCGGTGAAACGAACCGTTGTTTGGCGGCTGCAACTAGTTGCCTTAAGCAAGAGTGTGCCTGATCCGTGCTTCGCGCAAGCTCGCGGACCCCGGTTGTGTCGCATCACACTTTAGTTGTTGCATGCAAGCAGATATTCACCGGAGGGTGTTCGTCCGTTTCTCCCGAGTCCGAAGGCCCTGGTCGCGGTCCCGGGGAACAAGACGGAGCGTGCCGGGTTGGATAGGGGTATGACCGACGACACACCGCTGTACGACCTCATCGGCTCCCGGCGCAACGGCGTGCTGGCCACGCTCAAGCGTGACGGGCGGCCCCAGCTGTCCACCGTCAGCCACTACTTCGACGCCGCCGAGCGCAAGATCCTCGTGTCGATCACCGAGACGCGGGCCAAGACGAAGAACATGCGCCGCGACCCGCGCGTGAGCTACCACGTCGGCAGCGAGAACGGCTGGTCGTACGCGGTGGCGGAGGGCAAGGCCGTGCTGACGCCGGTCGCCGCCGCCAAGGACGACGCGACGGTGGAGGCCCTCATCGAGCTGTACCGCAAGATCGGCGGCGAGCACCCCGACTGGGACGAGTACCGCGCCGCGATGGTGGCCGACCAGCGGCTGGTGCTCACGATCAACGTCGACCGCGTCTACGGGCTCGCGCGCTGACGGGAGTCATGCCGGGCAAGTCGCCATCCGGCTGAAATTTGGAAATTCTATTCCGCACTGCGGAGATATCTGTGCTTACGATGAAGCCATGAGCACTGACGTCCTCCTGCAGCGACTACGCGACGAGCTCGGCAAGGAGGCCGTGCTCACCGATGCCGACGTGACCGCGAGCTACTCGCGCGACATGATGCCGCTCGCCGATTCCGGGAAACCGCTGGCGGTGGTGCTGCCCGCGGACACGGCGGGGGTGCAGGCCGTGGTCAAGGCGTGTGCCGAGGCGAAGGTGCCGGTGGTGCCGCGCGGGGCGGGCAGTGGCCTGTCCGGCGCGGCCAACGCCATCGACGGCTGCGTGGTCCTGGTCCTGACCAAGCTCGACGGGATCGTGGAGATCGACCCCGGCAACCGCCTGGCCGTGGTGCAGCCGGGCGTGGTCAACCTCGACTTCCGCACCGCCGTGGAGAAGCACGGCCTGTTCTACCCGCCCGACCCGTCGAGCTACGACTGGTGCACGATCGGCGGCAACCTCTCCACCAACGCCGGTGGCCTGTGCTGCGTGAAGTACGGCGTGACCACCGACTCCGTGCTCGGCCTCGAGGTCGTGCTGGCCGACGGGTCGCTGCTCAAGACCGGCCGCCGCACCGTGAAGGGCGTGGCGGGTTACGACCTGACGAAGCTGTTCATCGGCAGCGAGGGCACGCTCGGCGTGATCACACAGGCCACCGTGGCGTTGCGCCCGTTGCCGCAGGCGCCGGCGACGCTGGTCGCGGGCTTCAACACCACGGAGGCGGCTGGCGAGGCCGTGGCGCGGGTCGTGCGCGAGGGACTCGTGCCGTCGCTGCTGGAGATCATGGACGCGGCGTCGATCAAGGCGGCGGAGACCTACCTCAAGACCGACCTCGGCGCCGGGTCCGACTGCCAGGCGCTGCTGCTGGCGCAGTCCGACGTCGGTGGCGAGGCCGCGTTGCGCGAGCTCGCCGTGCTGGAACAGATCTGCGCCGACTGCGGCGCCGACCTGGTCTACTCCACCGACGACCTCGAAGAGGGCAAGATGCTGCTGCAGGCCCGGCGCGGTCCTGACCGCGCTGGAGACCTACGGCATCTGGCTCACCGACGACGTCAGCGTGCCCCGCACCCGCATCGCCGAGCTGATCCGCGGCTGCGAGCAGGTGAGCGAGAAGGTGGGCCTGAAGATCGCCGTGGTCGGCCACGCCGGCGACGGCAACATGCACCCGACGATCGTCTACGCGCCCGACTCCGAGGACGAGTTCGCCCGCGCGCGGCAGGCGTTCGACGACATCCTGGAGATCGGCCTCTCGCTCGGCGGCACGGTGACCGGCGAGCACGGCGTCGGCAAGATCAAGCGCGATTGGCTGGCGCGCGAGATCGGGCCGGTCGGGATGCGGGTGCACCGGCAGATCAAGCAGGCGCTGGACCCGGAGAACGTGTTCAACCCCGGTTCGATGTTCTCGATGACGGACTGAGTTTTCACGCAAAACGGCGCCGATCCCCTGCTCGGGGCCGGCGCCGTTTTGTGCGTCCAGGTCAGTCGCGCACGCGCGGGATCCGCTGCGTGACCTCGGCGGCGTTCTCCTCCGGCGCGCCGACGCGGGCCTTCTTCTCGCGGCGGCCCTTGAGGTACTCGAACAGGATCGGGACCACGGACACGAGCACGATCAGCACGAAGATGGCGTCGACGTTGTCGCGGATGAAGCCGATGTTGCCCAGCAGCGAGCCCAGCACCGTGATGCCCGCGGCCCAGACGATGCCGCCCAGCACCGTGTAGGTGAAGTACCGCTTCGGGTCCATGCGGCCGATGCCGGCGATCCAGGTGATGAACGTCCGCACGAACGGCACGAACCGCGCCAGCACCACGGCCTTGGGCCCGTGGTGGTCGAGGAAGGCGTGCGTCTTGTCGACGTACTCCCTCTTGAAGAACTTCGAATCCGGCCGGTTGAACAGCTTCGGGCCGACGAAGTAGCCGATGTAGTACCCGCAGACGTTGCCGAGCAGCGCCGCGGCCGTCACCAGCACGCACACCACCCACAGGGGCGCCTGCAGCGTGCCGTTGGCGATGAACAGGCCCGCCGTGAACAGCAGCGAGTCGCCCGGCAGCACCGGGAAGATGCTGCTCTCGATGAAGATGATCAGGCAGAGCACCGCGATGACCGGCACGGTCAGGCCGGACAGCAGCTGCTCCGGGTCCAGCCACGACGGCAGGATGGACATGGTCGTCACTGTGCTCTGGGCGAGAATCACACCGAAAACGGTACAGGGTGACGCTGAGTGCCTTCACAGGGAGAACCACCGCAGGTAATGGGGGTTTTCCGGAATTGTCAGACGAGCGTGAGCAGCCCGATGACCGAACCAGCGGCCAAACCCAGCAACAGCGCCAGCAGCAGGACCCAGTGCGCGGGCAGCGGCGCGGGGCCGGGCGCGGCCTGGCGCACCGTCGCCGGGTCCGGTGCGGGAACCGGCCGAGCACCCGAGGCGACCGGCGCCGTCCGCTGGCCGGAGGCGTCGTCAAGGGCCGCGCGTTCGCGTTCGAGCGAGTCGGCGCCCGCGCCGGAGAGCAGGCCGTAGCGGGGCGGGAGCTCCTCGGTGGGGCCGGTCGCGCCGGCCGAGCCCGGGGCCGCCGAGGTCTCGGGGGCGGGCTGCGAGCTGGTGTGCGGGGCGAACACGGCCTGGGCGCGCAGGGCGTCGGCGAGCAGTCGCTCCGGGTCCTTCGGCTCGCTCATCCCTCTCCGTACTTCCCCGCGGGCGGCCCGCGTAGTCGCTTACGTGCTCAAGGTAGCCCGGCCGACCTCGGCGACCCACTCGCCCCGGCGCAGCACCCGGACCGGCCGCAGGTCGTCGTCGAGGATCACGACGTCGGCGGCGAGGCCCGGCCGCAGCGAACCCGTGCGGTCGGCGATGCCCAGCAGCTCGGCGGGCCGGCCGGAGGTTGCCCGGACGGCGTCGAGGACACCGAGTTTGGCACCCTTCACGAGGTTGCGGAAGGCGTTGTCCATCGTCAACGTGCTGCCGGCCAGTGATCCATTGTCCAGCGTCGCCACGCCGTCGTGCACGTCGACCTCGAGGCGGCCCAGCGTGTAGCGGCCGTCGGCGGCGTCGGTGGCCGACATGGCGTCGGTGATCAGCACGGTCCGGCCGCGCCCGGCGTGCTGCGCGGCCAGGCGCACCACGGTCGGGTGCAGGTGCACGAGGTCGCAGATGAGCTCGACCGTCACGCGCTCGTCGTCCAGCAGCACGCCGACCGGGCCCGGTTCGCGGTGGTGCAGGGGGCGCATGCCGTTGAACAGGTGCGTCGCCACGGTGGCGCCCGCGTCGATGGCCGGCCCGAGCTGCTCGGCGAGGCCGTCGGTGTGCCCGATCGCGGCCGTCACGCCCGACTCGGCGAGCTGGCGCACGGCCTTCACGCCGCCGTTGAGCTCCGGGGCGAGCGTGACCATGCGGATCGCGCCGGCGCCCGCGCGCAGGAGCTTCTCGACGGTGCCGGTGTCCGGTTCACGCAGCGTGTCCGGATCGTGCGCACCGCAGCGGGCGCGCGAGATGAACGGGCCTTCGAGGTGGATGCCGGCGAGCTCGCCTTCCTGCACGAGCTCGCGCAGCGCCGCGATCTGCTCGGTCAGCAGGTCGATCGGGTCCGAGACCAGGCTCGCGAGCGTCGTCGTGGTGCCGTGGCGCCGGTGCGCGCGCACGGCCGTGAGGATCTCGTCGGGGTCCAGAGTGGAGAACGAAGCGCCGCCACCGCCGTGGCAGTGGGTGTCGACGAACCCGGGCACCACGAGCGCTCCGCCCACGTCGACGACCTCGGTCTCGGGGCCACCCGGCGGCGTCCCCGTGCCGACCGCGGCGATCCGCCCGTCGGACACGGCGAGCCAGCCGTCGTCGAGTACGCGGTCGGGGGCGACGACCCGGCCGCCCGTGATGACGAAGTCTCCGGCGTGCTTCACGCCCTCCAGCATATATTGGTCTGGACCAGACATGGCTACGCAACTCGGTGATCGAGATTGGTCCACCCGGGTCACTGTGGGGTCTGCATCGCCTTCTGCAGGGCCTCCAGCGCCCGGCTGGCGGTCGATTTCACCGTACCCTTGGAGATGCCGGCGGCCTCGGAGATCTCGGCCTCGGACAGCCCTCCGTAGTACCTCAGCACCAGCACCTCGCGCTGGCGGGGCGGGAGCTTCGAAAGGGCGCTGACCACGGCTTGGTGCTCGCTCGACAGCATCGCGAGGCTCTCCGCGGACCGCGCGTTCACGGCGTGCGGAGGCACGTATTCACGGGCGGTTTTCCGCCGCCGCAGCACGCTGCGTGAGCCGTTGACCACGGCCGTGCGCAGGTAGCCGACGGCCGCGGCCGCGTCGCGCAGCCGGCCCCAGTTGCGGTGCAGACCGGTGAACGCCTCCTGCACCACGTCCTCGGCCGTGGCCGGTTCGTCGACCAGCAGGATCGCCAGCCGCACGAGCCGCATCCGGTGCTGGCGGTACAGGTCCTCCAGGGTCAGCGGTGCGGCCGGCTGCTGCGGCGGCACCGGCCCGTCCATGGTCCGCAGGTGCCCGAGGGTCGCCTCGACACTGCGTTCCGCGTTGCCCTCCAGCATGTACCCCTGCCTGCCTGTTCTCGACCCCTGTGGTGCCCCTGCGCCGAGCTGCTGACGCAGCCCTAGCGTATCGGGTGAGCTCGGTCCCGCCACTGGTCGGATGCTGGGACCACGAGGTGTTGCCCGGTAGCGTCGGCAGCGTCACCAACGCACCCACCCGGGAGATCCACATGGCCTGGTACCTGGTCGAAATCCGTTACGTGCAGGAGAAGGTGGCCGACGTCCGGCCCCGTCACCGTGAGTGGTTGAGCCAGCACTCCGCCGAAGGTCGCGTGGCCGTCGCGGGACCGCTCGCCGACGGCTCCGGTGGTCTGGTCCTGTGGCAGGCCGAGGACGAGGCGGCGCTCGAGGAGCTGATCGGCAAGGACCCGTACCAGCTCGAAGGCGTCGTCGCCAAACGCTCGATCCGGGAGTACAAGCCGGTGCTCGGCGCTTGGGTGCCGCAGGTGTAGCACCTACAGCTCCAGGACGGCGGGTCCGCGGTCCACGCAGATCCGCACCGACCCGCCGTCCGGGGTCGCCACGGCACACGTGCCGCAGAAGCCCTGGCGGCAGGAGAACGCCACGTCAGGCAGCACTTCGCGCACCACGTCGAGCGTCGAACGGTCGGCCGGCACGGCGAGCGTGCGGCCGCTGCGGCGCAGGACCACGGTGTACGGCCGTCCGCCGACGATCGGCGGGGTCGAGAAGCGTTCGAAGTACACGGCCCTGGCGCCGGTGAGCTCCAGGTCCACTCGGACGCCGGTGATCATGGGCGTCGGCCCGCAGCAGCAGACCGAGGCGCCGTCGGGGACACCTTCGAGCAGTTCCGCGCCCGAGGCGGGGATGCCGTACTCGGTGTCCGGGCGCAACCACACGCGATCCTCGGGCAAATCCGAAAGTTCTTCCACAAACGGCATCGACGCGCGGCTGCGTCCCGTGTAGACGAGCCGCCAGTCGACTCCGCGGGCCTCGGCCGCGCGGACCATCGGCAGGATCGGCGTGATGCCGATGCCGCCGGCGATGAAGACGTAGGACTCGGCGGCGACGAACGGGAACGCGTTGCGCGGTCCGCGCACGTCGACCTTGGTGCCGGGTTTGAGCGTGTGCACCTCACTCGACGCTTCGCCGATTCGCCGGACGGCCACGCGGTAGTGCGTGAGGTCGCCGGGGTCGCCGCAGAGCGAGTACTGCCGGACCAGCCCCGACGGCAGCTTGAGGTCGAGGTGCGCGCCCGGCCGCCAGCCCGGCAACGGCTCGCCTTCGGGCCGCGTGAACCGCAGGGACACGACGTCGTCGGCCTCGGGCCGGACGGTGGTCACGACCAGCGGCAACGTCCGGTCCACGGCCTGCACGGGCGGACGGCGCCGGCCGGAGTAGCGGGCGAGCTGCCGGTAGACCGCGCCGACACCGGCCAAAGTGGACATCAGCCGGTCGCGGCGGCCCGAGCCGTCGAGCCGCGGCGGGAAGTCGGGGATCACTTCGGTGCGGTCACTTCGGAGCGTCGGCCGCCCGGGCCGCGGGTGAGCTCGCCAGGTACGCCACGGCCTGGTCGGTGTTGCCGGTCTCCGTCGGGTGGTACGAGCGCCGGAGGTACGGCCGGATCTCCCGCAGCAGGTGGCGCGGCGCGGGCACCACGCCCTTCTTCGCGGCCTTCAGGTACGCGCGCCAAGACGCGCGCCTCGGCCGCGTCGGGTCGTTGCGCATGAGGAACTTCGTGCCCCGCACGAAAACCCACGCCAGCGCCGGCGTCACCACGGCCATGCTGCGCACGCGGCGCGAGTAGCGGCCGTCGAGGTGGCAGAACAGGTCGTAGGCCACGGACCGGTGCTCGACCTCTTCGGCGCCGTGCCAGCGGAGCAGGTCGAGCATCGTCGGGTCGGAGCCGGCGGCGTCGAGCGCCTTCGCGTCGAGCACCCACTGGCCGAGGAACGCCGTGTAGTGCTCGATCGCGGCGATCAGCGCGAGCCGTTCGACGAGCCATTCCTCGCCGGCGCCCGGACGATCGCCCAGCAGCCGACGGAACAGCCACTCCATCTGCGCGACGTACGGCCGCACGGGCAGGCCCGCGGCTTCGAGGTGCTCCGCGGCGCCGTCGTGGGCCTCGGCGTGCATGGCCTCCTGGCCGATGAAGCCGAGGACGTCCTCTTTGAGGCGCTCGTCGCGGATCAGCGGCACGGCCTGCTTGAAGACCTCGACGAACCAGCGTTCGCCTTCGGGCAGGGCGATGTGCAGCACGTTGATGCTGTGCGTGGCCTGCGGTTCGCCGGGGATCCAGTGCATCGGCAGCGCGGCCCAGTCGAACTTGACGTCACGCGCGTGCAGCACGATCTGTTCGTGGTCGGCCGAGTTCACGACGGCCTCCCGGACAGCTCGTAGTCACTCGGCTCCACGCGGCGCGTCTCGAGCCAGTACTTCCACGTGAAGCCGGGCCAGATCGTGCGGTTCACGCCCTTGGCGTCGAGGTACCAGCTCGTGCAGCCGCCCTGCGTCCACACGCCCTTCACCAGCTTGTCCTGGATCTCGTCCTGGAACCGGTCCTGCACGGACGGGCGCACGTCGAGCGCGGCGGCACCGTGGGAGTCGGCGAGCTTGATCGCGTCGACGACGTAGCGCGACTGCGACTCGATCATGAACACCACGGAGTTGTGGCCCAGCGCGGTGTTCGGGCCCAGCAGGAAGAACAGGTTCGGGAACCCGGCGACGGTGATGCCCTTGTGCGTGCGGATCCCTTCCGTGGCCCAGGTTTTCGCGAGGCTGCGGCCTTCGACTCCGGTGATGTCGAGGTACTCCAGCGCATCCGTGACGTGGAAGCCGGTGCCGTAGACGATCGCGTCGACCTCGTGCTCCACGCCGGCTTCGTCCACGACGCTGTTCGTGCGCACCTCGCGGATGCCGTCGGTGACCACGTCGACGTTCGGTCGGTCGAGGGCCGGGTAGTAGTCGTTGGAGATGAGCACGCGTTTGCAGCCCATGGTGTAGTCCGGCGTCACCTTGCGGCGCAGCTTCGGGTCGCGGATGCCCTTCGCGATGTGGCGGCGCGCGATCGATTCGGCCGCGTGCATGAGCTTCGGGTGCCCGTTGAAGCCGATCGCGCGTGCTTCCAGCAGCCAGTACAACGCGTTGCGGTACAGGCGTTGCGTGCCCGGCACGTAGCGGAACAGCTGCTTCGCCCAGCCGGGCATCGCGTGGTCCGGCTTCGGCATGATCCACGGCGGCGTGCGCTGGAACAGCGTCAGCTCGGCCACTTCGGGAGCGATCTGCGGCACGAACTGGATCGCGCTCGCTCCCGTGCCGACCACCGCGACCTTCTTGCCGCGCAGGTCGAACTCGTGGTTCCACTGCGCCGAGTGCCACGTCCGGCCCGTGAACTTCTCGATCCCCGGCAGCTTCGGGATCGACGGGATGTGCAGCCCGCCGACGCCGGAAACCAGGAACTGCGCGGAGAACTCGTTTCCGCTCTTGGTCTCGACGGTCCAGCGGCGCTCGCCCTCGTCCCAGTGGGCGCCGGTGATCTCCACGCCGAACCGGATCCGCTCACGCAGGCGGTACTTGTCCGCGACGCTTTTGAGGTAGCCGAAGATCTCCGGCTGCGGCGAGAACGAGCGTGACCAGTCGGGGTTCTGCTCGTAGGAGAACGAGTACATGTGCGACTGGACGTCGCAGGCGCACCCGGGGTACGAGTTGTCCCGCCAGGTGCCGCCCACTTCGTCGGCCTTCTCCAGGATCACGTAGTCCCGGATGCCGGCCTTTTCGAGCTGGATCGCCTGCCCGAGCCCGGAAAACCCGGTGCCCACGATCACGACCTTGAACCGCTCGGTCATCTGTCGGCCTCCGCTGCGCTGGGGGTCTGCCGCAGATGACGTTACCTCAAGTAACAGTTACTCGAAAGTACCTGCTACCCGCTAGTACGTTCCGCCGAGCTTCGTGTGGTCCCACGAGACGACCTTGGTCGGGTGGAAGATCAGGCCGATGCGCTTCGGGGCCTGGCGGCCGATGAACTCGCTGAGCTCGGCGGGCACGGGGTCGCCCGGCTTGGCGCCCGCGTAGCGCTGCATGAGCGTGATGCCCATGCCGGTGACCTCGTCGGTGTCCTCGACGATCTGCACGTCGGACTCGATCGAGACGCCGCGCAGCTTCTCGTAGGAGTCGCCGCTTTCGATGAGCACGGTGGCCTCTGGCAGGCGGCGCAAGTTCTTCGCCTTCTGCGAGCTGCCGTACGTCCACGTCGCGACGCCGTCCTCGTGCGGGAAGTACCACAGCGGTGCCAGGTGGGGCCGGTTGTTCGGCCCGACCGTGGCGACGTTGATGACCTTCTGCTCGTCGAGGTAGGCCCGGATCTCCTCGGGCGTCATGCGGATCTGGTCGCGACGCGACATGTGCGGCTCCTCTAGCTCTTCCCGGTGGCCGCGGCCGCCGTGGCCGGTAACCGCCGACTCGTACGCGCCGCGCTTTTCGATGTCCTCCAGCGCGGCCTTGTCCGCCGCCGGCACGCGGGCCCGCGAGCCGAGCTCGATGATCGGCGGCAGGAACGCGCGCAGCAGCTTGAGGCCGCCGACCCAGCGTGGCACGTGGATCGTCCGGGCGCGCTTGAGGATGCCGGCTTCGAGGTCGTCGAGCGCCACGTCGAGCGGGTACGTCTTCCCGATCAGTCCCGGCATCGACGCCCGCAGCTTCCCGAACACCGGGTGCGCGTCGGCGCTTTCGACCAGGTCCGTGCGGATCCACGTGGGGTGCGCGACGCCGACCTTCACGCCCAGGTGCGCCACCTCGGCGCGCAGGCTGTTGGAGAACGCTTCGACGCCCGCCTTCGCAGCCGCGTAGTTCGCCATGCCGGGCGCGTGGGTGATCGCGGCCAGCGACGAGATCGCGAGCAGGTAGCCGCGCCGCTCGATCACGTGCGGCAGCGTCACGCGGAACGTGCGCCACACCCCGAGCAGGTCGACCTCGATGACCTTCTCGAACGCCCGCGGGTCCACGCTTCGCACGAAGCCGGCCGTGGCGATCCCGGCGTTGGCGATGACGATGTCGATCCCGCCGAAGTGCTCCACCACGCCCTGGGTGGCCGCTTCGAGATCGTCCCAGCTGGTCACGTCGGCTTCCCACGCCTTGGCGTTCGGCCCGATCTTCTCGGCGACCTTCGCCTGCTCGTCCGCCTCCAGGCCGACCAGTGCGACCTTGGCCCCACGCGCGGCCAGCCGCTCCGCCAGCCCGGCCCCGATGCCCCGCGCGGCCCCGGTGATCAGCACGACCTTGCCGTCCACGTTCTTGACCACTGGTGCCCTCCTCGGCGTGCGTTTCCGCTTGTGGAGGGGACGGTACCCCAACCTACCCGGGGTAAGCTACTTATCGGTAGGTTGCGGTGGGTGGTTGGGTACGGGCATGGATGACGCACCCGTGGGGGATCTCGACCAGCCGTTTCTCGACGCCGCGGCGGTCTGTTCGACGTTGTTGCGGCTCGACGTCGTCCGGGAGCGCTGGGCCGAAGCCAGCGCGTTGCCGGAGCTTTCGGTGGGTGCGCTGGCCTGCCACCTCGCGCGCCAGGTGACGCGCGCGGCCGAGCTGCTCGCGGTCCCGTCGACCCTGCCGGTGCTCGCCGCGGTCGACGAGCACTACGCGCGCGCCGCCTGGGTCACGTCGACCTCGCTCGCCGATCAGGCCAACGACCGCACCACCGACGACGCCGAGGCCGAGCGTGGTTTCGACTGGATGCTCGCGCGGTACGACGACGACCGCGCCTTGGTCGCGCGGCTCTTGCGGGGCGAGGCGGCGGAGCGGGTGGATCTCCCGTGGCAGGGCTGGTCGTTGTGCCGCAACGACTTCCTGCACACCCGCCTGCTGGAGCTCGTCGTCCACTCCGCCGACCTCGCCGCGAGCGTCGACCGGCCGGCGCCGGACTTCCCCGACGCGGCCTTCGCACCCGTGCTCGCGTTGCTGTCCCGGCTCGCCGTCCGCCGGCACGGTCAGGGCGCGGTCGTCAGCACCCTGACCCGCCGGGAGCGGGCGCGGAACATCAGCGCGTTCTAGACCGACGCCTTGCTCAGCATCTCGACCTCGACACCCGTCAGCTCCAGCTCCACCGACGCCACGAGGTCCGTGAGCTGCTCCGGCGTCCGCGCGCTCGCGATGGGCGCGGCGACCGTCGGCTGCACGCGCAGCCAGGCCAGTGCCACCGAGGCGACGGACGCGCCGTGCGCCGAGGCGATCGAGTCCAGTGCGGCCAGCACGCGCTCGCCGCGGTCGTCGAGGTACGCGATCGCGCGCGGGGCGCGGGGCGAGTCGCCGGGCTCGTCGGCCGAGCGGTACTTGCCGGTGAGGAAACCCTTGGCCAGCGCGAAATACGGCAGGGTCGAGAGGCCCTCGCGGGAGACCGTCGGGGCGAGGTCGTTCTCGTAGTCCCGCTCCACCAGGTTGTAGTGCGGCTGCAGGGCCACGTAGCGCGCAAGGCCTTCACGGTCCGAAATGGACAGTGCCTCGGTCAGCCGCTCCGCCGAGTAGTTCGACGCCGCGATGTAGCGCACCTTGCCCGCGCGCACGAGCGAGTCGAACGCCGACAGCGTTTCCTCGAGCGGCGTGTCCTGGTCGTCCCGGTGTGCGTAGTACAGGTCGATGTGGTCGGTTTGCAGGCGCCGCAACGAATCCTCGGCGGCGGCCGTGATGTTGGCCGCAGACAGACCCGGGCGCTGGTCCCACGCGCCGACCTTCGTGGCGACCACGATGTCGTCGCGGCGGCCGCGCTTGGTGAGCCAGTTGCCGATGATCGTTTCCGAACCGCCGCCACCGCCATACACGTCCGCGGTGTCGAGGAAGTTGCCGCCGGCTGAAGCGTAGGCGTCGAGAACCGCGTGGGAAGTCGCTTCGTCCGCGGTGAAGTTGAAGACGTTGCAGCCGAGGTTGAGGCCGTAGACGTCGAGGTCCGAGTTGCCGAGCTTGGTCATGCCACGAAACTACAACCGAGACCCGGAAGAATCCGCCGGGCGACGGGTGTTGGGATGGGTTATGGCTATCGAACTGGGCAGGATCGGCATTTGGCGCAGCGCCACGCAGACGAACGGCGAGTTCGCGGCGGAGGTGGAGAAGCTCGGCTACGGCGCGGTGTGGCTCGGCGGCTCGCCGGGCGGCGACCTGGCGATCGTCGACGAGCTGCTCGGCGCGACCGACCACCTCGCCGTCGCGACCGGCATCGTCAACATCTGGGCCGACACGCCCGAGTCCATCGCGAAGGCGTTCCACCGCATCGAAGCGAAGCACCCGGGTCGGTTCCTCCTCGGCATCGGCGCGGGCCATCCGGAGGCGACGCAGGAGTACAAGAAGCCCTACGCCGCCCTCGTTGAATATCTCGACGGCCTCGACGCGGCGGGCGTCCCGCAGGCGTCGCGCGCGCTCGCGGCGCTGGGCCCGAAGGTGCTGAAGCTGTCGGGCGACCGCACCGCCGGGGCGCACCCGTACCTGACCATCCCGGAGCACACGCGCTCCGCTCGCGAGATCCTCGGCGCGGGTCCGCTGCTCGCCCCCGAGCACAAGGTCGTGTTCGACACCGACCCGGAGCGCGCGCGGGCGCTCGGCCGCAAGACCGTGCAGTTCTACCTGCAGCTGTCCAACTACACGGCCAACCTGCGCAAGCTCGGCTTCACCGAGGAAGACCTCGCCGGCGACGGCAGCGACCGCCTCGTCGACGCCCTCGTGCTGCACGGCGACGCCCCGGCCATCGCGGCGGGCGTGCGCGCGCACCTCGACGCGGGTGCCGACCACGTGAACATCCAGGTCTTGAACGAGGACCCGTTCCCGGCATACCGGGCGCTGGCGGCCGAGTTGTTCTGAATCGTTCCACGTGAGGATGTCCATAGGCGTTCCAAATGAGGTGGACCGGCCCACGCGGCCGGTCCACCTCGTACGATGCGGCTGAGAAGCCAGTCAGTTCCGAGGAGGAAACGATGCCCATCGCCACCCCCGAGGTCTACGCGGAGATGCTCGACCGGGCCAAGGCGAACGAGTTCGCCTACCCGGCCATCAACGTGACCTCGTCGGAGACCGTGAACGCCGCGATCCGCGGGTTCGCCGAGGCGGAGAGCGACGGGATCATCCAGGTCTCCACCGGCGGCGCCGAGTTCGCCTCCGGCCAGAAGGTCAAGGACATGGTCACCGGCGCGTCCGCGCTGGCCGAGTTCGCGCAGGTCGTGGCGGCGAAGTACGACGTGAACGTCGCGCTCCACACCGACCACTGCCCGAAGGACAAGCTCGACGGTTTCGTCCGTCCGCTGATCGAGATCTCGGCCGAGCGCGTGAAGAACGGCCAGAACCCGCTGTTCCAGTCGCACATGTGGGACGGCTCCGCGATCGACCTCGACGAGAACCTGCAGATCGCGCAGGAGCTGCTCGCCAAGACGGCCGCCGCGAAGATCATCCTCGAGGTCGAGATCGGTGTCGTCGGCGGCGAGGAGGACGGCGTCGCGCACGACATCAACGAGAAGCTCTACACCGCCGAAGGCGACTTCCTGAAGACCATCGACGCCCTCGGTTCGGGCGAGAACGGCCGCTACCTGCTGGCCGCGACCTTCGGCAACGTCCACGGCGTCTACAAGCCCGGCAACGTCAAGCTCCGCCCCGACGTGCTCAAGGGCGGCCAGGAAGCGGCCGCCAAGAAGCTCGGCCTCGACGCCGGCGCCAAGCCGTTCGAGCTGGTCTTCCACGGCGGCTCGGGCTCGCTCCCCGAGGAGATCCGCGAGGCGGTGACCTACGGCGTCGTCAAGATGAACGTCGACACGGACACCCAGTACGCCTTCACCCGCCCGATCGTCGACCACTTCTTCAAGAACTACGACGGCGTGCTCAAGATCGACGGCGAGGTGGGCAACAAGAAGGTCTACGACCCGCGCTCCTACCTCAAGGCCGCCGAGGGTGGCATGGCGGCTCGCGTGGTCGAGGCTTGCCAGGCCCTGGGCTCGGCCGGGACGAAGGTCAAGTAAGACCTTGGTCTGAAGTCTGGTCTGGTTGCACGTGAAACGGCCCTTCCCCTGGGTGTCCCGGGGGAAGGGCCGTTTTCTGCACTTGGCTAGGCGACCAGCTTCTCGGGGGTCACCTTCCGCCGGGCGGTCCAGCGGCGCGTGACCGGTCCGGCGCTCGCCCACAGCACGAAGACGCCGACCAATGCCACCACCACCGTCCAGTACGCCACCGGCGGCGCGGACTCCGTGTGCGCGTCGCCGAGGAACCAGACGCGGAACTGCGACTGCAGCCACAGCGCGCCGTAGCCGAAGGCCGTCACCAGCAAGGCCCCGATGGCCGCGGTGGCGACGCGATGGCCGGCGCCGATCGTGAAGGCGAGGTCCACCGCCAACCCGACGGCCAGCAGGTAGAACGGCACCGTCGACACCGGGAAACCCAGCCCCAGCAGCAGCGGCCACATCACGCACCGGTAAGCCACATAAGCACCGGCCACCGCCAGCGCGGCCCAGCGGAACCGCAGCGTGTGGCGGGCGAGGGCGAGGATGAGCGCCATCACCGCGATGCCCCACAGCGGGTAGACCCACTCCGGGATCGGCATCGTGAAGTGCAGGATCGCCGTCCGGTCGACGGGGTGCCCGATCTGGTTGGCGGCAAAGCTCAGCAGCGAAGGCTCGGCCTCGGGCGCCCCGCGCTCCCACGCGCGGAGGCCGAGGATGCCGTACTCCTGCTGGCCGTTGGGGAAGAACGTGTTCTCCAGGAAAAACGCCCACAGCGCCAGCAGCACGCCCGTCCGGAAGCGCCCCGGCGGTGCGAGGCGCAGCCAGCCGAGCAGGACGCCCGCCTGCATGATGCCGGTGCCGAGGTACAGCATCATGTGCGACGGGCTCCACGCGGTGAGGTCGAGGCCGTTCACGCGGTGGTTGATCACGTCGAGCGGCGCCGCGACGAGGAACACCACGAGGCCCGTCTGCATCAGCCGCAATGACGGTTTGTCGCAGCCCAGGCCCGTGTAGCTGTGGATCGCGACCAGCACGATGATGATCACCGTGCCGACGGTGTTGATCAGGTGCGGGGGCGCCAGGTCGTCGCGCAGCCACCTGAAGTGCCACGACATGTCCCACGACGAGCCCAGCAGCTTGAACCCGAACGCCGCCAGCCACATCCCGTAGCAGAATCGCAGCACCCACGCGGGCGTCGGCTGTCCGGCCGCCCCGCGGTGCCAGTGCCGCCGGAAGAACAGCCGGGTCTTCCCGACCGGGCTCCGCGGGATCACGTCTACCTGCGTCATGGTCGTCATCATTCCCGGCGCGCGGGCGGCGGTGGTGCGGAAGGTGCCAAACCGCGCGAAAACCGGGGTTCACCCCTACGGGTGGCGGATTTGCCTCCGCGGCCTTTTTCACGGCATGGTGTCGCGCCATGATGCCGAAACGCGTTGTCGCCGCAGTCGTCGTCGCCGCCCTCGTGCTGGCCGGCGGAGGCGTGCTGACGAGCCTGTTCCTCTGAGCGCGCGGCAGAATGTCGGTATGACGCACAACCTGCTTGGCCCCGAGCCGACGTTGCTGCCCGAGCACACCGCCGCCCAGGCCGCCCTGGACGCGGGCACCGACCCGTCGGCCGTCGCCGCCGAACACCCCGACTTCAGCGCCGCGTGGGCCGCCCTCGCCGAAAAGGCCCTCGCCGACGGCGAAACCGTCGCTGCCTACGCCTACGCCCGCACCGGCTACCACCGCGGCCTCGACCAGCTCCGCCGCGCCGGCTGGAAGGGCTTCGGCCCGGTGCCGTGGTCGCACCGCCCCAACCAGGGCTTCCTCCGCGCCCTGGCCGCCCTCGGCCTCGCCGCGGGCCGCATCGGCGAAACCGACGAGTACGACCGCGTGAAGACCTTCCTCAACGACTCCGACCCAGCCGCGGGCGAAGCGACGGGCCTGAAGTAAGCCAACCGGCGGCTGGCCCCCACCTCAAACCGGGTGGGGGCCAGCCGCGCCTCCGCCGTGGCGTTCCTTCGGGTGATCTCCGGTGTGAACGTAAGTGTTCCCAGTTGGGGACACTTTACTTTCTGTGAATGAAAACCACCGCCATGCTCACGCCGCGGATTCGCACCCTGGGTGCATCCCTTCGCGCGGCGCGGGTTGGTGCGCACTACGGCGTTCGTGAGCTGGCCCGCCGGATCGGGGTGAGCCCGTCGCTGGTGGTGCATTGGGAGCTGGGATCGCGGGTGCCGACAGCCGAAGATGTGTCCGGGGTGCTGGGAGCGCTCGGTGTTGTCGGCGACGAGAAACAGCGCATCTTGTGGATGGCGCGCGGCGCAGCCGAGCCAGGGTGGATCACCTACGGCAGGCCAGGCGCGCCGAACCACATTGCCGGAGTGCTCGCTTGCGAGGAAGCGGCCACGGACATCGTGGAGTGGGCGCCGATGGTGATTCCGGGCCTGCTCCAGACGCCCGGATACGCGCGCGCATTGTTTACCGCAGGTGGGTTCGACCTTGCGGAGGTCGAGCGCCGGGTCGCGGTACGGATGGCGCGAAGGAAGCAGATCGCCGGCAGCGAAGCGGTGCCATTTCATTGCCTGATCGGCGAAGCAGCTTTGCATGGCAAGATCGGCACCCCGGCGACCATGGCCGACCAACTGCGTGCGCTGGCGGCTTTGACCGGCCAGAGCACGATTTCGCTGCAAGTGGTACCCGGCGGCGAGGGCTGGCACCCCGGGCTGGAAGGCCGGTTCGTTCTCTTCGGCCAGAGAAACTCTGTGTCGGTGTTGTACTTCGAGCACCTCAGTTCGGGCTGCTTCGTTCCCGATGAATACGAGGTGAAGCAGTACCGCGAAGCAGTGAAGGCGATGCGCGCGATCGCGCTGAGCCAGGAGGACTCGATCGAGTTGATGAACCGGCTGGCAGCCCAACTCGAAAGTCGCGACGAAGCCGGGCCGCCGCAGGCATAGCTGCAACCAAGCAGTGAATCCGCGGTTGTCCACAGGCACCTGACTTATCCACAGAAACGCGCCTGCGCACTGCGGTCGCCGGGTTTTGTCGGTGGGTGCCGATAGACTGGACAAGGGCACGCCCCCCAGGGAGGGCGGGGGTTTTGTCCGGGCGGGCTGCTTCGGAAAGGCACAACGCGAGGTGAGCGCACCGATGTCGAGCCCCGCGCCGCGTGGGAGGCCGCGGAAGTGGCCCGTGGCGGAGCAGCGGGCCAAGGTGGTGCGGGCAGCGACCGAGGCGGTGGCGCGGCACGGGTTCGAGGCGGCGACGATCGAGGAGATCGCGAGGGCCGCCGGGGTGTCGCGGCAGTCCGTGTACGAGCAGTTCGGGGAGCGCAAGAGCCTGTTCGCCGTGGTGGTTTCCGACGCGGAGGAGAGGGCGTTCGAAGCGATCGGGGCGCCGGCGAGGGACGCGTCGGAGCCGGATTTGCGGGCGTGGGCGAGGGCGAACTACGCGAACATGTTCAGGTTCGTCGAGGAGGACCCGCACGCGTTTCCCGTGCTCAGAGAAGCCGAGCGGGCGGGGAATCCGGCGTTGACGAGGCTGCGGGAGCGGCTGGCCGTGATCTACGCGGAGGCGAGCCGCAAGCGGTGGGCGGCGTACGGGGTGGACTCGGGACGGGCCGACAAAGCGCTCGTGACCTTGTACTTCGCGATGACCGAAGCGTTGGTCCAAGTGTCCTGGGAAGGTGACCCGCCGGCCCAGGACGCGTTGGTGGACCTGCTCACGGAGTTCACCGTCGGTGGGGTGCTGAGGCTGCAGACCCAGGCGGCGGATGTGATCGAAAGGCTGCGCTAGGTCCGGCCGAAGCTCGGGGGAGGAAGCCGGCCGGACCCCGCGTGGACCCTATGCGACGGCCGCGAGCTCCCGGACCGGCGAGGAAACCGCGCCGATCACTCGGTTGCGGCCGCCGTGCTTCGCCGCGTACACGGCGGCGTCGGCGGAAGCCATGACTTCGTCGACGCTCGTGCCGTCCACCGGGAACGACGCGACGCCGATCGACGCCGTGCGCTCGGAGATCTCGACGGCCGCGCCTTCGTTGGTGTGCGTCGCGATCACGAGCTCGCTGATGCGCTGGCGGATGCGCTCCGCCGTGACGATCGCGTCTTCCTTCGACGTCGACGGCAGGAGCGCGACGAACTCTTCGCCGCCGAAGCGGCCGACGAGGTCGTGGGCGCGGGTCTCCTGCTTGACGACGGCGGCCACGGCCTTGAGCACGTCGTCGCCGGCGAGGTGGCCGAAGGTGTCGTTGATGGACTTGAAGTGGTCGAGGTCGATCATCAGCGCGCCGAAGCTGCCGTTTTCGCGCTCGGCGCGGGAGACCTCGCGCTGCGCGCCGTCCTGCCAGGTGGTGGCGTTGAGCAGCTGGGTCTTCTGGTCCGTGGTCGCGAGCTCTTCGAGGCGCTTGATCAGCACCGAGCGCTGCAACACGTACAGGGGCAGGATCACCAGCACCGACAGCAGCGGTTCGCTGGTGAGCACCATGGTGAGCAGACCGCCGACGCACAGGATCGACGCCTCGAGGAGGTTGTCGTCCATCGTGCCGAAGCAGGACGCGGGGGTCGCCTCCGCCGGGTCGGCGAGGTACAGGCCGAGACCGGTGAGCGCGGTGTTCACGACGAAGTAGCCGAGCGCCGCGGCGGCGACCATCGCGACACCGTGGCTGCCCGCGAGGTGACCGCCGAGCGCGGCGCCGAAACCGGACAGGATCATCGTCGTCGCGTTCGCCGCGACGCGGTGGGCCTCACCCGGACGGGTGCCGTGCCAGCTGCGGAACGCAAGGTAGCCGTAGAGCAAAACGGCCAGTCCGGCCACGAGCTGCGGCGGAACCAGCAACGCGGCGGGCAGCAGCCACACGGACGTCACGTTGATGTGCGGGCCCCGGCTGAGCATCCGGCGCTGGCGCTCGATCTGCCGGGTGATCTCGGTCTGAGCGACGGCCAGGCCCGTGATCAGCGCGAACAGCTCCAGCTGACCCGTCGTGACCGGCACCAGCAGGCTGCTCACGACCGCCAGCACGACGGCGACGGCCATGCTCGTGAGCGTGACGGCGATCCACCGTCGCGGCCTCGACCACAGCGCCCACCCCTTGACCGCAGCGACCGCGCCCTGCCCAGACCGTTCCCCCGATGTGACCATTTTTCCCCCAAACCCTTGCGCGAATGTCCGGTGACAATCTCCTCACGCACAGTTTCGGGCCGTTTGCCGCCTGTCCACAAGAGCCTTAGGTGTGTACCTTTTTCCCGAACACGCCGGATGAAGGGTGACCAGCTATGCGCAGCAAGGATCAGTGACCGCGTAGCAGCACCGCAAGGTCGCGCAGGTCAGAGCCCACGCGCCGAGCATGTCACGCATGCTCGGCGCGTGTGGCTTCCTTCGCCGTACCCTCGCTCGTCCGGCCGGAGAACGTCCGCTGCCACATGATCGTTAGCGGAATCGTAATCAGAAGTCCGACCAACCCGAAGATCCCGACAGTCGTCTGGGCGGTCAGGTGGTCGGCGATCACTCCGCCGATCAGGGGAACCACGCCCATCGTGGTCGTCAGGCCCGTGTTGGACAGGCCCATCGTCTGCGCCCGGGTCTCGTCCGGCACCGCCACGGTGAGCGAAGCCGTGGCTTGCAACAGCGCGATCGTGCCGAAACCGCCGGAGATCACGAACAGGATGATCGACGCGACGGGCCCCGGCTGCAGGAAGCAGAGCAGGAGCGGAATCGCGGCGAGCGCCGTCATCGGCCCGATCAGCTTCGGCCGCACCTCGGCGGGCACCCAGCGCGTGTAGATGAAGGTGAAGATCACGCTGCCCACCGGGTCGGCCGCCAGCAGCAGGCCGATCACCTCCGGGCCGCCGCCGGACGACGCGACGTACGGCGCCGCGATGCCCTCGTACACGGGCATGAAGCCGGCGAGCCAGGTGAACAGCATCAGCGAACGCAGAGCCGAGGTCGCGAAGCCGACCTTGCCGCCCGCGCTCAGCGACGCGAGGAACGGCTTGCGCTTCTCCCCGGTCGCGGCCGCCGGGCGCGCCTTCACGCCGAAGCGGATGAACAGGGCCGAGAGCACGAAGGTGCCGGCGTCGAGGACCAGCGCCAGACGCGGGTCGAGCGCCAGCAGCAGCGCGCCACCGCCGGCGAAGCCGAGCAGCTGCGCCGACTGCACCGTCATGCTGCGGATGCCCATGCCGACCACGAACCGGTCGCCTTCGAGCACCTGCGGCAGCAGAGCCAGCTGCGACGCCTTGAAGGGTGGGTTCAGCAGCGAGACGCAGCCGACGAGCACGCACAGGACCCAGAACGGCAGCCCGGGGATGGCCACCAGCAGGATCAGCGCGGCCCGCGCCGAATCGACCACCACCATCACCGTGCGCCGGGAGAAGCGGTCGGCGATGCCGGTGAGGAAGATGCCGCCGAGCAGGGACGGGAAGAACGTGAGCGCGTAGGTGAGGCCGGTGAGCGTGGCCGACTGCGTGGTGGCGTAGACCAGCACGGACAGCGCGACACGGGCCAGCTGGTCGCCGGCGATCGACAGCAGCTCGCCGAACCACATCGCGCGGAACTCGGCGACCCCGAAGACCTCGCGGAACGTCACCCGTCCCGGTGCTGCCGTCATGCGTGCTTCTCCCCGACATTCGTGTGCGGACGGTTCCGCACGGTGATCAGGCGGTGACCTTAGGACCTCGTGGTCACGAGCCAATCACAAAACGTGAGTTGCCAAGGTCAGTGTCCCGTGACTGTTGGTGAATCTCTAGGTTCTTTCGCCGGTATCCAACGGGTCACGGACAGTTCTCCGAGTGTCCAGACCATAGCGCCGAGCACCGTCAAGATCACGAGGGTAGCGTGATGTGGCCTGCGCCACACTCGTCCGGATGCCGCGCTGCGTAGTGCAGTTGCACCGGTGTCCGCACTGTGGGAGCGCCACTTCGTGGCCGCCTGGCGGCGTAGCTTCGAGTCCGTGGCCGATCACCCGACGTTCACGCTCGCCGTCGTGGGCGCCGGACCTCGCGGGGTCGGTGTCCTGGAGCGGCTCTCCGCCAACGCACCCGAACTGCTCGGCGACCGGCGGTTCGTGGTGCACCTGATCGACCCGTTCCCCGTGGGGCCGGGCCGCGTGTGGCGCTATGAGCAGTCGCCGCTGCTGCGCATGAACTCCATGCCCGAGGACGTCACGATGTACACGGACGACTCGGTGCGCATGGAGGGACCGGTCGCGCCCGGGCCGTCGCTCATCGAGTGGACGCGCGAGGTGCGTTCGGGCTCCTTGTCCTTCCCCGTGCCGGAAGACCTGCGTGCGGAGTTCGACGCGCTCGCCAGCACCGACTTCCCGACGCGGCGGCTGCAGAGCCTGTACCTGCGCTGGTTCTACGAGAAGGTGCGCGCCGAGCTGCCGCCGGGGATCGAGGTGGTGGAGCACGCGAGCGCGGCCGTCGCGATCGAGAACGGGCCGCCGCAGCGCGTGCGCCTGGCCGACGGCTCCGAACTGACGGCCGACGCCGTGCTCCTGACTGTCGGCCACCTCGACGCGACGCCGGACCAGGGCGAGAGCGCGCTGGCGGCCTTCGCCGAGCGGCACGAGCTGGCGTACTACCCGGCGGGTTACACCGCCGACGTCGACTACTCCGGCGTGCCGGCCGGCGAGCCCGTGCTGGTGCGCGGCTTCGGGCTCGCGTTCGTCGACCTCATGCTCCTGCTCACGGAGGGCCGCGGCGGCCGTTTCGAGGACCTGCCCGGCGGCGGCCTGCGCTACCACCCGAGCGGGGCGGAGCCGGTGCTGCACGTCGGCTCGCGGCGCGGGGTGCCGTACCACGCGAAGACGGGGTACCGGCTGCGCGGGAAACCGTTGCAGCTGCCCAGGTTCTTCGACTCCTACGCGATCGACGCGCTGTGCGCCCGGCCGGGGCCGATCGACTTCCGCGCCGACGTGTGGCCCTTGATCGCGAAGGAGCTCGCGTGGGCGTATTACACGGAGCTCTTCACGGGGCACCCGGATCGGGTGGTGATGGATTTCGCGGTTTTCGCGGACCGGTTCGCGGATCTGCCGTGGGGGACGGCCGAAATGGAAGCGCTGGTCGTTTCCGCGATTCCTGCCGAAGAGGACCGGCTTGATCTGGAGCGGCTGGACCGGCCGTTCGGGGGTGAGCATTTCGAATCCGTGGAGGAATTCGGAAAAGCCGTCCGGGAGTACGTGGAAGCCGACCTCGCGCGCCGCGCGGACCAGCGGTTCAGCGCCGATCTCGGGGCGTTCATGGCGCTGTTGTCCGTGGTCGGGCAGCTGCCGGCGTTGCTGATGACCGGCCGGCTTTCGGCGGCGTCGCAGGTCGCCGACATGGACGGGTGGTTCCGCGGCTTCTTTTCGTTCTACGCGAGTGGGCCGCCGCCGCGTCGGCTGGAGGAATTGCTGGCTCTGGCCGACGCCGGCCTGGTTTCTTTCCTGGGTGCGGATTTGCTGGTGACGGCGGATGAAAACACCGGGGAATTTGCCGCTTCGAGTTCGAGCTTCCCCGACGTGGTGCGTGCCCGCACGTTGATCGAGGCGCGGCTGCCGGAAGCGAGCGTGCCGCGCGTGTTCGACACGCTGCTGCGCCAGATGCGCGACGCCGGGACCCTGACGGAGGAAACCGTCCCCGACGCCCTCGGCGACGACCAGCCCTCGGGCCGCATCGCCACGCGCATCACGGACTCCCGCCTCCTTGACGAGGCCGGCACCGCGCACCCGCGCCGCTTTGCCATGGGCGTGCACACGAGCATCCGCTCGCCGGGAGCGTTCACCCGCCCCCGGACGAACGCGATCATGTTCCGTCAGAACGACGCTCTGGCAAGGGAACTGCTGCAGCTGTCACCCGACGACCAGCCCACCGCGGTGGCCGGGCCGATCACTTCTTGACGGGGTACGCCTTGGCATTGCCGTCGTCGTCCACGCCGACACCGGCATACGCGCTGACCAGGACGGGCGCGGCGCCGACGTTGTCGGTGGACAGGTCCTTGCCGGTCTTGGCGTCCAGCACGATCGGCTGCCCGCCTTGGGTTTTGCCGTACAGGGCGCCGTGCCAGGCGACGGTGACGCTCGGCGCGACGCGGTTGGCGGCCTGGTCCGGCAGGCTCCACAGCTTGGCGGCGGTCTTGGCGTCGTAGCCGGTGAGCACGCCGTCTTCCTCGCACGTCAGCACGGACTGCTGGTCGTAGAGGCAGTCGCCGTAGGCCTGGGAGCCGAAGCCGTGCGCGCCTTCGATCTTGGCCTTCTCGGCGCCGGTGGCGGGGTCGAGGAACAGCAGGTACGACTGCCCGGAGCCGTAGTCGGTGCGGTTGGCCACGACGAGTGCTGGATCCGCCTGCACCATCGTGAGCCCGTAGGACTCGCGCGCGCCGATCCACTTCTGCTGCCCGGTGGCCAGGTCGAGCGCGGTGGCCTGGGTCATCGAGGAGTTCTCGGGCACGTTGAAGTCGGTGCCGACGAGGACGTCGCCGTGGAGGCTGCCGGCCAGGTAGTCCTTGCGCTGCCACAGGGTCTTGCCGGTCGCCGGGTCGAGCGCGGCCGTGACGTGGTCCTCGTCCTGGCTGTAGCTCGCGACGACGGCCTTGTCGGTCACGGCGACGACCTGGGTCACGGCGTTGCCGGCGTCGGCGTACTGGTCGTCGGACACCTTGATGTCCGCCTGCCAGGCCTTGGTGCCGGTCTCCGTGTCCGCGGCGATCACCGACAGCGTGATGTAGGCCGGGGTGGTGCCTTGTTCCGGCATGAGGACCGGAACGGCGCCGACCGCGAGCTTGTCGCCGACCGCCGGCGGGCGCGGTCCGGTCTCGTTCACGAACGGTGTGGCCTGGTTGTACGGGTCGCCGGGTTTGCCGGTGACCGCGACGGTCCACTTCTGCCGGCCGGTCAGCACGTCCACCGCGTTGAGCGCGGTCTGCGTGATGATGTAGGCGGTGCGGTCGCGCAAGGTCGTGAACGTCGACACGACGTTGCCGGCCACGTTGGCGCGCAGTGCCTCGGCGGGCAGGCCGACGCCGGCGCCCGCGTCGAACGCGGTCGGCGGATCGGCCGTCTTGGCCGCGGGCTCGGTGGACGTCGGCTGCTGCGCGGCCGGTGCTGATCCGGCGGGCACCGAAGCGGTGCCGTTGTTCGTGCCGCCACTGCAGCCGGCGACGGTGATAGCTGTCCCCAAGCACGCCACGAAAACCAGAGCTCGTCGCATGTGCGCCTGCCTTCCCCCAAGGTCCACTGCTTCGACCGCCGCACCATAACCGAGTGGGTGCGTGCGATGTGGCAGTTCACACGAATGTGTCACTATTTCCTGATCAGCGGCCTGTATCGTCGAAGATCCCGCGGTGAAACCCGCCTCCGTGTGACGATTCGCCGGGCTTTCCGGTTCCGCCCCACGGGCGCCGGTCTGTCGCTTACTCTCCGGGGGTTCTTACTGAGGGGAAAGGTGCTCCATGTCCGTTCGTGCGCTGGTCGTCCTGACCACGGGTGCTGCCCTGCTGATCGCCGGATGCTCCAGCAGCGTCGGCGGCTCGGCGGCACCGGCTTCGCCGGCCAACCCGGCGTCGCCGTCCACGGCCGCCTCGTCCGCGCCGCCGTCGACTCCGACTTCGACTCCGACTTCGACTTCGACGCAGCCGGCCACCTCTACGCAGGCCGGCTCGCCCCAGTCCGGTTCGGAGAAGTCCACCGCGGGCGCGGTCGCGCGCTACGAGGCGTTCCTGCACGCCGTCGGCAAGGAAGATCTCGCCACAGCCTGCGAGATCGCGGGCCCGGCCGCCAAAAAAGCCGAGGACGAGGGCTGGGGCCCGTGTGAGCAGACGTTCCCGATCACGTTCCAGATGATCTCCGCCCAACAGAAGGCCGCCCTGCGCGGCGCCACCGTCGACCCCGGCCGGGTCACCGAAACGAGCTCGACGAAGGTCGAAATCCCGGCCACCGCCATCCGCGCCACCGTGAAGTTCAGCGACAGCGACATCGGCGACGCCACCATGGAATACCGCGGCGGCCAGTGGTTCGTCATCGACGACTGAGCAGCTCGTCCACGATCTTCGCCGCCACGGACGCGTCGGTGGCTTGGTGGTCGGCGAGGCCGAGCGTCGCGAAGTCGCGCGCGGTAACCGGGTTGGGGATGACGAGCACGGTCATGCCCGCCGCTTGGGCCGAGCGGATGCCGGAGCTCGAGTCCTCGACGACGAGGCACCGCGCCGGGGTCAGGCCGAGGCGCTGGGCGGCGAGCAGGTACGGGTCGGGCGCGGGTTTGCCGTGGGTGACGTCGTCACCGGTCACGGTGGTGCGGAAGGGGAGGCCGCACGCGGTGATCGCGGCCTCGACGTAGGGGCGGGGCGAGTTGGAGACCAGCGCGACCGGGCCCAATCCGGCAGCCGTGGCGACGAGGTCGGCGGCACCGGGGACCAGCCCGAACTCACCTCGCTGAACAGCTGCGACCATGCCGGCGACGCATTCGGTGACCGCCGACTCCGGTGTGAGGCCAGGGCAGCGCGAAGCCAGGTGCGCGGCCCAATGCGTGGTGCTCTTGCCCTGGATCGCGGCCCAGTCGGCGGGGGTCCACGGAGTGCCGTGCCTGGTGGCGACGGCGGAGAAGACCCGGTTCCACGTGGTGGCGCTGTCGACGAGCGTCTCGTCGAGGTCGAAGATCGTGGCGGTAAGCGTCACCGGGCTGCCGCGGGCTGGGGCGCGAAGGCGCGGATCTGTTCGATCGACGTGACCTTGAGCCACAGCCGGTCGGCGAGCGCGCGCAGCTGGGCCAGGCGGGCGACGCTGCCGTCTTCGTTGCACACCTCGCTGATCACGGCGACCGGCGCGAGCCCGGCCAGCCGCATCAGTTCGACGGACGCCTCGGTGTGGCCGCGGCGCTCGGCCAGGCCGCCGGCTCGCGCGCGCAGGGGGAACACGTGCCCTGGCCGGCACAGCGCGCCGGGCGTGGTGGTGGGGTCGGCGAGCAGGCGAAGGGTGTGCGCGCGGTCGGCCGCGGAGATGCCGGACTCGATGCCGGCCGCGGCGTCGACCGACACGGTGTAGGCCGTGCCCGCCGGGTCCTCATTGCGCGCCACCATCGGCGGCAGGTGCAGCCGGTCGGCGATCTCCGGGGTCATCGGTGCGCAGATCAGGCCGCTGGTGTGGCGCAGGTAGAAGGCGAGCGCCTGCGGCGTGGCGTGTTCGGCGGCCATGATGAGGTCGCCTTCGTTCTCGCGGTCCTCGTCGTCGACGACGATCACCGGACGGCCGGACTTGAGGTCCAGGATCGCCGCCGCGACGGTGTCCAAGCCGGACATTCGATCGGGGCGCGGTTGCTCGGGAATCACGTTCGCCGACTCTATGGCGCAGGTGTGCCGATCACCGGGACCATCACCCCACCTTCGGGTACCGGACCCTGGCGGGTGACGCCCGGCGGCCCGGAGTAGCCGCGATCCGCCGGGCGGAGCAGCCGCTGTGGAAATCCACAAAAGCCCGCCGCCGCGTGGCTGGTTCGGCTGGCGCGCCCTTCCTAGCGTGAGGGGCGTACGGCGAAGCGGAAGGGCGGCAGATGACCTGGGACTTCTCCACGGAACCGGAGTTCGCGGCGAAGCTGGACTGGGCGCGGGAGTTCGTGCGCACCGAGATCTACCCGCTCGAGGTGCTGGACCTCGACCACGCGGGGTTCCGGCGGATCGCGAAGCCGCTGCAGCAGGCGGTGAAGGACCACGGCCTGTGGGCCGCGCACCTCGGACCCGAGCTCGGCGGGCAGGGGTACGGCCAGGTGAAGCTCGGGCTGCTCCACGAGATCCTCGGGACCACCGAGTTCGCGTCCTACGTCTTCGGGTGCCAGGCGCCGGACTCGGGCAACGCGGAGCTGCTGGCGATCGCGGGGACCGAGGAACAGAAGGCCAAGTACATGCGGCCGCTGCTCGACGGCGAGCTGCTGTCCGCGTTCTCCATGACGGAGCAGGGCACCGGGTCCGACCCGCGGCAGTTCACCACCACGGCGCGGCTCGACGGTGACGAGTGGGTCCTCGACGGCGCGAAGTGGTTCGTGGGCAACGCGTCGCGGGCGGACTTCCACATCGTGATGGCCGTGACGGAGCCCGACGCCGACCCGTACCACCGGATGTCGATGCTGATCGTGCCCACGACCGCTGAAGGGATCACGACGCGCGAGATCGGGTTGATGAACGACCCGGACCACAAGAACCCCATCTGGTCGCACTGCGAAGTCGGGTACGAAGGCGTCCGCGTGCCGAAGGAGAACCTGCTGGGCGAACGCGGTGAGGCGTTCGCGTTGGCGCAGAAGCGGCTCGGGCCCGGGCGGATCCACCACTGCATGCGGTGGGTGGGCGTGTGCCGGCGGGCGTTCGACATGTTGTGCGAACGCGCAGTGAGCATCGACGTGCACGGGGGACCGCTCGCGGACAAGCAGACGGTGCAGAACTGGGTCGCCGACAGCGCCGCGCAGATCGAGTCCGCGCGGCTGCTGACGCTGCAGACCGCGTGGAAGATCGACCAGGTCGGCGCGCAGGCCGCGCGCACCGAGATCGCGATGATCAAGTACCACGGCGCCACCGTGCTGCACGACGTGATCGACCGCGCCATCCAGGTCCACGGCTCGCTCGGCTTCTCCACGGACATGCCACTGGAGCAGATGTACCGCTGGGCCCGCGCGGCGCGCATCTACGACGGGCCCGACGAGGTGCACCGGGTGACCGTCGCGCGGCGGCTGCTCAAGCGGTACCAGCCGGCGAAGGTGCCGACAGAGCACATCCCGACGCGACGGGCCGCGGCGCTGGAGAAGTTCCGCGACCGGCTCGAAGAGTTCACGGCGGCCCAGTGAGCACGCGGCCGCTGGACCGGCCGCTGGCCGGCTGGCTCACCGCGCACACGGGCGACCCCGGGCCGTGGGAGCTGCGGAAACTCACCGGCGGCAACTCCAACGAGACGTGCCTGCTCACCGGCGACGGCACCAGCTACGTCCTGCGCCGGCCGCCCGATCACGCGTTGTCGGCGTCGGCGCACAGCGTCGCGCGGGAGCACCGGCTGCTCACGGCCCTCGCAGCCACCGAGGTCCCGGCGCCGAAACCCGTCGCGCTGTGCGAGGACCCCACGCAGACGCTGGCGCCGTTCCTGGTGATGGAGCACGTGGCCGACTCGGTGTCGATCACGGACACGCTTCCCTACCCCGCCCAGGACATCGCGCGGGTGGCCGACGAGGTCGTCGACGCGCTCGCCGCCGTCCACTCGCTCGACTGGCGAGCTGCCGGGCTCACCGGGTTCGGCCGACCCGAGCGGTTCCTCGACCGACAGGTCGAGCGCTGGTACCGGCAGTGGGAAGGCATCGCGCGGCGGCCGCTGCCGGCGATGCCGAAGATCGCCGCGTGGCTGGAGCAGAACAAGCCGGAACCGACCGAACCCGCGTTGCTGCACGGCGACTTCCACCTCGACAACTGCCTGTTCTCCGCGCACGAGCCGCGCCTGAAAGCCGTGATCGACTGGGAGATGGCGACGATCGGCGATCCGCTGCTCGACCTGGGGTTGCTGCTCGCGTTGTGGGGTGGGCGCGGCCGCGCGATGCCCGCCATCCAGGGCGTCTCCCGGGCGCCCGGCGCGCCGCCGCGCGAGCACCTGCTCCAGCGCTACGAGCACGCGGTCGGCCGCGAGCTCCCGCAGATCCGCTACTACCAGTGCCTCGCGTTGTTCAAGCTCGCCGCGATCGTCGAGGCCGCGTGGTCGCAGTTCCTCACTGGAGAACTCTCCAGCGCCTACGCCGCCGCGCTGGAGCACGACGTGCCCGCGCTCCTCGACGAGGCTCTCGACACGGCGGGGGTGACGCCGTGACGTTGGAGGGAGCCACAACGGCACCCGCGATCGGGGGTGGCCTGCCGCCGCCCGGCTGAGCACGGTGGGAGGCAACCAGCCGCTACGTCGACAAAGGAGACGGCGTGACCGAGCAAAGCGTCAATTTCGGGCTCTGGTACGACTTCCGCAACCCCGAGCAGTGGTTCCGGCCTTTTTCCACGCTCTACCGCGAGGCGCTGGACCAGCTCGCGTGGGCGGAGAGCGTCGGGATCGGCTCGGTCTGGCTGACCGAGCACCACTTCTGCGAGGACGGCTACACGCCCTCGCCGTACACGCTGGCCGCGGCGATCGGCGAGCGCACGAAGACCATGCGCATCGGCACGAACCTCGTGATCGCGCCGCTGCACAACCCCGTGCGCCTGGCCGAGGACGCCGCGACGCTCTCGCTGCTCACGGGCGGCCGCTTCGACCTCGGGCTCGGGCAGGGCTACTGGGCGCCGGAGTTCGCGGCGTTCGACCGCAACCTCAAGCACCGGCCGAGCCTGCTCGAAGAGAGCGTGGCGGTGATCCGCCAGGCGTGGTCGGGTGAGGAGAAACCGTTCGAGGGCAAGCGGTTCTCGCTGCCGTCGGTGCGGATCACGCCGAAGCCGGAGGTCCTCCCGAAGCTGCTCGTCGGCGCGATGGCCGACCCGGCGATCGAGCGCGCGGCCCGCATCTCCGACGGGTTCCTCAGCACCCAGAACGTGCACCAGCAGTCCTATTTGGACGCGCTGGACCGCGTGGGCAAATCGTCGGCCGACGGCCAGATCTTCGCCGGCCAGTGGGCCGTGATCGCCGAGGACCCGGAGCGCGAGTGGGCGCGGATCGGGCAGTACGCGTTGTACCAGCTCAACAACTACATCGAGTGGGGCGCGTTCGGCCCGCCCGACGTGGTGCCCAAGTTCGAGAACGCGGACCAGATCGTGGCAGGCGGCGCGTTCCAGCTGTGGGACGTGGCCACGGCCGTCGACGAGCTCACCGCGCTGCTGAAGGACAAGCCGCAGATCAAGGACGTGCACTTCTGGGCGCAGCTGCCCGGCGAGCCCGTGGACAGCGGTTCGGCGCGCATCGAGCTGCTCGCCACGAAGGTCGTGCCGCAGGTCCGCGAGCGGCTGGGCCAGAAGGCGGGGGTGGCGGGGTGAACCAGCCGCTCGTGCTCACCGACCTCCTGCACCGTGCGCGGGAGTTCTTCCCCGCTCAGGAGATCGTGGAGTACGGCGGCGGTGCCGAGCCGCACCGCTACACCAACCGGGAGTTCCACGAACGCGTCGTCGCGCTCGCCGGAGCCCTGGTCAGGCTGGGGGTGCGGCCCGGTGACCGGGTCGCGACCCTCGCCTGGAACCACCACCGCCACCTCGAGCTGTACTTCGCCGTGCCGCTCGCGGGCGCCGTGCTGCACACGGTGAACCTGCGGCTCGAACCGACGGAGATCGCGTACGTGCTGGGCCACGCCGAGGACGTCGTGGTGTTCGCCGACCTGTCGCTGCTGCCGCGGCTGGAAGTGGCACGGGCGGAACGGCCGGAGATGCTCGTCGTCGCCACCGACGGCTCCGCGCCGGGTGCGCTCGCATACGAGGACCTCGTGGCCGAGGGGCCGCCCCTGGAAAACCCGCCGGAGATCGACGAAAACGATCTCGCGGCGCTCTGCTACACCTCCGGCACCACGGGCCCGCCCAAGGGCGTCGGCTACTCGCACCGGTCGCTCTACCTGCACACCTTCGCCGCCTGCCTCGCCGACGGCCACGCGATCAGCGAGCGCGACACCGTGCTGCACGTCGTGCCGATGTTCCACGCCAACGCGTGGGGTATCCCGTTCGCCGCGCTCATGACGGGTGCCAAGCAGGTGCTGCCCGGTCCCCACCCGGTGCCGGCGGAGATCGCGAAAATCGTGGAAGCCGAGCGCGTGACGTACACCGGCATGGTGCCGACCGTCGCGGCCGACCTCGTGCGTCACGTCGCCGCGACCGGCGCCGACCTGAGCAGCCTGCGGGCGCTCGTGCTCGGCGGCTCGCCCCCGGACGACGAGCTGCTGCGTGCTCTCGACTCGCTGGGCATCCCGTCGTTCCAGGGCTGGGGGATGACGGAGATCTCGCCCATGGGCACGTTCTCGCGGCCGCTGCCTTCGGTCGTGGATCCGGCCGAGCGGCGCCGGTCGGTCCGCAAACAAGGCCGGCTGCTGCCCGGCCTGCGCTGGCGGCTCGTCGGAGAGGACGGAACCGACCAGCCCCACGACGGGGTTTCGCGCGGTGAGCTGCTGATCCGCGGGCCGTGGGTCGCCACGCAGTACTTCCGCGACGAGCACCCGGACAGCTTCGCCGACGGCTGGCTGCGCACCGGCGACATCGCGACCATCGACGCCGACGGCTACCTGGAGATCGTCGACCGGGCCAAGGACCTGATCAAGAGCGGTGGCGAGTGGATCAGCTCGGTCGCGCTGGAGCAGGCGCTCACGGCCAACCCCGCTGTCGCCGAGGCCGCCGTGGTCGCGGTGGCGCACGAGCGGTGGCAGGAACGGCCGTACGCGCTGGTCGTGCTGGAGCCCGGCCGCGCGGACACACCGGCGGAAATCCTCGCTGACCTGCGGGAACGCGTGCCGCGCTGGTGGCTGCCCGAGGGCGTGCTCGTGGTCGAGGAGCTGCCGCGCACGAGCGTCGGCAAGATCGACAAGAAGGTGCTGCGCGCGAAAGTGGCCGCGGGTGGTGCCGGATGAAGTTCGGTGTCTTCTACGTCCTCGAGTGCCGTGACCACGACTTTCGCCGCGCGTACGAGGAGATGCTCGCGCAGATCTCCTACGCCGAGCAGCTCGGGTTCGACGAGGTGTGGCTGGCCGAGCACCACGGCAGCGACTACGGCTCGATGCCGTCGCCGCAGGTCGCGGCCGCCGCGGTGGCCGAGCGCACGAGCCGGATGCGCATCGGCATCGCCGTCAGCAACCTGACCTTCGACTGGCCCGTGCGGGTGGCCGAGGACTACGCGATGGTCGACGTGCTGTCGAACGGGCGGCTCGATTTCGGCGCCGGCCGCGGGTACCAGCCGGGCGAGTTCCACAACATGGGCGTCGGCGACCGCCAGGACGTGAGCCGCGAGGTGTTCGACGAGGCGCTGGAGATCGTGCGCGGCCTGTGGAGCAAACGCGCGGGCGAGCCGTTCTCCTTCCACGGCAGGCACTTCGACCTCACCGAGGTCGACTGCCGGCCCACGCCGGTGCAGCGCCCGACCCCGCCGATCTACGTCGCGTCGATCAGCCCCGAGACGTTCCACCTGGCGGCCGCGCAGGGCTACAACCTGCTGGTCACCCCGACGTTGATGACGTTGCCGGAGCTCAACCGGCTGGTGGTGGACATCAAGCGTTCGCTCATCACGAGCGGCCGCGACCCGCTGTCGCTCGACTTCCCCATGAACTGGCAGGTCCACCTCGCCGACACCACCGAGGAAGCGCTGGCGAACGTCGCCGAACCGCTGTCCTGGTACTACCGCCACGTGCTCGACCTCGTGCCGAGCGGGCCGCGGGCACCGCACACCTACGAGCGGTACGCGGAACTCGTTGCGGCGTCGGAGGAAGCGGGCGGGCCGACGCTCGACGGGTTGCGCGAGAGCGGCGTGGTCTACGCGGGTGACCCGGCGGGGCTCGTCGCCGAGATCGAGACGCTGTACGAGGAAACCGGGCTGCAGCACCTCATCTGCTGGATGCGGATCGGTGGCCTCGCGCACGAGAAGGTGCTGCACTCGCTGGAACTGTTCGCCGAGCACGTGCTGCCCCGCTTCCGCGACCGGCCGCCGGTCGTGCCGCGGGCGTTGCGCGCCGAAGTCGCTGCCACCCATTGAGTTCCCCGAAGGAGAGAGGCGAGATCCCATGGGCTACCTAGAGGTCGAAAACGGCCGGCGGGTGTACTTCGAGCACGACCGGGGCTCGGGCCGCCCCATCGTGCTCATCCACGGCTGGGGCGCGACCGCCCGCTGCTGGGACACCACCGCGCCGGCGTTGCGGGCCAACGGGAACGAGGTCGTGCTGCTCGACCAACGCGCGTGCGGCCGCTCGGACAACGATTTCTCCGACGTCACGATCTCCGCGCTCGGCTCCGACGTCGTGCGGCTCGTGGAGCAGCTCGGCCTGCGCGAACCCGTGGTCAACGGCTGGTCGCTCGGCGGCGCGGTCGCCGTCGACGCGGTGGCGAAGCTGGGGTCGAACTGCTCGGGCCTGGTCTTGACCGGCGGCGCCACCCCGCGGTACACGTCCACTTCGGACTGGCCGCACGGTGCCACGGTGGACGACGTGAAGGGCGTACTCGGTGCGGCCGCCGCCGACCGCGCGAACACCTTCAAGGGCGTCGCCGAAGCCGTGTGCGCCGAGCCTCCGACGGCCGACACGATCGCCTGGCTGTGGGGAATGTTCATGGAGATGGGCCCGCTCGGTGACGAGTCCCTGCTGGACCTCGCCGAGCTCGACCAGCGCAAGCTCCTCGGCGGCCTGGCCGTGCCCGTGCTGTCCCTGCACGGGCGCAAGGACGGCTTCGTGCCGTTCTCCGGCGCCGAGGCCGCGCGTGACCTGTGCTCCGACGCCCGGCTTGTCGAGTTCCCCAACGCCGGCCACGCGCCGTTCCTGGAGGACCGCGACACCTACCTCGCCGAGCTCACCGGCTTCCTGAACCGATGACCACCTGGCTCGTCACCGGCGGTTCGCGCGGGATCGGCCGCGCCGTCGTCGACCACGTCGCCGCCGCGGGTGACAACGTGGCGTCGCTGGCGCGGTCGGCCGGCTCCTCGCCGCCGGCGGTGCCGAACCGCGTACTCGAGGTCAAGGGCGACGTGACCGACGAGGACTCGATCCGCCGCTGCGTCGAGGCCGTGACCGAGCGGTTCGGCCCGATCGACGTGGTGGTCAACAGCGCCGGCGTGCACCGCGGCCGCCGCATCGACGCGCTGGCGAGATCGGCGTGGGACGAGGTGCTCGCCACGAACCTCACCGGTGCGTTCGAGGTCTGCCGCGCGGTGGTGCCGTTGCTGCCACGGGGTTCGGCGATCGTCAACGTCGGCGCGGTCGTCGGCTTGCGCGGGTTTCCCGGCGACGTTGCGTACGGCTCGGCGAAGGCGGGGCTGTCGGGGCTGACGCAGGTGCTGGCCGTGGAGCTCGCTCCGCGCGGTGTGCGTGTGAACCTCGTGGTCCCGGGCTTTGTGGACACCGACATGACCGCGGGGCTCAGCGATCGGGCCCGCAAGAGCATCGTCGACAAGATTCCGGCCGGGCGCATCGGGACGACGGCCGAGATCGCCGAGGTCATCGTGGCCGTGGCGCGCTCGACGTACATGACGGGCGCGACCGTGCCCGTCGACGGCGGATTGCTCGCGACGTTCGGCGGCGGCTGACCCGCGCGTTTTGTGTGGACCTCCAACGGCCCCACGCGAAGAGCGTTCTTCCCGCGCCCGGTCCTGGTTAGCGTCGGAAGGCGAACCAGGGCGACCCACCCGTAGACGGAGAACACCGACCACCCCCACGAAGAAGGAGAACCACCCATGGACGTCGGAATGCTGCTGGTCTTCCAGAACTGGTTCGAGGACGTCAGCGACCACGAGGTCTTCACGCGCGAGCTCGAGATGGGCGTGCTGGGCGAGCAGTACGGCTTCGACTCCGTCTGGTCGGCCGAACACCACTTCGACGACTACTCGATGTGCCCGGACAACCTCCAGATCATGGCCTACCTCGCCGGGCGCACCTCGAAGATCAAGCTCGGCACGGGCGCGGTCATCCTGCCCTGGAACGACCCGCTGCGCGTGGTGGAGAAGGCCATCATGCTCGACCACATGTCCAACGGGCGCCTGCTGCTTGGCATGGGCCGTGGCCTGGCGAAGATGGAGTACGAGGGTTTCCGCGTCGACATGAACGAGTCGCGCGAGCGCTTCGACGAGGCCGCCGCGATGATCATCCGCGGGCTGCAGAACGGGTACGTCGAGAACGACGGCAAGTACTACAAGCAGCCGCGCGTCACCGTCCGGCCGGGCCCGGCCGGGCACTCGTGGGAAGGCCGGATCTTCGGCGTCGCGATGTCGCCCGACTCGATCCCGGCCGTCGCGGAGCTGGGCGCGCAGATGATGACGTTCATGCAGTACGACTTCGCGCAGCACCTCGAGGCGATCGACCGCTGGCGTGGCCTGCACCGCGAGAAGCACGGCACGGAGCCGGGCGCACCGCTGATCCAGGACTTCGTGTACTGCCACGAAGATCCCGAAGAGGCGAAGCGCATCGCGCACGAGCACATCTCGCGCTACTTCCTGTCGGTGATCAAGCACTACGACTTCGCCGGCTCGCACTGGCGGGAGACGAAGGGCTACGAGGCCTACCAGGCCGGCGCCGACATGATCCGCGAGGCGGGCATGGAAACCGCGGCGAGCGCGTACGTCGACGCGAACATCTGGGGCACGCCCGAGGAGATCGTGGAGAAGTACGCCGCGCGGCGCGAGCAGGGTGGCGAGCTGATGGCCAACGCCGCGTTCTGCTTCGGCGGCCTGCCGCTGGACAAGGCGGAGGCGAGCATGCGGCTGTTCGGCGAGAAGGTGGTGCCGCAGCTGCACAAGATGTCCTCGCGCGCGCCCGCGGGGGTGTGAGGCCGGGCAGTGGCCCGGGTTTCCGCCCGGGCCACGGCACCTTCCCGGGCTTTCGTGGTTTCGGGCTTTCGGACTGGAGCTGGATGGAAACCGTGACCAGACCGGCATTCGCCGAGCAGTTCCGCGAAGTGATGTCGGGCGTGTGCACCCCGGTTTCGGTGGTGACCGCCCTCGACGGCACGCGGCCGCACGGCACGACGGTGAGCGCGTTCGCGTCGCTCTCGATGGACCCGCCGATGGTGCTCGTGTCGCTCGACCGCACGTCCGACCTGCTGACGGTGGTGCGGCGCGCGGGGCGCTTCGGCCTGAACGTGCTGGAAAGCGGCCAGGCGGAGCTCGCGAAACGCTTCGCCCGCAAGGGAATGGCCAAGTTCGACGGCGTCACCTGGGCGCTCGAGGACGACCTGCCGCGGCTCGCGGGCTCGTCCGGCTGGGTGGCGTGCACCGTCGAGAAGTTCATCGAAGGGGGTGACCACGTGGTCGCGCTCGGCCTGGTGGAGGCGGCGGACTCGCGGCCGCTGGCGCCGTTGACCTACCACGCGCGGACCTTCGGCACCCACACCCGGACGGACGGCTGATGGCACCCGGCGAGCAGGTGCAGCACGCCGTCGCGGCGCTGGCGCAGGGCCGGCTGGTCGTGGTCGTCGACGACGCCGACCGCGAGAACGAGGGCGACCTCGTCGGTGCCGCGCGGACGATGACCGCCGCGCAGATGGCGTTCCTCGTGCGGCACACCACGGGGATCGTCTGCGCGCCGATGCCCGGCGAACGCGCGGACGCGTTGCGGCTGCGGCAGATGGTCGCGGACAACACCGACGCACACGGCACGGCGTTCACGGTGAGCGTCGACCACGCTTCGGCGGGTACCGGCGTCTCGGCGGCGGACCGGACCACGACCGTGCGGCGCTGGCGGACCCGGCCACCAAACCCGGTGAGCTGCGCCGGCCCGGCCACGTGTTCCCGCTGCGGGCGCGTGAGGGCGGAGTGCTGGTGCGGGCCGGGCACACGGAAGCGGCCGTCGACCTGCTGGCGATGGCCGGCGCGGGTGACGTCGGCGTGATCAGCGAGCTGGTGGCCGACGACGGGTCGATGCTGCGGGGCGCCGCGGTGGAGGAGTTCGCCGCGCGCCACGACCTGCCGGTGCTGCGGATCGCCGACCTCGTGCGCTACCGCGGGGCGACGGAACGCCTGGTGGAGCCCGTGGCGAGCGCGGCCATGCCGACGGCGTTCGGCGACTTCCGGGCCGTCGCCTACCGGTCCGTGCTCGACGGGACCGAGCACCTCGCGCTGGTGCGGGGCGATGTCGCGGCGGCCGGGCAGTCGGCTGCCGGTGCCCTGGTCCGGGTGCACAGCGAATGCCTGACCGGCGACATCCTGGGCTCGCTGCGGTGCGACTGCGGCGCACAGCTGGAGTACGCGCTGCGGGCGATTGCCGAAGAGGGCGCGGGCGCGGTGATCTACCTGCGGGGCCACGAAGGCCGCGGGATCGGGCTGGCGCACAAGATCCACGCGTACGCGCTGCAGGAGCAGGGTCTGGACACCGTCGAGGCCAACCTCGCGCAGGGCCTGCCGGTCGATTCGCGCAGCTACGGCATCGGCGCCCGGATCCTGACCGACCTCGGCGTCCGCCGGATGCGGCTCATCACGAACAACCCCGCCAAGTACGGCGGGCTCGAGGGCTACGCGCTCGACATCGTCGGACGCGTGCGCCTGCCCGTCACACAGACGCCGCACAACGTGCGTTACCTGCGGACCAAGCAGGAGCGCATGGGCCATGACCTGGGCGTACTCGCTTCAGGCATGGACGGGAGCGGGTGAGGTAAGGCACCCTCAGACGGAGTCCGGATTTCAACGGTGAAGGCGGATCCCATGCGCGACGCTTCGGTTCGGTCCCTGGTGCGCCCGGTGGATCCGGCGCACCGTGAGCGTGAGGTCATCGCCGCGTTCAGCGAGATCACGACCGAGGCCATCACCACCACGCGGCTCGAGGACCTGCTGGGCCTGCTCGGCAAGCAGCTGTGCCACCTGCTGGGCGTCACACGCTGTTCGGTGTACCTGCGCGACGGCGACGGCCGGTTCCGCGGCGCCGCCGGCTACTGCGAGAGCGAGGGCGACATCTCGGCCGCCGTGCAGGCGCAGGAGGCCGGCATCCAGGGCGACCGGTTCAGCCGCGAGGTCATCGAGTCGGCCGCGCCTGTGCTCATCTCCGACGTGCCGCGCGACCCGCGCCCGCACCGCCGCACCATGGAGCACTGGCACGTGCGCGCGATGCTCGGCGTGCCGCTCGTGTTCGACGGCAAGGTGATCGGCCTGATCTTCGTCGACAACGTGCAGAAGGACCACGTGTACGCCGACGAAGACGTGGCGCTCGCGGAGCTGTTCGCCCGGCTGGGCGCGTTGTTCCTGCGGCAGGCCATGCTGAACGCGCACCTGAAGAACAAGGCCGCCGAGGTCGTGCGGCAGAAGAACACCCTGGCGTACCTGGCCGATGTGCACCAGAAGCTGACCAACGCCGTGCTCGACGGCGCGAGCATCCAGACCGTGGTGACGCTGCTGGGTGAGCTCTCGGCGAAGCCCGTGGTGCTGTACAACGAGGATTTCCAGGTCCTGGCGTGGTCCGCACCTGCGGGGTTGAAAATGACGCAGCCGCCGGAGCTGGCCGCGCGGATCCGGGAGCTGCCGTCGGTGAAGCAGGCGCTGGCGTCGCTGAGCGCCAGCTGCCCGTCGACGATCGTGCCGCCGACGCCGGCGGTGTGGGTGGGTCGGCGACACCTGATGTGCCGGCTGATCATCGAGGGCCAGCCCAGTGGGTACCTCGGGATCGTCGAGGTCGGGCGCGGTCTGGAGGAGCTGGACACGAAGCTCGCGGAGCACGGCGCGACGGTGCTGTCGTTGCAGGTGCTGTCCGAACGACGCCAGGCGGAGGCCGAGGGCCAGGCGCGCGAGGACTTCCTGTCCGACCTGCTGCACCGCACCCGCGACGCCGAGCAGCTGGCGCGGCGCGGCCCGCAGTTCGGGGTGAACCTGGCTCAGCCGCACGTGCTGGTGCGGTTCGCGTTGGACAACGCGAGCCAGAACGTGAGCGTTTCGGTGGGGCGGAAGCTGGTGATCCGTTCACTGGCCACGGTTCTGTCGGTGTCCGAACCGGCCGCGGTCAGCCTGCCGGGCGCGGTGGTCGCGCTGCTGTCCCTTCCGGACGGTTCGGAACCGCGCGACTTGCGCGCGGCGGTCGACGAGGTTCGGCTGGCTGTCGGCCCGCGCTTGCGGGTGCGGACCGCCGTGATCTCCGGCGTGTGCCGTTCTCCGGAGGATTTCCCTTTGGCCCACCGGGAGTTGCGGGAGATCGACGAGCTGGCCACGTCGTTCGGCTGGTCCGGTGGCGTGGTGACGGTGACCGAGCTGGGGCTGTTCCGGCTGGTCGCGTCCAGCGGCCGGGTCAAGGAGGCGGTGCAGTTCGCGCACGAAACGATCCGGCCGTTGCGGGACGCGGACCCGTCGCTTCTGGAGACGTGGCGCGCTTTCGTCGCCGCCGAGGGGCGCGTTCAGAGCACCGCGTCGGAGCTGGGCGTGCACGAGAACACGATCCGCTACCGGCTGGGGAAGATCGGAAAGCTGATCGGGCAGGATCCGGGTGCGTTGGATTGTCTGCTGCAGTCGCGGATCGCGTTTCAGATTCTGGATCTGGCTGGTTGGTGAGTCATTTTTGCAGGATTTTGGCGAGGGTGCCGAGGTTGTCTTGCGTTCCTCGTCTGAAGAGCTGCTCGGCCAGTGGACCGAGTAGCGCGGCTGGTCCGGGGAGTCCGGCGCCGGTGTGGCTCTGGTGTCAAGCCGCGCTGATGGGCCGGGCGATGCGCGCGGCCCTGGATATGCCGGCGGGTGCGTCACGAGCCGTCCGGATCAGCCCTTCACCACCGGCGCGACCTGTTGCGCCCACTGCCAAGGCGCACCTGTCCCGCCCGGCAAGGAGTTGAAGTACTCCCAGCCATCCACCCCGCCGAAGTCCGGGTACTTCGCGACCAGCGAACGAGCCGTCGACTGCAGCCGCGACATGTCGACGTACCCACCACAGTTGGCGGGATTCGTCACGGTCCCGGCGACGACCTTCGCGGCCGGCACGACGCCGTGGCCGACGATGGCGTCGTAGCCGGAGGTGTCGGACAGGGAGCCCCAGCCGCAGTAGAACTGGGTGTTGAACCAGGAGATCTGGGGGCCGCGGTCGCGGTAGAGCTGGTCGTAGTTCAGGCCCGAGAGGCCGCGCCCGCCGCTCAGCTCCGGGGCGACGGGGGCGAAGGTGATGAGAAACGACGGGCCGAAGTCCGTGCGCAGGGCGTCGATGAGGCGGACGACGGAGGCGTTGTCCACCGTCTCCTCGATGTCCAGGTCGATGCCCGACAGCGAGTGGTCGCGAAGCAGAGCGCGAAGCGGTGGGTAGTACGTGTTGAAGTCGGACGCGAGCCGCTGGAAGCTGCCCTGGGCCGCGCCGCCGAGGAAGGCCAGGGTGTGGACGCCCTGGGAGCGCAAGGTGCCGAGGTCCTGCCACATCTGGTTGAACTTCGCGGCCGACGGCGGGTCGTCGTTCACGTGCACCACGCCGCCGGGGTCGAGGTGGACGGCACCGACGAGGACGTCGGTGACGCCGGCGTTGTGTTGCGTGAGGCCGAGCGGCGAGACGTACGCGCTGCCGTTGTAGATCGTCTGGTAGTACACGATCACGCGCCGCCCGGTCGCGGCCGAGGCCGGCACGGCGCCGCACAGCACCAGGAGCACGGCCAGCGCGGCCGCCGCGAGCTTCCTCATGGTCCAGACCTTACGTGGCAGAACGTGCCCGCACTACCACCGTCCGTAGGGTTCCGCGCGGGGCGGGACCGGCGTGATCGGCCGTCGGACCCCAGACCCCAGAACCGATCCCGGCCCCGCGCGAAGCACTCGGCTGACTCAGCAGCGGCCCAGCATGTCCGTCAGCGCGGACTTCTCGGCGGAGTTCACCGTGAGCTTGAACTTCGACTTCACCGCGACCCACATGCGGGCGTAGGTGCACCAGTAGCCCGTGGACGGCGGCTTCCACTGGTCCGGCGACTTGTCGCCCTTCTCCTGGTTGACGTTGTCCGTCACGGCGATCAGCTGCGGGTCGGACAGGTCGTTGGCGTAGGCCTGGCGCTGCGCCGTGGTCCACGACGACGCACCGGTGCGCCACGCGTCGGCCAGCGGCACGACGTGGTCGATGTCCACATCGGACGCCGCGGTCCAGGTCGCGCCGTCGTAGGGCGAAACCCACTTGCCCGAGGTGGCGGTGCAGCTGGAGTTGGTGACGACGTTCGTGCCGTCGCGCTTGAGCACGACCTCACGGGTGTCGCAGTTGTTGCCCTGCTGGATCCAGTGCGGGAACTTGTCGCGGCTGTAGCCGGTCAGCGAACCGTCGGCCTTCACGGTGAGGCCGGCGAGCTCGCTCTTGGCCGTCGCGGCCGACGGGATGCCGGGCGGGGTCGCGTCGGCGATGCCGACCATCGTGCCGCCGAGCAGCGTCACGCCGACGAGGACGGTCAAGGAGTTTCGGACACTACGCGCTGTGGGCATATTGCTGCCTCCGTGTCGAGTGTGGGACTGATTCACCTTCGACCACGGAAGTGGCGCAAGCAACACTTACGGGTGACATGTAACAGACCTTCAGTGAACAGAAAGTGCCGTTAGTCCACCTGGCGCAGAACTATCGGATGAAACCGGTCACGGTCGGATCAGGCGCAGGTCCTCGGTGTGCCGGTACCAGGTCCGCTTGGTGACCTCGCGGGGGTGCGCGACGCCGTCGCTCACGAGCGACGTGGTCGGCAGGCAGCCGAGCTGGAACGCGCGACCGTGGAACACGGCGCTGCGCTTCACCAGCTTCCCACGCGTCACCCGGGCGACCAAGCCGTTCTCGTCCGCCGACACCTCCACGGCGGCCGCGGCGCCGTCGAAGGCCAGGTGCTCGTCGCAGTACGCCTGGCCCTGGACGTTACGCAGAGTGGCGCGCCCGGCCAGGATGCCGCCGGTGTCGTCACGCACGAGCGGCACTTCCGAGGCCGAAGCGTCGAGGGCGATTTCAAGCGCCTTGACGGGGTCCGTGGGCAGTCCCCAGAGCGCCGCGACGGCCGAACCGGACTCGGCAGGCACGAACCCGACCGACACGCCCGACACCCGATCGGTCCGCAGCAATCGCACGAGCACCGCCGCGAGGTCCGCGTCGGTCCCCGCGACGATCAAGCGCTCGTGTTTCCCCAGCAAGGGATCGATTTCCGCCTTGCCCGGAAGCGCCGAAACGCGGACGATGGACACGTCACGGAGGGCCGTGAACGAGTGCGGATCATCACCGCAGGCCACCACGATTCCGCGCACGCCCACGTCCTCCGTTACAGTCATGCACCGGCATTTCCCAGCGCCACCCCGTGTCCCATCGGGACACTTTCCCTGTTGCCGAACACCTGGAGTGTCACATGCCGGCGATCGTGCTGATCGGTGCCCAGTGGGGGGACGAAGGCAAGGGCAAGGCGACCGACCTGCTCGGTGACCGCGTGCAGTGGGTCGTCCGGTACCAGGGCGGCAACAACGCCGGCCACACCGTCGTCCTGCCCAACGGCGAGAACTTCGCCCTCCACCTCATCCCGTCCGGGATCCTCACGCCGGGCGTGACCAACGTCATCGGCAACGGTGTGGTGGTCGACCCGGGCGTGCTGCTCGACGAGCTCGCGGGTCTGGAGGAGCGCGGCGTCGACACGAGCGGGCTGCGGATCTCCGCCGACGCGCACTTGATCATGCCGTACCACGTGGCGATCGACAAAGTCACCGAGCGCTACCTGGGCAGCCGCAAGATCGGCACCACCGGCCGGGGCATCGGGCCGTGCTACCAGGACAAGATCGCCCGCGTCGGCGTCCGCGTGCAGGACCTGCTCGACGAGAAGATCTTCCGCCAGAAGGTCGAAGCGGCGCTGGAGTTCAAGAACCAGGTCCTGGTGAAGGTCTACAACCGCAAGGCGCTCGACGCGAACCAGGTCGCCGACGAGGTGCTCGCCGCCGGCGAGAAGTTCGCGCACCGCATCGCCGACACGCGCCTGCAGCTCAACCAGGCCCTCGAACGCGGCGAAACGGTGCTGCTGGAGGGTTCGCAGGGCACGCTGCTCGACGTGGACCACGGCACGTACCCGTTCGTCACGTCGTCGAACCCGACCTCGGGCGGCGCGAGCGCGGGTTCGGGCATCGGCCCGGGCCGCATCACCACCGTGCTGGGCATCCTGAAGGCCTACACCACGCGCGTCGGCTCGGGCCCGTTCCCGACGGAGCTCGACGACGAGTCCGGCGAGTACCTGCGCAAGCAGGGCGGCGAGTTCGGCGTGACCACGGGCCGTTCGCGGCGCACCGGCTGGTTCGACGCCGTGATCGCCCGCTACGCCGTGCGCGTCAACGGGATCACCGACTACTTCCTCACCAAGCTCGACGTGCTGTCGGGCCTGGAGAAGGTGCCGGTGTGCGTCGGCTACGACGTGGACGGCCGCCGCACCCACGACATGCCGATGACTCAGACCGACGTGCACCACGCCGTGCCGGTGTACGAAGAGCTGCCGGGCTGGTTCGAGGACATCTCGGGCTGCCGCACGTTCGACGAGCTGCCGGCCAACGCGCGGTCCTATGTGGAGCGTCTGGAAGAGCTGTCGGGTGCGCGGGTCTCGGCCATCGGCGTGGGGCCGGGCCGCGAGCAGACGATCGTGCGCCACGACTTCGTCTGAGCCGTTTGCCGACGGGCGTTCCCGACGGAACGCCCGTCAGCCCATGCCCATCCGGTTGGTGAGGGTGTTGGTGGCGGAGAGCTCTTCGAGGTCCAGCTCGACCAGGACCTTGCGCAGCACCTCGTCGTCGAGGCGCCCGGCGCGGTTCTCCGCGATCATCGCCGCGCGCTGGGTGATCAGCAGCTCGCGCCGGGCCTGGGCGAACTTCGCCTGCGGGCTGGCGCTGCGTTCCTCGCCGGACAGCGTGATCGCGGCTCGCGCGAAGCGGTAGCGGGTGTCGACGAGCCGCTCCAGACGTTCTTCCAGCCGCTTCATGCGGTCCGGCGGCAGGTCCGCCTTGGCCATCGCCGCCTGCGTGATCTCCTTCAGCCGCGCGTGCGCCGCCTTCTGCGCGACCTCCCGCGCGGCCAGCTCCTCGGCCTGGTCGCGGGCGGCCTCGGCCGGGTTCCGGACCTTGAGCCAGCGGATCAGCGGCGGCAAGGTCAGGCCCTGGATCAGCACCGTGCCGACGGCGACGGTGAACGCGAACAGCTGGATCTCCGGGCGCCCCGGCGTCCCGAGCGGCACGGCCGAAGCCGCGGCGAGTGTGACCACGCCGCGCATCCCGGTCCACGACACCACGGCCAGCGCTTGCCACGAAGCCGAGTCGCGCGTCCGGCCGAACAGCCGCAGCGTTCTCGGCAGGTAGCTCGACAGGAACACCGCGGGGATCCGCACGGCCATCGTCACCAGCAGCACGACGACAGCGACGATCGCGAGGGTGCCGTTGTCGCGGGCCGCGCGGTCGGCGCCGTCGAGCACGAACGGCAGCTGCAGGCCCATCAACGCGAACACCAGCGCTTCGAGCAGCACGTCGATCGATGTCCACACGGACCGGTCCTGCATGCGCGTGGCCGGGGACGCGCGCAGCGAGCGCTGGCCGAGGTAGAGGCCGGCCGTGACCACGGCGAGCACGCCCGAGCCGCTGAACTCCGAGCCGAACGGGTGCAAGTGCTCGGCCGTCACGTAGGCCGCGAACGGCACGATGATCCCGAACGCCGACTCCAGCAGCGGGTCGTCGAGCCGCGAGCGGATGAACACCACCACGAACCCAGCCACGAGGCCCACGGCGATGCCCAGCACCGTCGCCACCGCGAACACGCCAAGGCCATGGCCGATCGACCCGGCCGTGCCCGCGACGGCGGCGAGCGCGACCTTGTACAGCGTGAGCGCGGCGGCGTCGTTGACCAGGCTTTCGCCGGTCAGCACGGTCATGATCCCGCGCGGCAGGCCGAGCTTGCGCCCGATCGCCACGGCCGTCACGGCGTCCGGCGGTGCCACCACCGCCCCGAGCACCAGCGCCGACGCCCACGGCAGCTCGGGCAGCAGCAGGTGCACCACGAACGCGACGACCACGGCCGTCACCACCACCAGCACGACACCCAGCCCGATGATCGGGCGCAGGTTGGCGCGGAAGTGCGTGAGCGAGCTGTCGAGCGACGTCGAGTAGAGCAGCGGCGGCAGCACCACCGTGAGGATCAGCTCGGGCTCCAGCTCGATCCGTGGCACGCCCGGGATCAGCGCGACCCCCAGCGCGACCACGACGATCAGCAGCGGCGCCGACACGTTGTAGCGCCGGGCGAGCGCGGTCAGGCCGAGCGAGCCGGCGAGGACTCCGACCAGCGTGAGGGTCTCCATGCCCGCATCTTCACCCAGGTTGATCTCGGATGACGGGTCACGGGCACGTCGTGTCGCGTCCGGGCAGGTGATCTTCGAGCAGGAAATCGGTGAGCCGGCCGGCCGTGCACGCGTTGGTGAGGTCCACGCCGTGGCCGGCGTCGTCGATCGTGGTCAGCTCCGCGCGGCGGCCGAGGGCTTGGCGCATCTCCAGGGCGCCGGAGTACGCGGTGGAGGGGTCGGCGTGGTTCTGGAGCATCAGGACGTTGCGCGGGCCGTTCGCGGTGATGGGCTGTGACTGGTGCACGGCGTCGCGCGGCCAGAAGGCGCACGGCCAGATGTCGGCGGGCATGCCGTTGGTGAGGGGGTGGGCCTGGCGGTCCTGCTGCACGGCGGCGGCGTACGTCGCGGGGTCGCGGGAGACGGGCGCGTCACCGCAGAGGACGGCGTACTGGTCGCTGGCGAAGTTGTCGGGGATCAGCTGGGTGAAGGTGGTGCCGAAGGGCAGGTCCTGGCCGTCACCGAGGGCCATCAGCGTGGCGATGACGGGGTAGGTCGCCGGCTTCTCGAGGAACGGCGGCAGGGCGACGCGCACGTCGTTGCCGGTGAGGACGCGGCCGCTGTCGAAGGTGCGGGGGTGCTGGTCGAGGGCCGCGGTGATGCGGAAGTAGGCGGCTTCTATCGCGTCCGGGGTGGTGCTGAGGTGGAAGGTGCTGTCGTGGTCGGCGGCCCATTCGGCGAACGGGGGAAACGCCGTTTCCACGGCTTCGCCCTTCAGCCGGATCGCGGCTGTGACGCCGTCCGGCGGAGTGCTGCTGTCGAGCACGATCTTGCCGGTGTTCCGCGGGAACATCGAGGCGTAGACGGCGCCGCGGTAGGTGCCGTAGGACGTGCCGTAGTAGTTCAGCTCGCGCGCGCCGAGGGCTTGGCGGATGCGATCCATGTCCTGTGCGACGTTGTTCGTGTTGAGGTACGGCAGGTACGCGCCGGCGTTCTTCGCGCAGGTGGCGGCGACGCGGCGGGCGTAGGTGACGTTGGCGCTGATGTCGCCGTCCGGCGCCGGGTACGGGTCGGCGAGGGTGGCGGCGCGGTCGGCGTCGGACAGTCCACAGAGGACCGGAGTCGAGTTGCCGATGCCGCGGTCGTCGAACCCGATGAGGTCGTACTGGCTCAGCAGTTGCTTGCCGACGGCCGTGGTCGACCACACGCTCGGCTGGTCCAGGCCGGACCCGCCGGGCCCGCCCGGGCCGATGGCCAGTGGCTGGTGTTTCGTGCCGGGGATGCGCGAGATCGTGAGGGTGATGGTTTTCCCGTGCGGGTGGGCGTAGTCGAGCGGGACGGTCAGCGTGGCGCACTGCTGGCGCGGGTCGCGCTGGACGGTGTTGCTCGACGCGTCGGGGGTCGGGGCGGGGCAGGTGCCCCAGGACAGCGGCGGGGTAGCCGCGGCGGCGGGTGCGACGGTGAGCGCGCCGAGGCTCACGGCGGCGAGCGCGAGAGTGGCTGTTCGGTTCGGTTTCACCGTCCCGATCTTCACGGCCGCCGCTGGGTGACACCTCCACCTGCGGGTTGATCCCGGGTCTATCCCAGTTCTTTGAGCTCCCGTTCGACGGCTTCCAGTTCCGCCGCGGATCCCTGCACCTTCGGGCCCGTGAACCACTTGCGCGCCGACACGACCCACCACAGCGCCGCGCCGCCGAGCACGATCAGGAACGCGATCGGCGTGTAGTTGAACGAGTCGACCGTGACGGGTGAGCCCTGCGGCAGCATGAACAGCACGAAGATCACCACGACCCACGCGGTCGCGACGATGCCGATCGGCTTGCCCCAGCGACCGAGGTGCCACGGTCCCTTCGCGAAGCTGTCACCGCGTCGGACGCGCAGGAACACGGGGATCACGTACGCCACGTAGAGCCCGACGGTCGCGATCGATGTGACCGCTGCGTAGGCCGTGGCGCTCCACAGGTACGGCAGCGCCAGGATCAGCGCGCCGCCCGCGGCCAGCCACACGGCGTTGGTGGGCGTCTGCGTGCGCTTGTTGATGCGGTGCCAGATCTTCGAGCCGGGGATGGCGCCGTCGCGGGCGAACGCGTAGATCATCCGCGAGTTGGCCGTCACCGAGGCCATGCCGCAGAACAGTTGCGCGCCGATGCAGATCAGCAGCAGGAACTTGCCCGTGACCGCGCCGGTGGCGTCGATGAAGATCTGCGCCGGCGGCACCCCCGTGGCCGAGTTGACGGCGCCGTCGTAGTCCTGGATGGCGAACGTGAGCCCGATCAGCAGCACCCACCCCGCGACGAGCGACACGAGGATCGAGTTGATGATCCCGCGCGGCCCGGCCTTCGCGGCGTTCTTGGTTTCCTCGGTCATGTGCGCCGACGCGTCGTAGCCGGTCAGCGTGTACTGCGCCAGCAGCAACCCGAGCGCGAACACGTACACCGACGAGCTCCAGCCCGTCTCGTTCGCGAAGTGCCCGAACACGAACGACGCTTCCTGGTGCTTCGCCGGCACGAACACGAGCACGCCGACGATCACCAGCACCCCGATCAGGTGCCACCACACGCTCACGCTGTTGAGGATCGCCACCACGCGCACGCCGAACGTGTTCAGCGCCCCGTGCACGACCAGGATGATCGCCAGCAGCAGGATCGTGTGCCCCGGCGTCGCGGCGTAGCCCCACTGCAGGTCGAGGAACGCGTTCAGGAACAGCGCCGCCCCGAAGTCGATGCCCGCCGTCACGGCGATCTGCCCGATCAGGTTGAACCACCCGGTGAACCACGACCACGCCGGCCCGTTGCGCGTCGCGAGCTTCGCGGCCCAGTAGTACAGACCACCGGCCGTCGGGTAGCTGGAGCACACCTCCGCCATGCCGAGCCCCACGAGGATCACGAAGAGACCGACGAGCGGCCACCCCCAGATCATCGCCACGGGCCCGCCGGTCTTCATGCCGAAGCCGTACAGCGTCAGACATCCGGACAGGATCGAGATGATCGTGAACGACACCGCGAAGTTCGAAAACGACGACATCGTGCGCTTCAGCTCCTGCGCATACCCCAGCGCATGCAGCCGCGCACTGTCCTCGTCGTGTCGGTCGGGTTCGGCGGTCTGCTGGTCGGAGACATCCATCGGGCACCCACCTGAAAGGTATGTGTACAGACCTTTGAAGTTCCGGAGAAGCTAGCCCGGCCCGTCCGCGGGTGTCAAGGCTCCGTCAAGAACCCCTCCCGCGCGCGGCCGCCATGGGTTCCTCACCGCGACCGTGGGCGCCTGGCCGCGTGACGAGGTGCTCCGCCACAACGCGCCATCCGCAGCATTCCGCAATCCGCAGACAGGCCGGTGCAGCCAACCCGCAACTGACGGCAGCAGCCTGCTGTCAACCTCGTGCCAGCCCGTCGCAACCCATCAACGGCTGTCCGTGGCAACCCTTCGAGATCGCGAGGGCTGTCGTTCAGCCGGTCCTGCTCCGGCCGCCGGACTTACCGCGATCAGCCGGCCGGCCGAGCGCTTCCTTCGCGCATCAGCCGTTCGCCACCAACTCCCCTCCGAGCCATCGGGTCAACGGCCACGCACCCTCCGAAGTGTTGGAAACAACCGTGAACACCAGGCCGTCGGAGGGGCGCGAGACGCTGCGGAACGAGACGCCGTAGTCGTAGCCCTCCAGCATCACCGTGGTGTCGTCGGGTGGGAGCCAGAAGCCGAGGCCGTAGCAGAGCTGTTCGCGGGTCGAGGTCTCGGCGCTCACCACGTTCGTCATCCGCGAAACCCACTCCGGTGGCACGATCCGGCCGGCGTGAAACGCGGACCAGAACGCCGCGAAGTCGCCGGCGGTCGAGTAGATCCCGCCGTCGCCGCTGCCGACCACGGGCAGGCTGAAGACGTTGGTGCGCCCGTCTTCCAGGTACCCCGTGGCCGCGTCGCCGGGTAGCGCGTCCGAGCGGAGGAACGACGTGTGTGTCATGCCGGCAGGAGCGGCAACGCGCGAAGCGACCAGATCCGCGAAAGGCGTACCCGCAGCCCGTTCCGCCAGCAACGCCAGTACCGCGAACCCGCCGTTGTTGTACGAGAACCGCGACCCCGGCGGAAACCGTTGCGGGAACCCGTCCAGTGCAGGCAAATACGCCGCCGCCGAGGTGAAGGACTGCGGTTGCGCCGGTGGCGAGGCGTCTTCGTCGCAGTAGTCGCCGATGCCCGAGCGGTGGGAGAGCAGGTGTTCCACCGTGACGTCGTCGTCGATCAACGGCAGGTCCGCGCCCAGCAGGGAGCGCACCCGGGTGCCCAGGGTCAGCAACCCCTCGACGATGAGACGAACCACCACCAAGGCAGTGAAACCCTTGGTACCACTGGCGATCGCGAACCTGGTGTCCACTGTGTTCGGTACGCCGTACCCGCGGTGCGCCGAGCCGTACGCACGCGCGAGCACCGATTCATCACGACGGCTGACCGACACGACCCCGGAAAACCCGGTGTCACGCGCCAGCCGGTCGATCTCCTCCCCAAGAACCATGGCGGCAACTCTAGGAACCGGCGCCGACAAAAAACAGCAGGCCCGTCCACCATCGGGTGAACGGGCCTGCGGAAAACCCGGCTACAGAGCCAAAAATCAGTGCCCCAGGAAATCGTGCAGCGACTCCAGTGCCGCGTCCGCCTGGTCAGCGAAGAAGCCGTCGACGCCGGCCTTGAGGAACGCCGCCTCCTCCGCGAACACGTTGCCGAACGCGGTCGGGCTGGCGGAAGAACGCAGGTTCGCCGGCAGGAACGGGTTCTCGTTGCGGAAGGTGTACGGCTGCACCTTGAGACCCACGCGGTGCGCGTCCGCGACCAGCGAGGTCGGCTTGCCGAGGTTGTCCGAAGCGTCGCGCGGGATGATCTGCGCCTTGTCCGGGCCGAGGTACTTCGCGTACTTCGCGACTTCACGCAGCCCCGCCGGCGTCACGATGTCCGCGTACGTGCGCTTGTCACCGGCGGCCACGAAGTCGGCCGGCGCGCCCGAAGCCTCCGTGAGCTGCAGCAGCGGCACCCGCACCTGCTTGTGCAGCTCCTTGAGGTTCGCCACCTCGAACGACTGGATGATCACCGGCGCGTCGGCGCGGTTGAGGCCGTTGCGGTTGAGGAACGCGACGAGCTTCGGCTCGGTCGGGTTGCCGATCGAGGAGAAGTACGTCGAGTGCTTGACCTCGGGGTACGTGCCCAGCGTGCGGTGCAGCTCCTTGCCCAGCCGCCGCGTGAGGTCGATGACCTCCTGGTAGGTCGCGATCTGGAAGCGGCCGTTGTACAGCTGGTTGTTCGGGCGGTTCTCCGGGATCCGCTCCTTCGCGCGCAGCGTCTTGAGCTCCGCGAGCGTGAAGTCCTCGGTGAACCAGCCGGTCATCGACACGCCGTCGATGGTCTTGGTGGTCTTGCGCGAGGCGAACTCCTTGTGGTCCGCCACGTCGGTGGTGCCGCCGATCTCCGGCTCGTGCCGCGCGACGAGCTGGCCGTCCTTGGTCGGCACGAGGTCGACGTCGACGAAGTCCACGCCCATGCGGAACGCGAGCTCGTAGGAGGCGAGCGTGTGCTCCGGGCGGTAGCCGGGCGCGCCCCGGTGTCCGACGATCACGGGGTCATCGTGCCGGTGCGCCGCCGCGCCCGCCACCTGCTGCGGGGCCGCCGTGGCGGGACCGATGGCCAGGCTCGCGACCCCGAGCAGGGCGAGACCGGACAGGGCGAGCACACCCACGCGTTTGCGCTTCATGGGAAAGGGACCCTCTCTCTACCGGGCGCTCCGTCCTCATCTGACGGATTTGCCACACTGCGCCGTTTATTTGCCAATCCGACCACAGTCACGGCGGAAACTGGCGGCAGGAAGGCGGCTGCCAGTCCGGTACCGCCTACTTTCGGCCGGTTTGGCAACGCCCGCCGCCACCCTCACGGCCGCAAGCGTCCGGTGAGCGGCACAGGGCGGACAGACGGCTGACAAACCGGTAAACGGTGCATGGAATCCGCTTCCGGACAGCACGGGACAGGTGCCTCACGGACGGCGAAATGCCCCCGCCGACCCGAGCCCGTTACGCTGGTCGGCGTGCGCGTACTGGTAATCGGGTCCGGCGCCCGGGAGCATGCACTCGTCCTCGCGGTGTCCGGCGATCCCGCCGTCACCGCGCTCGCCTGCGCGCCCGGCAATGCCGGGACGGCCGCGGTCGCCGAGCAGATGGGTGTCGAACCGGCTGATCCCGAAGCGGTTGCTGCGCTGGCGAGCGGGTGGAAGGCCGACCTCGTGGTGGTCGGCCCCGAGGTGCCGCTGGTCGCGGGCGTCGCCGACGCGGTGCGGAAGGCGGGCATCGCCTGCTTCGGACCGTCGGCCACGGCCGCGCGCATCGAGGGCTCGAAGGCGTTCGCCAAGGACGTGATGGCCGCCGCGAACGTCCCCACCGCGCGCAGCGAGGTCGTGGACACTCCGGCGCGCCTCGACGCCGCGCTGCAGCGCTTCGGTCCCACCTGGGTCGTGAAGGACGACGGCCTCGCGGCCGGCAAGGGCGTGGTCGTCACGCAGGACGTCGAGGTCGCGCGCAAGCACGCCCTGATGCTCCTCGACGGCGGGCATCCCGTCCTCCTGGAATCCTTTTTGGACGGACCCGAGGCTTCGCTGTTCTGCTTCGTCGACGGCCGCACCGTGGTCCCGCTGCTGCCCGCGCAGGACTTCAAGCGCGTCGGCGACGACGACGCCGGCCCGAACACCGGGGGCATGGGCGCCTACGCCCCGCTGCCGTGGGCGCCGGAAGGCCTGGTGGACGACGTGGTCGCCCGCATCGTGCAGCCCGTGGTCGACGAGCTCGACGCGCGCGGCGCCACCTTCTCCGGCCTGCTCTACGCCGGTCTCGCGCTGACGTCCGAGGGCCCGCAGGTCATCGAGTTCAACTGCCGCTTCGGCGACCCGGAGACCCAGGTCGTGCTGGCGCTGCTGCGCACGCCGCTGGCCGGCCTGATGCACGCGACGGCCACCGGCAAGCTCGCGAAGCAGCCGCCGCTGGAGTGGTCGGGCGGCGCGGCCGTGACGGTCGTGATCGCGGCCGACGGCTACCCCGGCAAGCCGCGCACCGGCGACGTGATCACCGGCGGCGAGCTCGAAGGCGTGCTCCACGCGGGCACCCGGCGGCGCGAGGACGGCGCCGTGGTGTCGGCGGGCGGGCGTGTGCTGTCCGTGGTCGGCACGGGCAAGTCGCTCAAGTCGGCGCGCAAGCACGCGTACGAGACGGTGGAGCGCGTGCACCTCGCGGGCTCGCACCACCGCACCGACATCGCGCTCAAGGCGGCCAACGGCGACATCACCATGCCGGTGAACGCCTGAGTTTCCGCCTCCCGATCACCCGGCGGTTGGTAGCCTCGTAGCGGGGCCGAACGGTCACACTCCGTATTACCGAGGGGGAGCGCATGGCGGGAAGCAGTCCGCTGTCCGACCTGGCGTCGTCCGTCCCGGCCGCGCCCGGCGTCGCGGACCTCATCGTGGCGCCGGAGAAGCTGCTGGACGTGGCGAAGGCCGTCGACGAGCAGGCCAACGCACTCGAGGACAAGCTGCTCACGCGCCTGGGCGAGCTGCGCATCGACACGCCTTCGGCCGACGCGGTGAGCGTGAATTCCGTGGCGGCGTGGAACATGATCGTCGCGGAAGGTGATCACTCCTACGCGGCCGAAGCGCGCGCGTACGTCGCCAACCTGCGCCGCCTCGGCGAGCAGCTGCGGGGCGCGGCCCAGACGTACCAGGCGAGCGAAGACGACAAGGCCGCGGCGTTCGGGGACCGTGGTGCGCACGGCATTCACTAGCGCTCTCGTCGCGGCGCTCGCGCTCGGCGCGGCCGGGTGCTCGTCCGGCGATGCCGGCACGGCCGTGCCGGTGCCGACCGCGGTGAGATCGGCTTCGCAGGCCGCGAAGGCTTCGCAGCTGCCGCCGCGCCCGGCCGACCTCCCGCTCACGGGCGTGGACCCGTGTGACCTGCTGGGCCAGGCGCAGCTCGACGAGCTGCAGGTCAACGCCGTGCCGCGCAAGGCCGCCGATCCGCAGGACGGGCCCACGTGCGTGTTCGACGCGGACAAGACCGAGCCGTTCCACGCCTACCACCTGCGCACCGTTACCGCCGACTTGCAGGAGTGGCTCACCGGCGCGCGGCGGAAGAACAGCATGACCACGGCGCCGTTCGCGGTCGAGGGCTACCCGGCGCTCACGAACTACCGCGCGGCCGGCACGCCTTCGGACTGCGAGGTGCTCGTCGGCGTCGCGAAGGGCCAGACGCTGGCGGCGCAAGCGTTTGCGGTCACCGCCGGTGCGTTCACCCAGCAGCAGCTGTGCGACCAGGCGACGCAGGCGGCCGACCTGGCGCTGCAGTACCTCAAGACACGGACCTAGGAGGGCGCGTGGAGATCTCCGACCTCGCGGGCAAGATCCGCGACCAGCGCTTCGACGGCTGGACGGACACGTCCCTCGCGGACGAGATCCGGAAGTTCTCCGACGGCGACGGCATCGGCAGCATCGGCACGGCCGTCGACGCGCTGAAGGCCGTCGCGACCGCGCTCGCCGAGACCGACCAGGCGCTGCGCACGCAGCTGACGCAGCTCGGCGTCGAGTGGCAGAGCCAGGCGGGCGGCGCGGCCGGGCAGGTGTTCACCGACCAGGCCGGGTTCTCCCAGGACGCCATGCGGAAGGTGTCCAACACCGCCGAGCTGCTCTTCGCGCAGGGCGAGGCCTTCAACCGCACCAAGTTCAAGCTGCCCGACCCCGCCACGCTGATGAAGGGCGCCGGCGGCTACACGCTCGGCGACTCCGTGCTGAGCCTGATCGGCTTCGAGACCGACCACGCGACGGCGGTCGACGCGGCGCAGAACGCGCGAAGCCAGGCGCTCGAGGCGTTGAACGCGTACGCGCAGCAGAGCGGCGAGAACCTGTTGGCGTCGGAGCCGCTGAGCCAGCCGCAGTCGCTGTCGATGACGGAGCCGGACGGGCGTAAGAGCGTGCTCGACCTGGCCGGGTCGGCGGTGGACGTGACGCCGGACGGCGGAGTGCGGCCGGCTTCGGCCTCGGTGCAGTCGCGGCACGTGGATCCGCCGGTGGTGCAGCCGGTGGCGAACCGGCTGGCGGTGGATCCGCCGACGCCGGCGTTGGGGATCGCGATGCCTGGTGGGTCGGCCGGGTCCGGTGGATCCGGCGGTTACACGGCGCCGGCTTCGGCTCCGGGGCGGCCGGCTGCGCCTCCGCCTGGGGCGGCCCCCGTTGCTCCTCCGGTTTCGGGTCGGCCTTCGACGCCGCCGCCCGGTTGGGAAATGCCTCGGGGTGGCGGCCGGCCGGACGTGCCTGGACGGCCTGGGTTCGGTGGGCCCGTCCGGGGTGGTGGGCCTGGTTTCGGTCCTGGTTTCGAGGGGCAGCCCGGTGCCGGGCGTGGTCTCGTCGGAGGGCCCGGGCCCGGGCCCGGCTCCGGCAGCGCTGCGCCGGGTGGGTCGTCGACCGGGCCTGACGCCGTCCTCGGCCGCGGTCCGGCCGGCGGGACCGGTGGTGGCGACCCGGCGTTGAGCCGGGGCCGGATGGTCGGCAGCGGTCCGCAGTCACCCGTTGTGCCGGAGGAGAGCGTGAGCGGTCCCGCCGCGCCGCCGCGGCCGGGTGCGTCGGTCGGCGAGCTCGGCGCGGGTGCCGCGGCGCTCGGCGCGGGCGTGGCCGGCGGTGCCGTGGCCGGTGACCGGGAACGGCCGGGCCGGGGTTTCGGTGGTGCGCCGTCGAAGGGACCCGTGCGTCCGCTGCCGGTGGGCGAGCTGCCGGAGGAAGAGGCGATCGCGCTGCGCAAGACCGAGCAGATCGAGCCCAAGCAGCCTTCGGGCGACGCGAAGTTCCTCGCCCCCGCGGCCACGCAGAACGAGGACGACGCCGACCACGTGCGCCGCTTCGGCGTCGACGACAAGGACCTCTTCACCGACCCCCGCCTGGTCTCCGACGACGTGATCGGCGACGACGCGTGAACCTCGTGCTCTCGACGCTCGAGTTCGACGTCCTGTGGGAGTCGCTCGAGCTGGGCCGCCGTCCCGCCGCGCTCGGCGTGCCCTCGCCGGGCCGCACGCATTCCGAACGCGCTGAGTTGATCGACCAGGCGTGGGCGGGACTTTCGCGCCGCCGCCTCGCGCGCGGGCGCCGCGCGTCGGGTGAGCTGTTCGACCAGCTGCACCTGCTGTCGCGCCCGCAGTCCGCCCTCGACGTCTGGGTCTGGGCCGACCGCGAGATCCACGGGCGTGCCGTCAGCCGCGGCAGCCAGGCCGTGCTCGCCGTCGTCGACCGCGACGAGGTCTGGCTCATCCCCGCCGACGAGGGCGCGCTGGCCGAAGCCGCCGTCCCCGTCGCCGGCGACCTCTCCGCGGGCCTCGGCCAGAGCGTCTCGGTGCCCCACGCCACCCTCGTCGCCGCCGACGCCGAAGCCGGCGGCGAACCCAAAGCCCTGGTCACCGCCCTCGAGGATCGCGGCCTCGCCCTGTGGGAAGCCCAGGAACTCGCCGGCATGCTGCTCGGCCAGGAAGCCCGCGGCCAGTTCACCGCCGAACGCACCCTCCGCGACGGCACCGTCCGCCGCTCGCCCCACCCCACCGCCTTCTTCGACACCGACGCGGGCCGCTACCTCTTCCAACTCACCGACGACCCCGACGGCCACACCTGGGCCACCATCACCCCGGCGGACAACGCGGTGCTGGTGGAACGGGTACGGGAGCTGCACGCGGTGCTGTGAAGTGGTTCTCGCACGCGGGGGTGGATTCGGCGAAGATCCGTACCCGGAGCGTGGCCGAGGTCTTACAGTAGGCCGGGAACCGACTTGATCGTGGGTGCGTCTGATCAATCGGGTGTTGGTTTTCGTGAAGGGGAGAGCGGACCGTGGCTGTGTACGACGTCGATTCGATGGCTATCGCGGCGCGTCAGGTCGAGAGGCTGAAGGACGAATACCAGAAGTCCAAGGACAAGCTCACCGGCATGGACCACGAAAAGGAAAGCCCGTTCGGCGGGATGCCCGGTTCGCAGGACGCGCACAGCGCCGTCGGTGACTTCAAGAACGGTGTGCACAGCCAGTTCGACGCCGCGGGCCAGCACATGGACGCGCTCGCGTCCGCCATGCGCAAGGCCGCCGGTCTGATGACCGAAATGGACGAGGTCGGCAAGAGTGACCTCACCGTTCACGTCGACAAATAGAACAATTCGGGCTCGGCTCGCGGAATAGCAGGGGGACGACAAGTGGCTTTGGATGGGGTCGGTGCCGGGACTCCGGACAACTGGAAAGCGTTCACGGACAAGGTCGACCAGGTCGCCAAGCTCAACGTGGACGCCATCAACAAGGCGGCCGACCAGTTCCGCGGCGCCGCCACCGACGCGGCCGACCACTCGCAGGCGCTGGACAACACCACAAAGGCGCTCGACAGCAGCGTCTGGTCCGGCGACGCGGCCGACAAGTTCTTCGACTACGTCCGCACGGTCCGCAGCGCGGGCGCCAAAGTCGAGGCGCACCTCGGCGACGTGGCGACCGACCTGACGAACCTCGCGAAGAACCTCGCCGACATCAAGACCAAGGTCACCCAGGGCAAGCTCGGCGATGCGGAGAAGGCGGTCAACGCCCGCAATCAGAAGGCCCAGACCGACATGAACGCCGCGGCAGCTGCGGCCAAGACCGCCGCCGACGAGAAGAAGCCCGCGCCCAGCCCCACGGTCGAGCAGATCAAGGCCACGGCGAAGACGGACATCAACAACCTGACGACGCAGTACGACGGCGAGGTGCAGGGTCTGCTCAACCAGGCCAACACCATGATCGGCCAGTCGCAGACCCTGATGAAAACCCAGATCGAGGGTGGCTACGACAAGGTCCCCCTCCCCGGCAAGGACGGCACCGTCCCCCAGAGCACCGGCGGTCTCCACACCAGCTCTCACCACGGCGGTGGCGGCGGAGGAGGCGGCGGTGGCGGTGGGGGCGGCGGCCTTGGCCCCAGCGGCGGCCCGCCCGGGTCCCCGCCGCCGGGCAACGTGCAGGAGTGGATCGACGAGGCCATCAAGATCCTTCAGGCCAACGGTGTGAACGTCACGGAAGCCGACGTCAAGAACATCTGGGCGATCATCCAGCACGAATCGGGCGGTAATCCCAACGCGATCAACAACTGGGACTGCGTGCCGCTGGACACGGCCATGCTGACGCGGCGTGGGCTGCTGAAGCACCACGACGTCGAGGTCGGCGACGAGACCATCGGCTACAACCCGCAGACCCGGCGCAGCGAGTGGACCCGCGTGACGCGGGTTGTCCACCACGAGAACGCGCCGCTGGTCACGCTGGCCAACTCGCGTTGGGCGGCGACCACCACGCCGAACCACCGGTGGCTGAACCTGCCGCGGGTCGCGGTTGCCAAGGACGGTCCGGTTGTCTGTCCGGAGTGCGGGTGGCAGCCGCGCACGAGCACCGCGCCCGGCAACGGCGTGGCCGTCCACCGGCGCAAGATCCACGGCGTGGCCCCGGAAGCGCAGCGCAACGTCTACGCCGACGAAGCTCGCTTCGTGACCACCGACGAGGTCGGCAGCCGTGACCGGATCCTGCTCGCGGCGCCCGCCGACACGGGCACGGCGCTCGATGTGACGGTGCGCGAGGCGGCGATCCTGGGCTGGATCGCGGGCGACGGCCACATCGAGACCCGCCGCCACCGGCCGACCGTCTCCATCGCACAGTCCAAACCGGACATGGTCGGGAAGCTGCGTGCGCTGCTCGACGGTGTTCCGCACGCGGTCTACGTCGACGACCGCGGTGGCTGTGGACTCAGGCACCAGTTCCGGATCGACCACGACTACGCGCAGGACCTGTTGCGCCGCGCGGGAAATCCGAAGTCCGAGGCCGTGCGCCAGGTTCTGGCGATGTCGACCGCGCAGCGCGAAGCGTGGCTCGAAGCCGTGACCGACGCAGAGGGCACGTGGCACCTGCGGCCGGGATTCACCAAGCCGAAGGTCACGATCTACCAGGCGCCGGGCGAGGTGCTCGAGGCGATCACGCTGGCCGTCTACCTCTCCGGCGCCCGGCCGCGCGTGTCGGTCACCGACCGTACGAGTGAGCACGAGACGTGGCGGCGCGAGGCTGCCGTGCGGGCGAACAACCCGGTGGTCACCGGGGCGTTCCTGCGCCGCGAGCCGGCCGGGCGCGCCGACGTCTGGTGCGTGACGACGGAACTCGGCACGTGGACCGCGCGCGAGGGCGACCACGTCTTCCTCACCGGCAACTCGAACGCTGCCGCCGGGCACCCTTCCAAGGGTCTGATGCAGTGCATCGACTCGACGTTCCAGGCGCACAAGCTGCCGGGGCACGACAACATCTACAACCCGGTCGACAACATCATCGCGGGTGTGCGGTATTCGCTCGATCGGTACGGCTCGATGAGCAACGTGCCGGGTATCGCCGCGATGGCCCACGGTGGCGCGTACCGCGGGTATTGAGCAAAGCACGACAGCAAGGCACGAAGCAGGGCACGACAACAAGACAACCGAAGCACGGCTCGTGAGCGGCAACCGTTGCTCACGAGCCGTGCCCGGTTAGCCTGGCGGCATGGTCGACATCGGTGCTTTCGGTGGGCCCGCGCTGCGGGCCGGCGTTCCCCCGTTCCACGTGATGGACGTGCTGTCCGCGGCGCAGGCGAGGCAGCGCAGTCACGGGGACCTGGTGTCGCTGGCGGCGGGGCAGCCGTCGGCGCCTGCGCCGGAGGCGGTGCGGCGGGCGGCGAAAGAGGCGCTGGACAAGTACACGCTCGGCTACACCGAGCAGCTCGGCATCCCGGAGCTGCGTGAGGCCGTCGCGGGGCATTACCGCAGTACGTACGACGTGGATGTCAGCGCGCAGGACGTGGTGATGACCACCGGGTCGTCCGGGGGTTTCCTGCTGAGCTTCCTCAGCGCGTTCGACCCCGGGGCGCGGGTGGCGATGGCGCGGCCCGGTTACCCGGCGTACCGGAACCTGCTCAAGGTGCTCGGCTGCGAGGTCGTGGAGTTCGCAACGACCGCGGAGACCAACTTCCAGCCCACCGTCGACCTGCTGGACGAGCTGGGGCCGCTGGACGGCCTCATCGTGGCGAGCCCCAGCAACCCGACGGGCACGGTCCTGCCGCCCGGGGAGCTGGCGGCCATCTCGGGCTGGTGCGCGTCCCACGGGGTGCAGCTGATCAGTGACGAGATCTACCACGGCATCTCCTACGAAAAGCAGCTCGACTGCGCGTGGCAGTACGGCCGCGAAGCGCTCGTGCTGGGCTCGTTCTCGAAGTACTTCGCGATGACGGGCTGGCGGCTGGGCTGGATGCTCGTGCCGCAGCGGTTGCACCGGGCCGTGGACGTGCTCACGGGCAACTTCACGATCTGCCCGCCCGCGATCGCGCAGCACGCGGCCGTCGCGGCGTTCACGCCGGAGTCGTATGCGGAGGCCGACGCGCACGTGGAGCACTACCGGCGCAACCGCGATCGGCTGTTCGCGGGGCTCAAGAAAATCGGTCTCGACAAGCTCGCCCCCGCCGAAGGGGCCTTCTACGCGTACGCCGACGTCTCCGCCTACACCACCGACAGCCTCAGCTGGTGCCAGCGCCTGCTCGCCGACACCGGGGTCGCGATCGCGCCGGGCGTGGACTTCGACCCGGTCGACGGCGGCAAGTTCGTGCGGTTCTCGTTCGCCGGGGCCACCGAGGACGTCGACGAAGGCGTCCGCCGCCTGGGGGAATGGCTCAGGTGAACCGGTCAGGGGGAACCCCGATATCCCCCTGAACGTTGGCTGGACGGAGAGAGTTTTCGCGCCGCGGGTGGCACGCTGGACAGCACCGGGCCGGCGTGGCGCGGAAACGTCATGGAGGAGCCATGTTCTGGAAGATCGTCGGAGGGCTCATCGTCGCCTGGATCGCCTTCATGGTCCTCGGCGCGGTGATCGGCTTCGTGTTCAAGGCCGTGCTGTGGATCGCGATCATCGGCGGCGTGGTGTTCCTGGGCACCGCGGCCTACGGCGCGATCAGCGGCAAGAAGGACGCGAAGCGCATCGGGCGCTGATCACTCGGGCTTCAGGGGGAAGCGACCTTCGGTGCGGCGACCGGCCACGACGGCTGGGCGCCGCATCGACGTTTTCGCACCCTGACCTGATCCTCATCGCTTCCTCACATCGGTCCGCCACCGTGGAGCGCGTACCGCTCCGCCGAGGAAGGACCGATGACCACCACTCGAACCGCCGGGTCACTACTCGTTCTGCTGTGTGCACTCGCCGTCACGGCGTGCTCGGCCAACTCCAACGCCGCCGCCAACCCCAACGCCACCGCCCCTGACCAGCCGGCACAGCAGACCTCGACGCGGCAGACCTCCACAAAACCACCGGAGACCCAGCGGCCGCCCGCCACCCCGCCGCGGCCGTACGAGGTCACCGTGCCGGAGCGTACGCGCAAGACCGCGTCGGGTTTCCCCGTCAACACCTGCGTGCCCGACCGGCTCGATCCGCAGGTGCTCAGCCTGACCACGTCGGACGGCTTCCACCTGCCGGCGATCGAGCTCGGCTCCGGTGACCGCGGGATCCTCCTCGACCACGAGTCCGGCTACTACATCTGTTCCTGGCTGGACACCGCCGAGAAGCTCGCGGCCAAGGGTTACCACGTGATGGTGTTCGAGTACCGCGGCCATGGCGCGGCGCAGAAGAACGACGGCTCCGTAACCGGCAATTTCGACACCGACACCAGCGCCGCCCTCGCCGAGCTGCACCGGCGCGGCGCGAAGTCGATGCTGCTGGGCGGCGCCTCGTGCGGCGGCAGCTCGGCCGCCCGGCTCGCGGCCAAGGAACCGCAGTTGGTGGGCCTGCTGATCCTGTCCTCGCCCAGCAACTGCGGCGGCGACTCGGTGGCGGCCATCCGCACGGTCACCAAGCCGGCGTTCTTCGCCGTCGAGCCGGATGACTACAGCGGCAACATGATCGGCGAGGTGAAGAAGCTGTACGAAGCGTCCGGGGCGCCGCCGGCCGACAAGCACCTGGAGATCCTGCCCGGCGGAACCCACGGCACCGACATGTTGCGCGACCCCGAAACCCAGGACCGGCTGGAAAAGCTGATCTTCGACTTCGTCGACTCGTGTTTCCGGCGGAACTGACCACAGTGGACTAAGGAACTCGCGCGACCCCGGCCAGCGTCGTGAAGTTCGTCGGTGTGAGCGGGGCCAGACGCGGGCCGCCCGGCCACCACAGGTGGGGGTACGTCAGGCCAGGCGGCAGGAGCTCGAGCCCGGTGAAGAGCGACGCGATCTCCTCGCGCGTGCGGTAGAGCGTGTCGAGGCCGGCGGTGGCGAAGCGGGATTCCAGAGACGTCGCCAGCTCGGCGGCCGCGCTGCCGTCCGCGGGGTTGTACTGGTGCAGCAGCACGACGTACGAGCCGGGCGCGAGCGCGTCGACGTAGGCCTTCACCACCGCCCGCGCCACGGCGAAGTCGGGGATGTGGTGCACCACCGCGCACAGGATGAGGCCCAGCGGACGCTCGAAGTCCAGGTGGGCCGTCACGTCCGGGTGCGCCAGCGTGCGCTCGGGGTCGAGCAGATCGGCGCCGACCATGTGCGTGTAGTCGTTCTCCGCCAGCAGCGCGCGGCCGTGGGCCTGCACCACCGGGTCGTGGTCGACGTACACCACGTGCGCCTCGGGGTTCACGCGCTGCGCGACCTGGTGCGTGTTCTCCACCGTCGGGAAACCCGAGCCGAGGTCGAGGAACTGGTCCACGCCCAGGCGGTCGGTGAGCATCCGCACCGCGCGCACCAGCCACTGCCGCACTTCCTGCGCCATCGTCTGCGCGGCCGGCGCGAGCTCCAGGATCTGGTGCAGCACGGCGCGGTCGGCGGCGTAGTGGTCCCGGCCGCCCATCAGGGCGTCGTACACCCGCGCGTTGCTCGGCCGGTCGAAGTCGACCGGCGCGAGGTGGTCGGCCACAGGGCACCTACCGGGGAAGATCCGTCGGGACGCGCACAGCTTAGGTGATCGGGTTCACGCCGGGTGGGCGGCCGGGTCGCGAGGGTGCGGCCTCAGTCGAGCGCGGCGCGGGCGGCCTCGGCGCCGTCCCACAGCTGTGCCCGGATGCCGACGGCGCGCGCTCCCTCCACATTGGACTCGCGGTCGTCGAAGAACAGGCACTCCTCCGGCTTCGCTTCGAGCTTTTCCAGTAACAGGTGGAAAATCTCGGGGTCGGGCTTGGCGAATTTCACGTCACCCGAGAACAGCGTGACGCGGAACAGCTTCGCCCACTCCTGCTCGCGCACCCACTTGCCGAACGACGAAGGCGCGTTGGACAGCAGCGCCAGCGCGGCCCCGGCTTCCGACAGCGCTTCGAGCAGCTCCAGCGACGACGGTGCCAGGTTCGACCAGCCCGCGACGTCGATGGCGGTGAGCTCTTCCGACATCGTGTCGTCGACTCGTACGCCCACGCGGTCGCCGATCGACGTCCAGTACTCGAGGTCACTCGAACCGCGGTCGTACGCCTCGCGTACCGCCCAGTAGACGGGCTCGAACTCCTCGGCGGGCACGCCCATCGTGGCGGCGAGCTTCGGCAACGCGGTGGTGCGCGTGCAGAGGACCTCGCCGTAGTCGAAGACGATCCAGTTCATCGCGAGGCCGCCTTGATGCGCTGCAGCGCGTCTTCGACGGCGGTGGGTTCGAGGTCGCGGTGCAGCACGAAGCGCACCTTGCCGGCCATCGGCAGCGCCTGGATACCGAGCGAGCCGAGCCACTCCAGGGCCACGGCGAGGTCGGGGACCTCGGCGAGCACGATGTTGGTGTCCGGCGTGGCGACGCCCCAGCCGTGCTCGGCCAGGCCTGCGGCCAGGCGCCGGGCGTGCTCGTGGGTCTCGGCCAGCTCGCCGACGTTGTCCAGCGCGACCAGGCAGGCCGCGGCGAGGACACCGCCCTGGCGCACGCCGCCGCCGAGCATCTGGCGCATCCGGCGCGCCCGCTCCACGAACTCGACGGTGCCCGCGACGACCGAGCCGACCGGCGCGCCGAGGCCCTTGCTGAAACACGCGCTCACGCTGTCGGCACCGACGGTCAGCGCGGCGGGCGGCACCCCCAGCGCGACGGACGCGTGCCAGATGCGCGCGCCGTCGAGGTGGACGTTGAGCCCGGCCTCCTTCGCGACGGCCACGAGCTGCGCGTGCTCCTCGGGCGGGGTGACGGCGCCGCCGGCCGCGTTGTGCGTGTTCTCCAGGCAGAGCAGCGTGGTGCGCAGTGTGAAATACGGACCGGGGTTGCCGATGGAGGCGCGCAGCAGGTCGGGCGTGGGGCGGCCGGGGCCGGCGTCGTGCTCCAGGATGTCGGGCATGCCGCCGGCGAGCCACGCGGCGGAGCCGAGCTCGTTGGTGAGCACGTGGGCGCCGCGCGTCGCGAGGAAGCGGTCGCCGCGCTGGAGGTGCACGGACAGGGCGATGAGGTTCGCCATGGTCCCGCTGGGCGTCCACAGCGCGGCGGGCATGCCGAGCGTCTCGGCGGCGCGCTCTTCGAGCCGGGCGATGGTCGGGTCGATGCCGATCACGTTGTCGTCGACCTCGGCCTCGGCCATGGCGGCCCGCATGCGCCGATCCGGGCGGGTGACGGTGTCGGAGCGGAAATCGAGCGGAGTCGAGGTCACGCCGCGATCACATCACACCGCCACCCGCGCGATCAATGCGGCGGGGGGTGGAGGGAATCGGCGGTCTCGTGCAACCGTGGACGCCCCCGGTTCCGTCATTGAGGACGGATGAGCAGAAGAGCGGAGCAGCAGACCGCGTGGACCAGCGCGACGAAGACGAGTTCGCGGAGTACTTCTCCGCGAAGCGGGACGCCGTGCGCCGGACCGCGTACTTGCTCTGTGGCGATTGGCACAAGGCCGACGACCTCGCCCAGACGGCGTTCGTCGCGCTGCACCGGAGGTGGAAGAAGATCAGGGACCGCGCCGCGACCGACGCGTACGTCCGCAAGACGCTCGTGCGCGCCGTCATCGACGAGGCGCGCCGGCCGTGGCGCCGGGAGTGGCAGACCGAGGTCATGCCGGAGCCGGCACCGGACGGCCCCGGCCTGGCCGACAGCGTCGCGACCAGGGAAGACCTGCTGGCGGCGTTGAAGGAAGTGCCGCCGAAACAACGCGCTGTGCTGGTGCTGCGGTTCTTCGAGGGCCTGGACGTGACGGCCGCGGCGAAGGCGCTGGGCTGCAGCGAGGGCAACGTGAAGAGCCAGACCGCGCGAGGGCTGGCGAACCTGCGAGAGGTGCTGGAACGGGAGGTGGAGGCCAATGGATGAGCGTGAGTTGTTCTCCACTCTGCCTGGCGAGGTGCCGCCTGCCACGTTCACGAAGGACGACGTCGTGCGCGAGTCGCGCCGGCTGACGTTGCGCCGCCGCAACCGCATTGCCGCTGGTGGCAGCGCTGTGGTCCTGGCTTTGCTGGGCTTCGGAGCGTACGGGCTCGTGGCCGGTACGGGCGGTAAGCCCGATTCCGCCGCTGTCATGAATTCGGCCGAAGCTCCCGCGCAACCCGGTGTGTCGGCTGCGCGTCCTTTGGGTACTGGGGAGGGGAACTTCCCGGCTCTGCCGCCTCAGCAGGGAGGCAGTGGAGACGGGAGGACCGGCCCTCGGGTCGAAGGCGCCTCCGGGTGCGAAAAGGTGGACTGGGAGCTCGCCACCGCCCTCGCTGGCGAGCTCCCAGGCCACTTCACCGCCACGGAAGCCTCCCAGGGCAGCGTCTGTACGACGGGCGCCCGCGGCGCCGGGTTCCCCCTGCCGGACGGCGCGATCTCCGTGGCCGTCTTCCCGCGCGGGGCGCCGGTGACGTACCCGGCCCAGTCGGCCGGAGCGGTCACCGCGCGTGCTGCCACCGGTACCGGCGGGACCCTCGTGCTGGTGAGTGTGCCGGGGACGTTCGGGCACCCCGCGCCGTACGCCGGTGAACTGGCGCGCTTCGCCGCCTCGCTGGCACCCCGGTTCTGACGGCCCGTTGATGGCGCGGCTGGCAGAATGACCGGCCATGACGGCAGCAGCAACCACCCCCAAGGGCGAGCGCCGCCGAGCCACCCTCGTCGAAGCCGCGGCGGAGCTGCTCGCCGAAGGCGGGTTCGACGCGGTGCGCCACCGAGCCGTCGCCGAGCGGGCCGGCCTGCCGCTCGCGTCCACGACGTACTACTTCGACTCGCTCGAGGACCTGGTGACCGCCGCGGTCGAGCACCACTCGCAGGTGGAGCTCGCCAACGGGCGGCAGCAGCTGGAGGAGCTGGCCACCCGCAACCGCGGCGTCTCGGCGACCGTGGAGCTCGTGCTCGACCTCCTGCTCGGCCCGCCCTCCGGCGACCCGGAAGCCGACGCCGAGGCCGTGCTGCTGCGCTACGAGCGCCTCGTGGCCACCGGGCGGCGGCCGTATCTGCGACCGTTGATGCGGACGCTGTCGGACCAGCTGAACGAACTGCTGCTGGAGATCTTCACCCGCTCGGGCACGCCCGTGTCCGCGGCGGAGCTGGAGCGCCTGGTCGCACTGGTCGACGGCGCGGTGGTGAACGCCCTGATCGCCATCGACCCGGCGCCGCGGGCCGCTGCGGCGAGGATGTTGCAGGCGGCGCTCGCCGAAAGCTGACCGCCTACCGCCGCGACTTCTTCGCCTTGTCCAAGTCGTCCCGGGACTTCGTCACCAACGCGAACATCGCACCCTCCGCCGCCCCCGGATCTCGGGCCAGGATTGCGTCCAGGACCTTCCGGTGGGAGGGCACGGGGTTGTCCGAGGGCCCCGATCCGTGCACCAGCTTGTCGCGCTCGGCCAGCCCGATGGCGATGACGCGTTCGACCTGAAGCAGGAAGTTGTTGTGCGTCGCGGTCATCAGGGCGCGGTGGAAGGTCAGGTCGGCGCGGACGCTGGCTTCGGGGTCGTCGCCGGCGGTGGTCATGTCGTCGAGGGCGGCCTGCAAAGCCGCGAGATCCACGGCGTCCGCGCGTTCGGCGGCGATGCGGGCGGCGGCGGGTTCGACGACGGTGCGGACCTCGGTCAGCTCGTCGAGCAGGCCTGGGTTGTCGCTGGCCGCGGTTTGCCAGCGCATGACGTCGGTGTCGAGCATGTTCCACTGGTCGCGGGGCTGCACGAAGGTGCCGCGCTTCTGGCGCGCGTCGATCATTCCCTTGGCGGCCAGCACTTTGAGCGCCTCGCGCAGCGCGGTCAACGAGATGTCGAGCTCTTCGCGCAGCGCGGGCAGGTCGAGCACGGTGCCCTCGCCCCACTCGTCGGACAGGATCCGGGCGGCGAGCGTCTCCACGGTCTGTCCGTGCAGACCGCGGGGCCGGTGTTCGGACAATGGAGGTCCCCTCAGTCGGCAGTGCGGAGTCATCCTACCTCGGACGCGATTACGTCATAAATTATGAATACATCTTGACAGCCGCCAGCCCGGTTGCAAGTCTGTGCCAGCAGTCACTCCCCCGCAGGGGAGCGACGCTCCATTCAGACAAAGGGGTCACAGCGATGACGACTGCAGCAGGCCTGTCCCGCCGTCATTTCCTGCGCAACGCCGGCCTCGTCGGCCTGGGAGCACTCGGTTCGAGCAGCTTCCTCGCCGCGTGCGCCACCTCGGCCTCCAACGGCCCGGTGAAACAGGCCGCCGGTGCGGTCACCGTCCAGTCGAACCTCTCCTCGCCGCAGGCGAAGGTCGCCATCGAGGCGCTCGCCAAGGCGTTCGGGGACAAGGGCGGCGCGACCGCGACGGTCAACACCGTCGCGTCGGAGACCTTCCGCACCCAGCTGCCGAGCTACCTGACCTCGGCGAACCCGCCCGACACGTTCACGTGGTACCCGGGTTCGCTGCTGTCGGGTTACGCGAAGAAGGGCCTGCTGCTCGACGTCGGCGACGTGTGGCAGACGATGGGCAACTACTCCCAGGCCATGCGCACCCTCTCGGGCGACGGCGCGGGCCACCAGGTCTTCGTGCCCACCAGCTACTACTGGTGGGGCTTCTTCTACCGCAAGTCCAACTTCGCCAAGTGGGGCGTGAAGCCGCCGACGAACTGGAGCGAGTTCCTCGCGCTGTGCGAGACGTTGAAGGGCAAGGGCATCTCGCCCATCGGCCTCGGCGCGGGCGGCGGCACGCAGTGGACCGCCTCGGCGTGGTTCGACTACCTCAACATCCGCATCAACGGCGCGCAGTTCCACCGCGACCTGCTCGCCGGGCGCGGCCGCTTCGACGACCCGAAGGTCAAGAAGATCTTCGACCCGTGGCGCCAGGTGCTGCCCTACACCGACCCGAACGGCACGGCGCTCGCGTTCCAGGACGCCACCACCGTGCTGCTGCAGGGCAAGACCGGCATGGTGCTCACCGGCACCTTCTTCGCCGACGCCGCCCCGAAGAACGCGATCGACGACCTCGACTTCTTCCAGTTCCCGATCCTCGACCCGAGCGTGCCCGTCGCCGAGGAAGGCCCGACCGACGGGTTTTTCGCCAGCGCCCGCACGCCGCACGTGGCCGAGGTCAAGGAGTGGTTCAAGTACGTGGCCACGCCCGAGGCGCAGGAGCTCTACATCAAGAACTCCTCCGGCACCGTGCTGCCCGCGAACCCGTCGGCCAAGGACTCCGGTACGCCGCTGGTCCAAAAGGGACGGAAGCTGCTCAACGACGCCAAGGAGCTCACGCAGTTCTTCAACCGCGACTCCTCCGACGCGCTGCAGCCGACGGCCGACGCCGCCCTGATCCGCTTCATCCAGAAGCCCAACGAGCTCGACTCGATCCTGAGCGACTGGCAGACGGCCGCGGCGAAGGTCTGGCAGGGGCAGTCCTGACATGGCGGTGCTCGCTGCCCCGGTGAAGCGTCGACGGCGCGCGGTCCGCCGCGTGCCGCCGACGCTCCTCCTGTTCGTGCTCGTGCCCGTCGCTGTCGAGGGCTTCTGGGTCTTCTGGCCGGCGCTGCAGGGGTTCTACCTGTCGCTGACCAACTGGGACGGGGTCTCCGCACCGACGTTCGTGGGGCTCGACAACTACGCCGAGATGCTGTCCGACGACATCTTCGGCACGGCCGCGCTCGACACGGTGATCTGGATCGTGCTGTTCGGCGGGTTGTCGGCGGCCGGTGGGCTCGGGCTCGCCATGCTGCTCAACCGCGAGCGCAAGGGCGTCGGCTTCTACCGGGCCGCGCTGTTCACGCCCGTGGTGTTCTCGCTGGTCGCGACCGCGCTGATCTGGCAGGCGATCTACCAGCCCGACGGCGTGTTCAACAACATCCTCGGCGCGATCGGCCTGGACAGCTGGAAACACTCGTGGCTCGCCGATCCCGACACGGCGCTCTACGCGGTGCTGGTGCCGGCTTTGTGGCGCCAGCTCGGTTACGTGATGGTGCTGTACCTGGCCGGTCTCAAGGGCATCGACCCCGCGCTGTACGAAGCGGCCAAATTGGACGGTGCCACGGCCTGGCAGCAGTTCCGGCACGTGACGTGGCCGCAGCTGCGCAGCGTCAACTCCGTGGTCCTGTCGGTGATCATCATCGACTCGCTGCGGTCGTTCGACGTGGTGTGGTCGATGACGAAGGGCGGGCCGTACCACTCGTCCGAGCTGCTGAGCACCTACATGTACTCCACCGCGTTCCAGTCGCTGCGGCTCGGTTACGCGTCCGCGCTGGCCGTGGTGATCTTCGTCCTCGCGTTCGGTGTGATCGTGACCTACCTCGTGCGAGCGTTCCGGGAGGACCAGTGAGCGTGACCACGACCCGGCCGGCAGCTCCTGCCGCGCCGGAGGAACGAGTCCCGGCCAAGCGCGGCCACGGCAAGCAGGGCCGCACGTTCGGTTTCCACCTGGTCGCCGGCGGCCTGTCGGTCCTGTGGCTGCTGCCGATCGTGCTGGTCATCACGACCAGCGTCCGGTCCTTTTCGGACATCGCGAGCAACGGCCTCGGCGCGCTGCCGCACTCGTTCGACCTCAGCTCGTTCGGTGAGGCGTGGGGCGTCGGCGGCGGTGGCCACGCGATGCTCAACAGTTTCATCGTCACGATCCCGACCGTGCTGCTGTCGCTGCTGCTCGCGTCGGCCGCGGCGTTCGCGCTGAGCCGTTACCAGATCCCGTTCCGCCGCACGATCATCCTCGTGATGCTGTCGGGCAACCTGCTGCCGCCGCAGATCCTGCTGGTGCCGGTGTCGAAGCTGTCCGAGCTGCTCGGCATCTACGACACGCTCACGGCACTGATCATCGTGCAGGTCGGCTTCGGGCTCGGCTTCTACACGTTCGTGCTGCAGGGTTTCATGCGGTCCATTCCGGACGAGATCCAGCAGGCGGCGCTGATCGACGGCGCCGGGCCGATCGCCATCTTCTGGCGCATCATCCTGCCGATGACCCGCCCGGCACTGGCGGCGCTCGGCGCGCTGGCGTTCACCTGGACGTTCAACGACCTGCTGTGGTCGATCACCGTGCTGCGCACGGAAACCGTGATGCCGGTGACGCCGGCGTTGCTCGGCCTGCAGGGCCAGTACGTGTCCAACTGGAACGTGATCGCGGCGGGTTCGGTGATCGCCGCCGTGCCCACCGTGGCCGTGTTCCTGCGGTTCCAGAAGCACTTCATCTCCGGGCTCGCGATCGGGGCGATCAAGTGAACCAACGGTGGACACTCGAACTCGAGTCCACTTCGTACACCGTCACGCTGGAGCCGGCGAACCGGTGGCTGGAGCTCGTCGCGTGGGGTCCGCGCGGCGTCGAGCGTGGTCCGTCGCCGCTGGCCAATCGTGGTGACGTGCACTTCATCACCGACGCGGACGCCGCGCCGGTCGAGTACGCGCCGCGCGGGCTGCGGCCGTTCTCGGGCGCGGACCTTGCGGTGGCGGGGGATTCGTGGTGGCGCTTCGACGCCGACGAGTCCACCGAAACCGTGCTGCGGCTGGCGTTTGTCGACGAGGTGACCGGGCTGCGGGCGGTGCAGTGTTACCGCGCGGAACCGGGCACCGACGTGCTGTGCCGGTGGGTCGAGTTCACGAACACCGGCAGCGCGTCCGTCGAGATCGACCGCCTCGGTTCGGCGGGCGTCTGCGTGCCGACCGGACTCGACGGTGCACGGCTGACGTACCTGACCGGCCAGTGGTCGCAGGAGTTCACGCGCCGCACGACCGTGCTCGAAGCCGGCGGCTTCCGCATGGAGAGCCGGTTCGGCGTGCCGGGGCACCAGTACGTGCCGTGGCTCGCGGTGCAGGACGCGGGTGAGCCGGACGGTCCCGCGTACGGCGTTTCCCTGGCCTGGTCGGGTTCGTGGGAGCTCGACGCCGAGATCGAGCCGAGTGGTCTCACGCGCGTGCGCGCGGGCCGGCTGGCCAATCCCGGCCCGATCCGGCTTGAGCCCGGCGCCGCACTGTCCACTCCGGAACTGGCCTTGGCGTCCAGTGTGGCCGGACTCGCGGGCCTGGCCGACGTGTGGCACGCGTACTCGCGCAAGCTCGCCGGGCCGCGGCTCGAGAAGCGCCGCCCGGTGCTCTACAACTCCTGGGAAGCCACCGGGTTCGAGGTCAACGGCGCACGGCAGCTCGACCTCGCCAAGCAGGCCGCGGACCTGGGCGTGGAGCTGTTCGTGGTGGACGACGGCTGGTTCGTCGGCCGCGACGACGACACCGGCGGCCTCGGCGACTGGACACCCGAGGAATCGTCGTTCGAGGGCGGTTTCGGCGCGTTCGTCGACTCCGTGCGTGGGCTGGGCCTGGACTTCGGCCTGTGGGTGGAGCCCGAGGCGATCAGCCCGAAGTCGCAGCTCTACGCCGAGCACTCCGACTGGGTCTACCGCCTCGACGGCCGCCCGGCGACGCTGATCCGCAACCAGCTGCTGCTCGACCTCGGCAAGCCCGAGGTGTTCGAGTACGTGCGCGGAGTGCTCGACGAGCTGCTCACCGCGTACCCGATCTCCTACCTCAAGTGGGACATGAACCGGCCGCCGACCGAACGCGGCCGCCCCGGCGCGCCGGCGGCGGACCTGGACGCCGAGCACGTCGCCAACTACCACCGGCTGCTCGACCACCTGCGCACGACGTACCCCGACCTCGTCGTCGAGTCGTGCGCCGGCGGTGGTGGCCGCACGGACCTGGCGACGGTCTCGCGCAGCGACGTCGTGTGGCCCAGCGACAACACCGCGCCGCTCGACCGCCTGCGCATCCAGGACGGGTTCCTGCTGATGCACGCGCCGCACCTGATGAGTTCGTGGGTCACGGACGCACCCGGCGTGTTCGACTGGCGGCCGCGCTCGCTGCGGTTCCGGTTCGTGCTCGCGATGGCGGGCGTGCTGGGCATCGGCGCGGATTTGTCGCACTGGAACGCCGACCAGCGGGCAGAAGCCGCGGAGCTGATCGCGCGGTACAAGGCTTTGCGGCCGATCCTCCACACGGGACGGTGCCGCGTCCTTTCCGGACCGGAGAAGCCAACGGCGGCCAACCAGTACACGCTGGGCGACGAGATCGTGGTCTTGGCGTGGAACACCGGCCAGGTGATCGGCACGCCACTCGTGCCCGGTCGCTCGTCCCGCATCCGGCTGCACGGCCTCGACCCGGCCGCCGCTTACCGCGACGAGGCGGGCCAGGAGTACTCCGGCGCCCACCTCACGCACGTCGGCCTGCCGGTCGAATGGACCGCGGCGCACGACGCGGACGTGTTCGTCCTGACCCGGGTCTGAACACAGAACAACGCCCTGCCGGCTTCACCGAGCCGGCAGGGCGTTGTTCGTTCTCCGAAAGACTTACAGGTCCAGCGGCAGCACGAAGCTCGGCGAACCCGTCGGGTACTTCACGACTTCGGCCTTCCCCAGCTGACCGAGCGGGAACGCGGTGATCGTGTCGTCCGACTGCGCCGCGACGTAGCAGGTGCCGTCCGCCACGGCGAAATGGCGCGGGTGCGCGCCGCAGGGCTGGTCGGCGACGGCGGCCAGCGGTGAGCCGGCGAACGACGTGATGCAGTCCGCACCGCGGTTCGACAGGTACACCTCGGAGCCCAGGATCTCCAGCTGCGCCACGATGTTCTCGCCCTCGAAGGCGCCGTGCGTGGCCGGTGTCGAAGCCACGACCTCGAATGCGCCCGGGGACGTCTCGCGCACCGTCAGCACCTCGCTGGACAGCTCACAGGCCACGTAGGCCAGGTCCGAGCCGGCAATCCGCACGAGCTGGCGAGGCCCGCTGCCCGGGGGCAGCTTCGACACGGCGAGCGGCGACAGTGTGCCTTCGGAGGACAGCGTGTAGCTGCGGATCTCGTCCGTGCCCAGGTCCACGGCGCTCACCACGGAGCCGTCGGCGTTCGGCACGGCCATGTGGACGTGCGCGGACTCCTGGCGTGCGGAGTTCGGGCCGGTGCCGCTGTGCTGCACCAGGTCCGTGCGGCCGGTGATGCGGCCCTCACGCGACAGGCCGAACACCGCGAGGCTGCCGCCGGTGTAGTTGGCGCACAGCAGGAACCGCCCGTCGGGAGTCACTGTGAGGTGGCACGGGTGCGCGCCGCCGCTGGGTACCTCCTCGTCGAGCAAGGACGGCTCTCCGTCCACAAGCGACACCGAGCTGACCGCGCCCTCGTCGGTCTCATTGGTGGCGTAGAGCACCGGCAACGTCGGGTGCTTGACCAGCCACGACGGCGACCTCAGCACCAGCGTCGACTCCCAGGTCAGCCCCCCGGCCGAGTCCCGGCGGAACGTGGCGATGCCACTGCCCTTCCCGCCCATCTCGGCGGTGTAGCAGCCGACCAGCACGACGTCCGTCACGAGCCCTCCCTCACCATCGCGGCCACGCGGGCCCTGATGTCGTCGGCGGTCCCGCGCGTGAGCGCCGAGCCCATGCCGACCGCGACCGCGCCCGCCGCGAGCCACTCTGGCACGTCCTCGGGAGCGATTCCACCCGTCGGCACGAGCGGCGCCTGCGGCAGCGCCGCGCGCACGTCCTTGACCCACCGCGGGCCCAGCGCCGTGGCCGGGAAGACCTTCACCGCGTCGGCGCCCTCTTCCAGCGCCCGCACGATTTCCGTCACCGAGCCGGCGCCCGGGAACGCGGCCGCGCCGTACCGGTGAGCGGTGCGGATCACGGCGGCCTCGAAGTTCGGAGACACCAGGAACCGCGCTCCCGCACGGATCGCGAGCACGGCGGAGGCCTGGTCGAGCACGGTGCCGGCACCGATCACGGCGTCGGGGTACGCCGCCGTGAGCTCCTCGATCGCCGCCAGGGCACCGGAGTTGGTGAGCGGGACCTCGATCGACCGCAGGCCCGCGTCCACGGCGGCACGAGCGGCGACCACGGCGGACGCGGCATCCGCGGTCCGCACGATGCCCACGACCCCTTGCCGCAGGGCGGCGTGCGTGATCTCCCAGCGGTAGCTCATCGGTGTACCTCCTCGCCGCCACCGAGGGCGGCGCTCGTGCGGGCCAGTTCGGCCCGGTCGGGCAGTCCTTCCAGATCCGTGCGCGTGCCGACGACCAGCGCCGCCGACACCGCGCCGGCCAGCAGCGCTTCGGCGGGCGAACCACCGCGCAGCCAGGACGACAGGTAGCCGGACGTGAGCGCGTCGCCTGCGCCCACCGGGTCGACGACCTGCGTGACCAGGGTTTCCTGGCTCCACTCGTACTCGGCCGTGACCGCGCGCGCCACCTTGTCGCGCTGCTTCACCACGACCGTGCCGACACCCTTGGCGACCAGGTCGGCGGCCGAAGCGTCGAGCAGCTCCAGCTCGTCCTCGCCGGCGAACACCAGATCCGCCTGGTGCAGCAGCGGTCCCACGGTCTCGCGCCACTGCGCGGGCGACGCCAGCTTGAGCCGCACGTTGGGGTCGAACGCGATCGTCGCCCCCGCCGCGCGCGCCAGCTCGAACAACGCCAGCACCGCGTCGCGCGCGGACAGCGACAGCATCGCCGTGATGCCCGAGACCAGCACGAGCCGCGCGCCGCCGAGGCCGGCGGCGCGGACGTAGTCGGCCGACAGCGAGCACGCCGCCGAACCCGCGCGGTGGTACTGCACGTCGATGCCGCGGCCCGGGGTGTCGTCGCGCAGCAGCAGTCCGGTGAACCCGGCCGGGTCCACCTCGACGCCCGAGACGTCCACGCCTTCGGCCCGCAGCGTGCTCAGCACGGCGGCGCCGGACGAGTCGTCGCCGACGCGGCTGAGCCAGCGCACGCGGTGGCCGAGCCGCGCGAGGCCGACCGACACGTTGGCTTCGGCCCCGGCCACGGACGCGGTGAAGGTGTGCGCGCGCCGCAGCGCGACGCCGGGTTCCGCGAGCAGCAGTCGCATCGCTTCGCCCAGGGTGAGGACTTCGATGTCGTTCATCGCAGGCAGCATACCGCGTGAAATCTTAATTTAGGATTTATTCTTGACGCGACCTCCGCGACCCCGGCATGCTGCTCGCGGGCCGGACGATCACGGCCCCCTTCGGCGCTGTTTCGACGACGAAAGGTGTCGCCACATGCTCCCGCGCTCCCCACGCAGATCCCGCAGGGCACTCACGACCACGGTGGCGGTGGCCGCGGCCGCCGCCACCGTGGTCGGGCTCGCGACCCCCGCCTCCGCGGCCCCCGCCGCGCTCTTCCCGCAGCAGTCCACCGCCGCCGACCAGGGCGCCCCGGACTACTACAACTCCGGCCTGGCGCAGACGCCGTACATGGGCTGGAACAACTACTTCGGCATGCCGACCGTGACCGAGGCCGGCGTGAAGGGTGTTGCCGACTACCTCGTCTCCAGCGGCCTGGCCAAGGCCGGCTACAAGTACGTCTGGATCGACGGCGGCTGGAACGCCAAGGTCCCGCGTGACGCGCAGGGCAACCTCGTGCCCGACCCCGAGCGTTTCCCGTCCGGCATGTCCGCGCTGGTCAAGTACATCCACGACCGCGGCCTGCTCGCCGGCATCTACACCGACGCCGGCCCGTCCGACGGCAAGAACTGCGCCGCGGGCAGCCAGGGCTACTACGAGCAGGACACGAAGCGCTTCGCCACCTGGAAGTTCGACGCGATCAAGGTCGACTTCCTCTGCGGCATCGCGAACAACCTCGACCCGGCGAAGGCGTACACCGAGTTCAGCGCGGCCCTGCAGAAGGCGGGCCGCAAGATGATCCTGAACATCTGCAACCCGGTGACCGACGACTGGGGCGTGCCGCACACGCCCAGCCAGACCGCCGGCGTCTCCTACACCTTCGGCCCGCTCGTGGCCGATTCCTGGCGCACCAACACCGACGTGGCCTTCGGAACCCCGTACGAGGGGATCTACAAGGACATGCTGCGCAACGCCGACGTCAACGCGGCGCACCCCGAGGCCAACGGGCCCGGCCACTGGAACGACCCCGACTTCCTGATCCCGATGCGCAAGACCGAGCAGGGCACCCTCGAGATGAACGAGGAGGAGTCGACCACGCAGCTCGTGCTGTGGGCGGAAATGGCTTCCCCGCTCATCATCGGCTCCGACCCGCGCACGCTGCCGCAGTCGATGATCGACACGCTGAAGAACCCCGAGATCATCGCCGTCGACCAGGACAAGCTCGGGATCCAGGGCGTTCGCGTGGCTTCCAACGGCTCGACCGACACCTACAGCAAGCGGCTCTCGAAGGACGGCGACCGCGCGGTCGTGCTGCTCAACCGCGGTGACGCGGACACGCAGATGACGCTGAACTTCGCCGACGCCGGCCTCACCGGCAAGGTCTCGATCCGCGACCTGCGCGCCCGCGCCGACCGCGGCTCGGCGACCGGCACCTACACCGTCACGGTTCCCGCGCACGGCACGGCGTTCCTGAAGCTGCACGGCACGGACCTGGTGCCCGGCACCAGCGTCGCGAGCGGCGCTTCGGCCAGTCCGGCCGTGGTCCGCAGCGGCGACAAGACCGTGACGTTCACCCGCGGCCCGCTCGGTGTGCTCCAGACGCAGGGCCTCGGCAAGGGCACCTCGGTCATCGGCGGCCCGTTCCTCGGCCAGCCGGCGGCGAACGCGCACGGCTCGGCCATCGACGTCTACGTCCGTGGTCTGGACAACGCCGTGTGGCAGCTGACCTACGACGGGAAGCGCTGGGGCGCCTGGCACCGGCTCGGTGGCAACCTCACCGACTCGCCGTCCGTGACCGCCGACGGCACGCTCTACACCCGGGGCACCGACGGACAGGTCTGGACCCGCACCACCGACGGCCGCTGGTCCTCGCTCGGCTCGCCGAACGGCGCGCAGATCTACGGCCGCCCCGGCGCCGCGACCTCGACGGCCGGCACCACGGTCGCCGTCCGCACCCCGGACGACGGCGTGTGGGTCCGCACCCGCGGCACCGACGGCACGTGGTCGGACTGGACGTCGATCGGCGGCACCGTCTCGAGCAGCCCGACGCTCGTCGCGCAAGGCGACAAGGTCTCGGTGTTCGCGCTGGCCAGCGACTACACGCTGTGGCAGAACGACCGCACCGGCACCACGTGGGCCGGCTGGTTCAAGCAGCCGAAGTACCCGTCCGGCAGCGTCGTGGGCACCCTCGGCGGTGCGGCTGACGCGAATGGCGTCTGGCTCGGGGTGCGTGGTCCGGACGACCATGTCCGCGTAGACAAGCTCTGAGTACCAGGCTCTGAGCACGAGGAGGATTTGGCGATGTCCACACCAGACAACCCGACGGCCGTGGTGACCGGTGCCGCGTCAGGCATCGGCGCGGCGACGGCCCGGCGCCTGCAGGCCGACGGCTACCGCGTCGTGGGTGTGGACCTCGCCCCCCTCCCCGACGACCTCGCCGGCGTGCGCGGCGATGTGACCGCCGACGAGACCTGGGCGCAGGTCGTCGCGATGGCGGGCGAGGGCGGGGGCATCACTGCGCTGGTCAGCAACGCGTATGTACCGACCACCGGTCCGCTGCACGAGATGCCGCGCGAGCAGTGGCAGCACCAGCTCGACGTGAACCTCACCGGTTCCTACCTCGCGGTGAAGGCGTGCCTGCCCTCGCTGCGGGCCCGGCGGGGTTCCGTCGTGCTGGTGTCTTCGGTCCACGCGCGGTTCGGCCTGCCGGGCCACCCGGCGTACGCGGCGAGCAAGGGCGCGCTGGTTTCGCTGGCCCGCCAGCTCGCCGTGGAGTACGCGCCGGAAGTGCGCGTGAACTCGGTGCTGCCCGGTCCCGTGCGCACGCAGGCGTGGGACCGGCTCACCGAAGAGGACATCGAACGCAGCGCGCGGGCCACGCCCGTCGGACGGCTGGGCGACCCGGGCGAGGTCGCCGCCGTGATCGCGTTCCTGCTCTCGCCGGCGGCCTCGTTCGTCACGGGCGCCGACCTGACCGTCGACGGCGGCTGGTCGGCCGCCAAGGATTCCGCTTAGACCGCGTCTCTTAGGAAGTGGGGGTCAGGTGAAGATCACCGGTATCGAGACGTTCCTCGTCGCACCACGTTGGTTGTTCCTGAAGGTGAACACCGACGAGGGCATCTCCGGCTGGGGCGAGCCCGTGGTCGAGGGCCGCGCCGAGACGGTGCGCGCGGCGGTGCACGAGATGGCCGAGCTGCTCGTCGGCCAGGACCCGCTGCGCATCGAGGACCACTGGCAGACGTTGCGCCGCGGCGGGTTCTACCGCGGCGGGCCCGTGCTCTCCAGCGCGCTCGCGGGCTTCGACCACGCGCTGTGGGACATCGCCGGAAAGGTGCACGGGGTGCCCGTGCACGAGCTGCTCGGCGGGCCCGTGCGCGACCGCGTGCGCGTGTATTCGTGGGTGGGCGGCGACCGTCCTTCGGGCATTTTCGACGCCGTGTCCGCGCAGGTGGAGGCCGGTTTCACGGCGGTGAAGATGAACGTGGCGGGACCGCTCGCGCCCATCGCGTCACCCGCCGAAGCCAACGCCGCGCTGGCCCGGGCGCGTGAGGCGCGTGAGGCGCTGGGCCCGGAGCGCGACCTCGCCATCGACTTCCACGGCCGCGTCTCGCCCGCGATGGCGCGGCGGCTGGTGAAGATGCTCGAAGAGGTCCAGCCGATGTTCGTCGAGGAGCCGGTGCTGCCGGAGACGCAGGGAGGCGCGCTGGCGTCGGTCGTCTCCGCGTCGACGGTGCCGATCGCGGTCGGCGAACGGCTGTACTCGCGCTGGGAGTTCAAGCCGGTGCTCGACGCGGGCGTCGCCGTGGTGCAGCCCGACCCGTCGCACGCCGGCGGCATTTCGGAGCTGCGGCGCATCGCCGCGCTGGCCGAGGTCTACGGCGCGAGCATGGCCCCGCACTGCCCGCTCGGCCCGATCTCGCTGGCGGCGTCGATGCAGGTGGCCTTCGCGACGCCGAACTTCCTGATCCAGGAACAAAGTCTCGGCATGCACTACCACCAGGGCACCGAGGCGCTGAGCTACCTCACGGACTCCGCGCTGTTCCGCTTCACCGACGGCTACGCCGCGCGGCCGACCGCCCCGGGCCTCGGCATCGAGGTCGACGAGGAAGCCGTGCGCCGCGCCGACGAGGTCGGCCACCACTGGCGTTCGCCGGTGTGGCGCCTGGACGACGGCGGGCTCGCCGAATGGTGACCGACGTCGTGTGGCTCGACAACGGTGTGCTGCGGCTCGGCGTCGTCCCGGCGCTGGGCGGGCGGCTGTTGTCGCTGGCGCACGGAGACGTCGACCTGCTGTGGCGCAACCCGGCGTTGCTGAGTCCCGACCTGCAGCCGCTCGACGGTCACGTCCTGGCCCCGAACTCCGGCCGGATGGGCGACTGGGTCAACTACGGCGGAGACAAGACCTGGCCCGCACCGCAGGGCTGGGACGGGCCCGGCCAGTGGGCGGGGCCGCCGGACCCCGTGCTGGACTCGGGCCCGTACTCCGTCTCCGGCCTCACCGGGTGCTCGGTCACCCTGACCAGCGGCGTCGAACCCCGCACGGGCCTGCGGTTCACGCGCGAGCTGACGCTGGGCTCGGGCGCTTCGTACACCCTGCGGCTCACCGCGGCGAACTGCTCCGAGGCGCCGGTGCGCTGGGCCCTGTGGAACGTCACCCAGCTCCCCGGCGGCGGCACCGTCACGGCGGGCCTGACCGGCGTGCGCACCCCGGCCGTCGTGGAGCTCGTGGCGGGCACCGGAAACCCGAAGTACACAGTGGACGGTGGCACGCTCGTGGTGCCGGCGCAGGACGTCGTCGGCAAGCTCGGCGTGCCGGACACCGCGGGCTGGGTCTCGTGCACCATCGGCGAGACCACGCTCACGCTGTCCTTCGACGTCGACCCGGCCGCGGAGTACCCCGACGCCGGGTCGCCGCTGGAGATCTGGCTGGAACACCCGCTGCCGGAACCCCTCGCCGACCTGGGCGACCTCGACCCGCCGGCGCGCATCGTGGAGCTGGAGGCGCTCGGCCCGCTGACCACGCTCGCTCCCGGTGAGACGACGTCGCTGACCGTGACCGGAACCGTCTCGGGCTGACGGCTCAGGCGTTCCAGCCGGGCGCGCGCGACGTGGTTCGTGCCCGTTCGTCACCGTGAGTGCCTCCGATAAATCCCTCGCGCACCCGCGGTCGGGTGTGTCAGGCTCTCCGCCGGCTCGGTGCACGGGGTGCCGAGGCCTTCGCGAGGCCGAACCGGTGGGAGTCACTGTGATCCCACCGGCCCCGCCCACGTCTGACCTGCGCGGGTATCGTGGCCGCGTGACGGACAAGCCCCGGATTCCCAACGTGCTCGCTGCCCGCTACGCCTCGCCCGAGCTGGTGCGGCTCTGGTCGCCTGAGCAGAAGGTGGTGCTGGAGCGGCAGCTGTGGCTCGCCGTGCTCCGCGCGCAGAACGAACTGGGCGTCGAGGTGCCCGAAGGCGTGCTCGCGGACTACGAGCGCGTGATCGACGACGTGAACCTCGAGTCGATCGCCGAGCGCGAGCGCGTGACGCGCCACGACGTGAAGGCCCGCATCGAGGAGTTCAACGCCCTCGCCGGCCACGAGCACGTGCACAAGGGCATGACCTCGCGCGACCTCACGGAGAACGTGGAGCAGCTGCAGCAGCTGCGGTCGCTGGAGCTCATGCGCAGCCGTGTCGCCGCGGTGCTCGCGCGCCTGGCCGCGCTGGCCGTGGAGCACTCCGACCTCGTGATGGCCGGGCGCTCGCACAACGTCGCCGCGCAGGCCACCACGCTGGGCAAGCGGTTCGCGACCGCGGCCGACGAGCTGCTGGTCGCGTTCTCCCGCCTGGACAACCTCATCGAGCGCTACCCGCTGCGCGGCATCAAGGGCCCGGTCGGCACGGCGCAGGACATGCTCGACCTGCTGGGCGACGAGTCCACTTTGGACCTCCTGGAATCCAAGATCGCCGAGCACCTGGGGTTCCGCAACCACTTCGTGAGCGTCGGCCAGGTCTACCCGCGTTCGCTCGACTTCGACGTGCTGTCCACGCTGGTGCAGCTGGCCGCGGCGCCGTCGAGCCTCGCCAAGACGATCCGCCTGATGGCCGGCCACGAGCTCGTGACCGAGGGCTTCAAGCCGGGCCAGGTCGGCTCGTCGGCCATGCCGCACAAGATGAACACGCGCTCGTGCGAGCGGGTCAACGGCCTCGCGGTCGTGCTGCGCGGGCACCTGTCGATGATCGGCGAGCTCGCGGGCGACCAGTGGAACGAAGGCGACGTGTCCGATTCGGTCGTGCGTCGCGTCGCGCTGCCTGACGCGTTCTTCGCGCTCGACGGCCTGCTGGAGACCTTCCTCACGGTGCTGTCCGAGTTCGGCGCCTTCCCGGCCGTGGTCGAGCGTGAGCTGGATCGCTACCTGCCGTTCCTCGCCACCACGAAGGTGCTGATGGCGGCCGTGCGCGGCGGCGTCGGGCGGGAGACGGCCCACGAGGCGATCAAGGAGAACGCCGTCGGCGTGGCCCTGGCCATGCGCGAGCGCGGTGCCGAGAACGACCTGCTCGACCGGCTGGCGGCCGACGACCGGCTGCCGCTCGACCGCGGTGACCTCGACAAACTCCTCGCCGACCGGATCTCGTTCACGGGCGTGGCGCCGGCGCAGGTCGAGGAGGTGGCCCAGCGCGTGGAGACCGTGCTGGAGCGCTTCCCCGAGGCGGCGCAGTACGCGCCGGGACCGATCCTGTAAGCGGAACTGACGGGACCCGACGGAAAATCCGGCTACTGCGGAGCGAGGCTGCTTCCTAGCCTCGGGGCACTGGCGACAGAAGAGAGTCGACGATGCCCCTCGCCCGCCGTGGCCTGGTTCTCCTGCTCACCGCCGTGCTGGCGGCCGCGTGTTCGAGCGGCCCGCCGGCCGCTCCCGCCCAAGCTCCGGCGCCGGCGTGCCGGGTGGTGAAGACCCCGGTCTCGATCCCCGGTGTCGCCGCGCCCGGCCAGCTCACCGGTGATCTGTGCGCGCCCCCGAGCGGCAACGGCACCGTGCTGCTGCTCGTCGCCGGGGGCGGCGAGAACGCCGACTACTGGGACCTGCCCGAGCTGCGCTCGAACAGCCTCGTGCGCGCAGCCCTGGCCGAGGGCTACGCCACCTACGCGCTCGACCGGCTCGGCACCGGACGCTCGACCGTGCCGGCGTCGAGCAAAGCGGTGACCTACGACGCGCAAGTGTCCACTGCGGACCAGGTGGCGACGGCCTTGCGCAGCGACGCCCAGGTGTTCGGCACGACCTGGCACACCGTTGTCGGCATCGGCCACTCGCTGGGCTCCGGCACGCTGGCCGGCGTCGCGGCCAAGCACGCCGGAGTGCTCGACGCCCTGATCCTCACCGGGTACGGCGCCGCCGTGACCCCGGAAACCCTGCAGCTCGACAAGCTCTACCAGGTGCCGGCGCGGACCGTCGGGACCCGGTGGCAAGGCCTGGACGACGGGTACGTGACGGTGCTGCCGGACAAGGTCGAGCAGATCGGCCTCGTCCACGGCCCGGGCACCGACCCGAAAGCGCTACCGGTGATCGGCGCCCACCAGGGAATCCTGTCCGACACCGAGCTGTCGTCCCGGCCGCAGGGCGCCGCCGCGGCCGCGCAGGCGGCCCGGATCACGGTGCCGGCGCTGGTCGCCGTCGGCCAGTTCGACCGCCACTACTGCGAGGGCAATCCGGTGGGCGCGCCGCCGTCGCCGACGCCGCAGTGCGGTGGCGCGCCCGCGTTCCAGAGCTACGAGAAGAAGCTGCTGCCGAACGCGTGCCTCGCCACGCACCTGGTCGCCGGCAGCGGGCACGCGATCCAGGAGGAGCTCGCCGCGCCGGCGGCGAACGCGTTGTACCTGTCGTGGCTGCGAACCACCTTCGGCGGCGGAAAAGCGCAGTGCGCGGAGACCGGCCCGATGCCGTGAGCTACCTCATTTGCGAGCGCCCGCAAAGCCCGCGAGTCCCGTTCACCAGGAAACCGGTTCCGGCTCGACCAGCGCCGGCGCGAATTCCTGTGACCGCGGGCACGAAGTCCACGTACTGAGACGAAGTTACCCGATCGGGCGAAATCCCTAATCTCGGACGCTGAACCCGGAAGCGCCAGGCCGCACCCCGCGGCCTGGCGTTTTTCATGTCCGTGAGCCAGGAAGAAGTCATGCGCAAGCTCCTCAGCACCCTCGCCGTCGTAGTCGCCTCTGCCGTCACGCTCACCGCGTGCGGCTCGTCGGACGCGTCGGGTCAGACGCTGCGCGTCGGCACCCTCACGGACGCGCCGCCGAGCATCTACCTCGAAAACGGCCAGTTCACCGGCTACGACAACGAGCTGCTGCGCGACATCGCCAAGCGCGAAGGGTTCCAGGTCGAGTTCGTCGGCACCGAGTTCTCCGGCCTGCTCGCCAAGGTCGCGGGCGGCCAGCTCGACATCGGCAGTTCCACGATTTCGGCCACCACCGCGCGCAAGAAGACCGTCGCTTTCTCCAACGGCTACGACACCAGCTACACCACCGTCGTGAGCAAGAAGGGCGCGAACCTGGCCGACGCGAGCGCGTTCGCGGGCAAGCGCCTCGGCGTGGTGCAGGGATCGGTGCAGGACGAGTTCGCGGGCAAGCTCGCGGGCGCCGAGGTCGTGCGCTTCCCCGACTACAACGCGGGTTTCGCGCAGCTGCGCGACGGCGGCCTCGACGGCTGGGTGGTGCCCAAGGACATCGGCCAGAAGTACCTCGACCAGAACCCGACCGTGCCGCTGGAGTTCGGCTACACCGTGCTGGACAAGGACACGCCCTCGGCCTACGCGGTCGCGAAGTCCAATCCGGACCTGCTGAACAAGCTCAACGACGGCCTCGCCAAGGCCGTCGCGGACGGCACCGTCGCCCGCCTGCACGCCCAGTTCTTCAAGCAGGCGCCCGTGGCCCCGGAGCTGGCCAAGGGCGGTCCCGGTCTGCCGGTGAAGAACGCGTGACTGTCTTATCCTGCATCGACGGTTCCGGCCGGGAAGCTGAGGAGTGACATGAAGAAGACATTGGTCACAGCCGTCACGGCGGCGGCCCTGCTCGCCACGCTCACCGCGTGCGGAGGGGGCAGCGGCAGCGACGGTGACACCCTGCGCGTCGGCACGCTGAGCGACTCGCGACCCAACGCCTACCAGGAGAACGGCCAGTTCACCGGGTTCGACAACGAGCTGCTGAAGGACATCGCGGCCAAGGAGAACCTGAAGGTCGAGTTCGTCGCGGTAGACTTCTCCGCGCTGCTGGGCCAGGTCGCCAACGGGACGTTCGACATCGGCAGCGCGGGCATCGCGCAGACCGACGCGCGCAAGCAGACGGTGGCGTTCTCCGATCCGTACAACTACCAGTCGCTCGGCATCGAGGCCAAGGAGACGGCGGGCATCACCGACGAGAACTCCTTGGCGGGCAAGCGGATCGGCGTGGTGCAGGGCACCGTCTCCGACACCTGGCTCGCGGCCAACGCACCCAAGGCCCAGGCCGTGCGCTTCCCGAACGACGCGGCGGCGCTGAGCGCGCTGAAGTCGTCGGCGATCGACGGCGCGGTGTTCGACGCGGCCTCGGCGGAGGACTACTCGGCGAAGAACCCGGGCCTCAAGGTCACCAAGACGATCACCACGACGATCCCGCACGGGTACGCTGTGAAGAAGGGCAACACCGACCTGCTGAACAAGCTCAACGACGGCATCAAGAAGGTCGTCGCCGACGGCACCTGGAAGAAGGTGCACCAGCAGTTCGAGCCGAACGAGCCCGTGCCCACCGATTTCGCCACGGGGCAGTAGCGCGTTATGGATCAGTTTCTCGACACGTTCCTCAACTGGGACTACATCTGGCAGGTCTTCCCCGACCTGCTCAAGACGGGCCTGGTCAACACGCTGATCCTCGCCGGGGTGTCGGCGGTCATCGGCACCGTGCTCGGCATGGTGCTGGCCGTGATGGGACTGTCCAAGAAGATCTGGCTGCGCTGGCCCGCGCGGGTGTACACCGACATCTTCCGCGGTCTGCCCGCGATCCTGACGATCCTCGTGATCGGCCAGGGTCTCGGCACGCTTGCGCGGCCGATCGTCGGCCACAACCCGTACCCGCTGGGCATCACGGCGCTGAGCCTGATCGCCGCGGCCTACATCGGCGAGATCTTCCGCGCGGGCATCCAGAGTGTCGAAAAAGGACAGCTGGAGGCCAGCCGCGCGCTGGGCATGACCTACACCAAGGCGATGCTGCTGGTGGTGATCCCGCAGGGCGTGCGCCGCGTGCTGCCCGCGCTGGTGAACCAGTTCATCGCGCTGGTGAAGGACTCGACGCTGGTGTACTTCCTCGGGTTCCTCACCTCGCAGCGCGAGCTGTTCCGCATCGGCCAGGACCTGGCGGCCAACACGGGCAACCTGTCGCCGCTGGTGGCCGCCGGCGCGGTGTACCTCGTGATCACCGTGCCGCTCACGCACCTGGTGAACTACATCGACAAGCGCCTGCAGACCGGCCGCAAGGTCCGCGCCGACCCCGGCGACGACGGCGGCAGCAACCTGTCGCTCGTGAACACCGAGAGGGTGAGCCTGTGACCACCGCCGTGCGTTCGTCCAGTGTGGAGCTGCGCGACATCCACGTCAGCTTCGGCACGCTCGAAGTCCTGCGCGGCGTGGACCTGAGCGTGCCCAGCGGCCGCACGACGTGTGTCATCGGGCCTTCGGGCTCGGGTAAGTCCACGTTGCTGCGCTGCGTCAACCGCCTGCAGGAACCCGACAGCGGCGACCTGCTGCTCGACGGCACCAGCGTGATCCACTCGAACCCGGACGTGCTGCGCCAGCGCGTGGGCATGGTGTTCCAGCACTTCAACCTGTTCGGTCACCGCAGCGTGCTGGACAACATCGTGCTGCCGCTGCGGAGCGTGAAGCAACTGTCCAAAGAGGACGCAACGGCGATCGCGCACGCGCGGCTGGCCGAGGTCGGCCTGGAGGACAAGGCCCCGTACCGGCCGTCGGCGCTCTCCGGCGGGCAGCAGCAGCGCGTGGCCATCGCGCGGGCGCTGGCGATGGACCCCGAGGTGATGCTGTTCGACGAGGCCACCTCCGCGCTGGACCCCGAGCTGGTCAAAGGCGTGCTGAACCTCATGGCGGGCCTGGCCGAGCGGGGCCTCACGTTGATCGTGGTCACGCACGAAATGGGCTTCGCTCGCAGCGTCGCCGACGATGTGGCGTTCATGGACGCGGGCCGGATCGTGGAGCAGGGCAGCCCGGACCAGATCTTCGACAACCCGCGCAGCCCGCGGTTGCAGCAGTTCCTTTCGCAGGTGCTCTGAGCGCTCTCGGCAATTTCCCCGAATCGTTCGCGCGTATCACGAAATTCGGTGACTTGACCGGAGAGTTCCGGGGCGTAGTCTCGGCCCCGCACTTCATCGCATTCACGCTCGAGGCGAGAGCGAGGAAGCCGAGATGGGTGGAGCCGGGGAGCTCACCGCGCGGGTCAAGGGCGGCGTCTATTTTCCGGGCGACGTGGGATACGACCGGGAACGGGCCGGGTTCGACCGCGCGCTCGACCACCGGCCCGAGGTGGTGGTGGCGGCCGGGGCCGAGTCCGACGTGGTCGCGGGCGTGCGCTTCGCCGCGGAGCACGGGCTGGCCGTCGACGTGCAGGCGACCGGCCACGGCGCGCACCGCTCGATGGGCGGCGGCCTGCTCGTCACCACGCGGAGCCTGAACCGCGTCGAGGTCGATCCGCGCCGGCAGGTCGCGCGCGTTTCGGCCGGCGCCACCGCGGGCGACGTGCTCGCCGCCACCGCCGCACACGGCCTGACCGCACCGGTCGGGTCCGCGCCCGGCGTCGGCTTCGTCTCCTACAGCCTCGGCGGCGGCCTCGGGATGCTCGGCCGGCGCCACGGGTACGCCGCCGACCACGTGCGCCGCCTCGAGGTCGTGACGGCCGACGGCCGCGAGCTCACCGTCACCGCCGAGCAGCACCCCGAGCTGTTCTGGGCCCTGCGCGGCGGCGGTGGCAACCTCGCCGCGGTCACGGCGCTGGAAACCCGCCTGGTGCCGCTGCCCGAGCTCTACGGCGGCGGCCTGTTCTTCACCGCCGAGCGCGCGCCGGTGGTCATCGAGCGGTTCCGGTCGAGCCTGGCGACGGCGCCGCGGGAGCTGAGCCTGTCGCTCGCGTTCCTCGCCTTCCCGGACGTGCCGGGCGTGCCCGAGCCGCTGCGGGGCCGGTTCTGCTGCCACCTGCGCGTGGCCTACCTCGGCGCCGCGGACGCCGGCCGGCGGTTCGTCGAGCCGCTGATCACGGCGGGCCCGTTCCTCGACACGGTGAAAACGATGCCGCTGACCGACCTCGGCTCGATCCACGCGGATCCGGTGGGCCCGATGCCGGTCGACAGCGAGAGCGTCGCGCTGACCGGCGAAGATGCGCTGGAGGTCGTGCCCTCGCTCGTGGACCCGCACGCGCCGTTCATGCTGGAGCTGCGCCACCTCGGCGGCGCGCTGGCCGACCGGCCGGCGATCGCGAACGCCGTCGGGCACCGCGCGGCGCGGCTGAACCTGTTCACGTCGGCCTACCCCGGCACCACCCCCGGGTCACAGGCGCACGTCTACGACGCCGTTTCGGAGTGGAGCGCGGGCGGTCCACTGAGGACGTTCCTGCCGACGAGCCACGTCGACGCGTCGTCCTGCTACGAACCGGCCACGGCCACGGAACTCGCGCGGCTCAAGGAGGTCTGGGATCCGGGTGACGTGTTCAGCTTCACGCCGGCCGTGGTGGCACCAGCTCTTCGAGCCAGTCGAACATCCGGTTCTCGGTGAGCAACCGGCCCATCGGCTGCACGTGCTCGTTGGCCCCCTCCTCGACGGTGAACCGCAGCAGGTCGGCGCGGCCGCCGCGCCCGCGCACCAGCTCGGCGAGCCGGCTGGACTGACCGGGCCAGAACTGCTCGTCGTCGGGGTCGGTGATGAGCAGGGGTGTGCTGATGGCGGCGACGGTTTCCTCGTCCAGCCGGTACTTCTCGACGGCCTTGAACAGGTCGTACCAGTCCTCGTGCGAGTACGGCCGCGCCCGGAACGTCAGGGTGCGGCGCAGGCCCGGCAGGCGGACGGCGAGGCCCATGTCGCGGTTGAACGCGTCGCGCTCGCTGTGCGCGAGCGCCGACCGCATGCCCCTGGACAGCGGGTGCATCCACGACGCCGACACGTCGACCACACCCGGGTCGAGCACCGCGGCGGCCAGGCGGTGCTCGAACGCGAGCGCACGGGGCAGCCAGTAGCCGGCCTGGCTGATGCCGTAGCCGGCGAGCTCGGCGACGTCCGGACGGTCGACGAGCGTGTCGACGACCGGGGTGAGCACGGCTTCCCAGTCGTGGCGGAAACACGTTTCGCTCTCGAACAGCATCGACTGCTGGCCGGGGCCGTCGTAGAGGAAGGCGTTCCAGCCGCGAGCCAGCGCGCCGGCGGCGGCGGAGGTCCACAGGTCGCTGAGGGCGCCGTCGCTGCCGTTGGTGATGACGAGCGTCCGGCGTGCGGTGCCGGAGGCGTCGGGGCGCAGGAGGTAGCCGGGCAGCTCTGTGCCTTCGTAGGGAACCGGGACGCGGAGGAAGGCGCCGTCGGAGCAGTCGACCACGGCTTCCCAGCATTCCCGGTGGTGGCGGAACGCTTCGGTCAACGCGGCGGTGTCGTCCCCTGTGGACAGTCCGTCGACGACGCAGGCCCAGTACGTCGCCGCGCGCAGGTAGTGGGAGCCGGCGCTGACCAGGTGCCCGGCTTCGCGCGCCTTCAGGGCTTCTTCCTGGACGCGGGCCGCGGTCCGTTCCCATTCGCGCGCCCAGTCCGCTTGCCGGCCGACGCGGGCGATCGTCGCCAGCACCTCGCCGACCTCACTCGCCCCGCGCACCGCTCGGCCGAGCACCCCGCGCGTCGCGAAATCGAGCTCGTCGTCGCGGAAGAACCCCGCGGAAATGACCTTGTTGCCGTGGGAAACCAACGCCGCCATTCGTGCCTCCCCATTTTTCGTCCACACTCGCCTCTCGGTGCGGGCGTTGACAAGGCGGCGTTCTGCTCAGCCGGCGGGGGAAGCGGTGATCGTGCATTCCTCGGCGGCGCCCAAATTCAGCACGGCAGCAGCGGATCCGCCGTTGACGGCGACCGCCAGGTGGCCGGCGGAGTCGGTGAAAACCAGGTTCGCGCCCGGGGGCACGTCGCCGAACGTCCGCCCGATCGTCGCGGACACCGCGACGCGTTCGCTGTGGACCGTCACGCCGCCGGCGAGCCCGGTCAGCTCCAGGTCGGCGGGGGTGGCGGCGAGCTGGACGTTGCCGAAGTGGTCGACCGTCAGCACGTCCGACACGAGCTTCCCGGGGAACGCGGCGATCAACGGCTCCGGCAGCCGGACCAGGTCGTCGACCTCGGGCCCGAAGCTCGCGGGTTCGGCCCCGAGCGCGAGGCGCGCGGCGGCGGGGGCGAACACGTCGCGGCCGTGGAAGGTCGCCGACGCCGGGCCGGGCACGTCGATCTCGTAGGCCTCGGTCACACCGCCGAGGGCGGCCGCGGCGGGCAGGAGCAGCCCGTTGTCGGGCCCGACCAGCGGACCTCGGGGGGTGACGACGACCAGTCCGCGCCGGGTGGTCCCCACGCCGGGGTCCACCACGGCCAGGTGCACGGCATCGGGCAGCGAGGGCACGGTCTGCGCCAGCACCGCCGCGCCCGGGCGCACCTGGTGCGGTGGCACGAGGTGCGTCACGTCGAGCACCCGGACGTCGGGCGCCAGGCGCGCGATCACCCCGTGGCAGGCCGCGACGAAGCCGTCGCGCAGGCCGTAGTCGGTGGTGAACGAGATCCAGCGGTAGCGCATGACCTGCATCATCCTCGGTTCCGACGGCCTCGGGTTAGGGTGCAGCCGTGACGACGCTCGCCGAATACCCGAAGATCGCCGCCGGCAAGGTCCGGGAGCTCTACGCCGTGGGGGACGACCACCTGTTGCTGGTCACGTCCGACCGCATCTCGGCGTACGACTTCGTGCTGGACACGCCCATCCCCGACAAGGGCCGCGTCCTCACGGCGATGAGCGTGTTCTGGTTCACCCAGCTCGCCGACCTCATCCCGAACCACCTCGTGGCCTGGGACGACCCGCGCATCCCCGCCGAGGTCCTCGGCCGGGCGCTGCTCGTGCGGCGCCTGGACATGCTGCCGGTGGAGGCCGTCGCGCGCGGGTACCTCACCGGGTCGGGTTTCTCGGACTACCAGCGCAGCGGCTCGGTCTGCGGCGTCGAGCTGCCGGGCGGCCTGGTCGAGTCGGCGCGGTTGCCCGAGCCGATCTTCACGCCGGCCACGAAGGCCGAGCTGGGCGAGCACGACGAGAACGTGTCGTTCGAAACGGTCGCCGCGCAGATCGGCGCTCCGCGCGCGACCGAGGTCCGCGACGCGACGCTCGCCATCTACCGCCGCGGCGCCGAGTTCGCGGCCGAGCGCGGCATCCTGCTGGCGGACACGAAGTTCGAGTTCGGCCTCGACGCCGAGGGCCGGCTCGTCCTCGCCGACGAGGTCCTCACGCCCGACTCGTCGCGCTACTGGCCGGCCGAGGGCTACGAGCCCGGCCACGCGCAGCCGTCGTTCGACAAGCAGTACGTGCGCGACTGGCTCACCGGTCCGTCCGGCTGGGACCGTGCGTCGAACACCCAGCCGCCGCCGCTGCCGGACGACGTCGTGGCCGCCACGCGCGCGCGGTACGTCGAGGCCTACGAGCGGATCAGCGGGCTTTCGCTGGCCGACTGGCCGGGCGCCTGAAACTGTCGGTGGTCGCTGGCAGACTGGGGGCCATGAGCGAGGCTTTGGTACTGGGCGGCGGCGGGGTCGCCGGAATCGCGTGGATGACGGGCCTGCTGGCGGGCCTGGCCGACGCGGGGCGTGACGTCAGCGGGGCCGACCTGATCGTCGGCACTTCGGCGGGTTCGACCGTCGCGGCGCAGATCGGCAGCGGGTTGAGCCTGGGCGAGCTGTACGTCCGCCAGACCGACCCGGCGCGCCAGTCCCCGGAGATCCCGGTCGAGGTGGACCTGGAGAAGTTCGGCGAGCAGTTCGGCGCCGCCGTGTCGGCCGGCTCGGTGCTCGAGGTCCGGCGCGCGGTCGGCGAGTTCGCGCTGGCGGCCTCGACGGTGCCCGAGTCCCGCCGCCGCTCGGTGATCGAGGCGCGGCTGCCCTCGCACGAGTGGCCCACCCGCGAGCTGGCGATCGTGGCCGTCGACGCCGCCTCCGGCGAGCCCCGCGTCTTCCGCAACGACTCGGGCGTTCCGCTGGTCGACGCCGTCGCCGCCAGCTGCGCCGTGCCGGGCATCTGGCCGCCGGTCTCGATCGAGGGCCACCGCTACGTCGACGGCGGTGTGCGCTCCGCCGACAACGCCGACTACGCCGCGGGCTACGGCCGGGTGCTCGTGGTCATGCCGCTGGGCTCGGCCGACGTGTTCCCCACGGAAAAGCCCTTCGCGGACGTCGTGGCCTCGCTGCGCGCCGGCGGTGCTGCCGTTGCCGTCGTGGAACCCGACGAGGCCTCCCTCGCGGCCATCGGCCAGAACCCCCTCGACCCGGCGACCCGCCGCCCCTCCGCCGAAGCGGGACGCGCGCAGGGGAAGGTGTTGGAGATCGTCTGGTCGTGATCGCTTCGCCCGCCGGCTGATCGAGAGTGAGGAGCCGGCGGGAAGCGACAACACCAACTGACTGTTACGCAGTACTTCCCGGAGAGCACCTCACGCCGTCTTTGCTCGTGGCGATCGGCGCGACCGCCTGGGCCGGGTTTACCGCTCGGCCCCAACAGCCCGGCCGCTCGCCGTCCGGCCACGGAGGCAGGGCGAGCGCAGGGGAGGGCCGGGGATCGCCTGGTGGTGACTCGACGTTCCTCGCGGTTCGCCCGACTTCTGGCAACTCCGTCCTCAGACTTGTCCACACCTATCCACCCGAGCCGCACTTGTCCACAGGTCCTGTACGCGCCGTTTTTCGGGCGCCGGCGTCGATAAGCTGGGACGGGGAGGCCCCGCCGGAAGGGCGAGGGCTTGTCCGCGGTGTGATCACTTCATGAGTGAGGCAGAAAACAGGCGGCCGACTCGACTTTCACTGGCAGACTGGCGCCCGTGATCCTGCTCATCTGTGGCAGTCTGCGGGGCGGTTCGGTGAACGCGGCGGTGATCGGGACCGCTGCGGGGTTCACCGAGTCCAAGGTCTACGCGGGCCTCGGCGACCTTCCGCACTTCAACCCCGACGACGACCAAGATCCCCTGCACCCGGCCGTGGTGGCGTTGCGCGCGGAGGTCGGGGCGGCCGATGGCGTGCTGATCTGCACGCCGGAGTACGCGGGCGGCCTGCCGGGGTCGTTCAAGAACCTGCTGGACTGGACCGTCGGCGGCGGCGAGATCTACGGCAAGCCCGTGTCGTGGATCAACGCGTCGTCCGTGGCGGCCCCGACCGGCGGCGCGGACGCCCACGAGTCCCTGCGCAAAGTCCTCACCTACGCCGGCGCGCGCATCATCGAAGACGCCTGTGCGCGCATCCCGATCCCGCGCCACACCGCGTCCGGTGGCGTGATCACCGACCCTGACCTCCGCGGCCGGATCGCGATGGCCGTGAGCCGGTTGGTGGAGGCCACCAAAGCCTGACACTGCGTAACTCTCATGTGTCCTTTCTGTGCAGTTCACGGCGTTGTCAGGCACGCGCCACCGGGCTGAGGCGCAATGGGACACGTGGATGCTCGCCTGCTGGTATCGCTGTCCGGGGCCACCCCGCGCACGCTGCACCGCTGCGCCGACCTCGCGTCGGAGCTGGAGCGGCGGCGGGTGCCGCTGTCGATCCTGCACGTCGCGCGGACCGAGGACGGTCCCGTGACCGCGTGGGTGCGCACGCGCGCCGCCGCGGGCGACTCGGTGCTGCTGCACGGCTACGACCACCGCATCACGCCGACGCACCGCACCGTCCAGCTCGGCCGCCGCGCGGAATTCGCCGCGCTGCCCGCGCACGAGGCGCGCCTGCGCCTGATCGCCGCGAAGGCCGCGCTCGACACCACCGGCGTCGCCGTCGACGGTTTCGCGCCGCCCCGCTGGCTCGCTTCGCAGGGCACGCTGCAAGCGTTGCGGGAACACGGTTTCACGCTCTGCGCCGACGCGGGTTCCGTCCGTGACCTCGTGACGGGCGAGGTGCGGCGGGCGCGCGTGCAGGAGTTCACGAGCCAGTCACACCGCACCGAAACGGTCCGCTGCTTCGCCCTCGTGCTGGCGTCGGCCCGCGCCGCCCGCCGAGGCGGACTGGTCCGCCTCGGCATCGACGCGGCCGACCTGACCCGCCCCGGCCTGCGCCAGGCCCTGCTCGACGCGGTCGACGTCGCCATCGAATACCGCGCTTTCGGCAGCACCTACGGCTCCCTGCGCCGCGCGGCCGCGGCCTGATCACTCCGCGCCGAGGCCCGTCGCCGCCCGCACGCGCAGCTCGGTGAACTTCGTGTCGTCCTCGCGCGCCCGGCTCAGCTTCGACCCGACGACACAGCCGAGGAAGCCCAGCGGGATCGACACGAGCGTCGGGTAGTCCAACGGGAACGGCGCGTGCGCCGCCCCGCCCGGCCACACCGCGGGGCTCAGCACGATCAGCACCACCGAGCTCACCAGCCCGCTCGCGATGCCGGCCAACGCGCCCCACGTGGTGAACCCGCGCCACGACAACGCCAGCACGAGCGCCGGGAAGTTCGCGCTCGCCGCGACGGACAACGCGAGCCCCACGAGGAACGCGACGTTGAAGTTCGGCCCCGCCACCAGCGTCACCGCCACCGCGATCGCGCCGATCACGGCGGACGACAGCCGCGCCACGAGCTTCTGCTCCCGCTCGGTCGCGTCGCCGCGCCGGATCACGTTCGACCACAGGTCGTGCGAAGCCGAACCCGACGCCGACAGCACCAGCCCGGCGACGACCGCCAGGATCGTCGCGAACGCGACCGCGCCGACGAACGCCATGAACACCTGGCCGCCGAACGCGTCCGGCCCGCCTCCGAGGTGCTGCGCGAGCAGCGGCGCCGCGAGGTTCGCCCCCGGCCCGGCCGGCTTCTCGCCCGCGGACCCGAGCAGCGCGCGAGCGCCGTAGCCGATGATCGACGTGAGCACGAAGAACGTGCCGATCAGCCCGATCGCCCAGCCCACCGACGCCCGGGCCGTCTTCGCGTCGGGCACGGTGAAGAAGCGGATCAGGATGTGCGGCAGCGCGGCCGTCCCGATCACGAACGCGACCGCCGCGGCGACGGTGTTCAGCGGGGTGCGGTGCGAACCGCCGGGCGCGAGGTACGCGTCGCCGAGCGGGTGTGCCGCGGCGGCGCGGTCGAACAGGCTGATCGGGTTCCAGCCGACCTGGCTCAGCACCCCGACCGCGAGGGCCAGCCCGGCCGCCATCAGCAGCGCGGCCTTGATGATCTGCACCCAGGTTGTGGCGAGCATGCCGCCGAACACCACGTACAGGAGCATCGCGGCGCCCGTGATGATCACCGCCGGCGTGAACGCGAGCCCGGTCAGCGCCCGGATCAGCACACCGGCGCCCACCAGCTGCGCGATCAGGTAGATGGTGACGATGAACAGGTTCGCCGACGCCGTCATCGCGCGCACGGGCCGCGCGCGCAGCCGGTACGACAGCACATCGGCGACGGTGAACTGGCCCGCGTTGCGCATGCGCTCGGCGAAGACCAGCAGTACGAGCAGGAACGCGACGGCCGCGGCGATCGCCAGCACCCAGCCGTCGAAGCCGCTGAGGAAGATCAGCCCGGTGAACCCGAGGAAGGTCGCGGCGGACATCAGGTCGCCCGCCACCGCGAAGCCGTTCTGCGCCGCGGAAATCCCGCGGCCCGCGGCCAGGTATTCGGTGGTCGTGCTGGTCCGGCGGGCCGCGAAGAACGTGACCACCAGCGTCACCACGATCAGCACCGCGAACGCGGTGAGCCGCACGGCGTTCACCGGGCCACCACCGCGGTGCGGCCGAGCGCGGCCGCCTCGAGCGGGTCGAACACCCGGGCCGAGCGGCGCAGGTAGGCCCACGTGATGACCCCGACCAGCGCGAATTGGCTCAAGCCGAGCGCGTACGCGAGCGTCAAGCCGCGGAACACCGACGAGCCCAGCGAGCCCGGCAGCCACGCGACGAGCACGAGGAACAGCGCGAACCAGCCGAGGCCGGCCGTGAGCGCGACGGCCACGAACCGGCGCCGCGATCGCACGAGCGTCTGGAACGCGGGCGTGGCTTCGACCTGCGCAAACTCGGTGTCCAAAGAGGAGGGGGAGGGAGTCGGCATGGACTGCTCCTTTCAAAGTGGACAGAGGCTAGCTAACGCTCGTAAGTAAGACAAGTGTCCGGTTCGCGAAGTTGGTTCCGGTCCCGGTCGGGTGACTGCGCTCGCCGCTTCGGGGAGCTGGAATCATGGACCCATGGCTCCAGGGGCGGTCGGCAAGTCCGAAGCGAAGACGACGGTGAGCCCGGCCGCGGTCCGGGACGCCGCCCTCACGCTGTTCGCCGAGCGCGGCTACCACGGCACGGCCCTCAGTCAGATCGCGGCGGAGCTCAAGATCCGCACGCCCAGCCTGTACAACCACATGCGCGCCAAGCAGGATCTGCTGCGCGACATCGTCGCCGACACCACCGAGCAGGTCTGGGCCGACTACGAGGAAGCGGTCGAGGGCGTCGACGACGTCGCCGAGCGGCTGCGGAACGCGACGCGCGTGTACGCGTTGCGCCACGCCACCCACCGCCGTGAGGCTCTCGTCGTCAACCGTGACATTGCCAGCCTCGAAGAGCCCGCGCGCAGCAACGTGCTGGAGCTGCGCCGCCGCCACGCGCAGGCGTTCCGGAGCCTCATCGAGGAAGCGGGCGGCGCGGATCGGGAGTCGGCGACGCTCGCCGCGTTCGGGATTCTCGAGATGTGCGTGAGTATCGCCCGCTGGTTCCGTGAAGACGGCCCCCTCACGGCCGAAGAAGTCGCGGCGAAGTACAGCGAGTACGCGCTGCGCGTCGCCGGTTTGGCGTAGCGAACACACCTTGCCTCGGCTCCGGCCGCTCTCTACACTCCAGCAACTAACTATCATTAGTTAATATCGTGGTGGAGATGCCGATGCTCAGAGTCGAGTTGATCCGTCCCATCCCCCAGCTGCTGGTCGGGCACGCGGCGCGCTTCGGCGGGAAGGTCGCGTTCTACGACGACCGCCGGTCCGTCACCTACGCGGACCTGGCGGAACGCACGCGGCGGCTCGCGGGGAACCTCGTGGACGAGGGTGTGGTGCACGGCGATCGCGTGCTGATCTACCTGGACAACAGCGTGGAGACGGCCGAGTCGTACTTGCTGACGACCCGGCTGGGTGCGGTCGGGGTGTGCGCGAACCCGAACGCGGCGCCGGCCGAGGTGGCCTACCAGCTGGGCGACAGCGCCGCCCGTGTGGTGATCACGGACGACGCGCACCTCGACCACGTCCGCACGATGGTCGCGGCGCGCGGCGTCGACACGCTGGTCCTGCTGGTCACCGACGGGGCCGTCCCGCCGGACGCCCGGTCGTACGAGAAGTTCGCGACCACGGAACCGAAGAGCTCGCCCCGCGACGACCTCGGGCTGGACGACGTCGCGTGGATGCTCTACACGTCCGGCACCACCGGCCGGCCCAAGGGCGTGCTGCTGACGCAGCGCAGCTGCCTGTGGGTGGTCGCCGCGTGCTGGGCGCCGATCGTCGGGCTGACGCCGGCCGACCGGGTGCTCTGCCCGCTGCCGCTGTTCCACTCCTACGCGCTGGACCTGTGCGTGCTCGGCGTTTTCGCCGTCGGTGCCACGGAACGGATCCTGCCGCGGTTCACGACGTCGCGGGTGCTGGAGCTGCTGACCGAGGAGCCCTTCACGTTCATGCCCGGCGTGCCCACGATGTTCCAGTACCTGCTCCACGGCGCGCGCGGAAAAGGCTTCCACAGCACCACGCTCAGGATGTGCGTGTCCGCCGGCGCGATCATGCCGGCCGCGCTCAACGCCGAGTTCGAGCAGGAGTTCGGGGTGCAGCTGCTGGAGGGCTACGGCATCACCGAAACGTCCACAATGGTCACCATGAACACGCCGGGCGGCGGCCGCGTGCTGGGCTCGTGCGGGCTGCCGCTGCCCGGCGTCGGCGTGCGGCTGGTCGACCCGGTGACCGGCGAGGACGTGGGTGTCGGCGACGAGGGCGAGCTGTGGGTCAGCGGCCCGAACATCATGCAGGGCTACCACAACCGCGCCGAGGCGAGCGCCGAGGTGCTGCGGCTCGGCTGGTACCGCACGGGTGACCTCGGGCGGCGCGACGCCAACGGGTTCCTCACGATTTCGGGGCGCACCAAGGAACTCATCATCCGCGGCGGGGAGAACATCTACCCCGCCGAGGTGGAGGCGGTGCTGCTGAAGGTGCCCGGGGTGGCCGATGCGGCCGTGGTCGCGCGCAAGCACGCCGACCTGGGCGAGGTGCCCGTCGCGTTCGTCGTGCCCGAACGGCCGGGCAAGCTCGACGAGCCGGCGCTGCTGGCCGCGTGCCGGGAGGAGCTTTCGCACTTCAAAGTGCCCGAGCGGATCGTCGAGATCGACGCGATCCCCCGCACCGGCTCGGGCAAGATCATGCGCTTCCGCCTGCAGGAACGCCTGATCGACGCGTGACGCGCGCCGCCCCGGGTTGACCGGGAGCGGCCGTGCTCGTAGTCTACAAACTAACGTTAATTAGTAAGGTGGTGTGCGTGGACCTCTCCAATACCTTCACCGTCGACCTCCCGGTCGACGACGCCTGGCGAGTGCTGACGGACCTCGAACGCGTGGCGCCGTGCATGCCCGGTGCGGCGCTGCTCGGCGTCGAGGACGGCGTGTACCAGGGCGCGGTGAAGATCAAGGTGGGCCCCGTTTCCGCGAGGTACCAAGGGACGGCGCGCTTCGTCGAGAAGGACGACAGCGCCCACCGAGCGGTGCTGCGGGCCGAGGGCAAGGACGTCGGCGGCCAGGGCAACGCGGCCGCCACCGTGACCGCGACCCTCACCGCGCAGGGCAGTGGGACCAAAGTGGACGTGCGTACGGACCTCGCCTTGTCGGGGCGGGTCGCGCAGTTCGGCCGCGGCGTGATCGCCGACGTCACCGGCAAGCTGCTCGGGCAGTTCGTGCAGCGGCTGGAGGCGGAAGTCGCCGGCAAGCCGGCCAACGTCCAGCCCATCAACGGCAAGGCCGTGAACCTCGACGACGTCGAGCCGCTCGACGTGATGGCGAGCGTCGGCGGCACCATCGCGAAGCGCGCGCTGCCCGTCGCGGCTGTGGCCCTGGTGCTGGCCCTGCTGGCGATCCTGGTGGCGAGCAAGGGAAAGGGGACCGAATGAGTGACCTGGTGCGCGAGCCCCACCTGTACGTCGGCGGCCGGTGGATCGCCGGTGGCGGCGACGACTGCGAGGTCGAGAACCCGGCGACCGAGGAACCGGCGGGCGTCGTCACGCAGGCCTCGTCCGCCGTGGTCAACCTCGCGGTGGCCTCGGCGAACGCGGCGTTCGACGGCTGGGCCACCACCCCCGCCACCGAGCGCGCCGCCGCGCTGCGCCGCCTGCACGACGTGATCACCGAGCGCGCCGACCGGTTCGCCGAGCTCATCACGCTCGAACAGGGCTCACCGCCGCCGGTGGCGCGGAAGCTGCACGTCGACACGCCGCTGGCGGTGCTCGCCCGGACGGCCGACGCGCTGGACGAGTTCGAGTTCCGCCGCGAGCTCGGCAACTCCGTGATCCTGCGCGAGCCGGTGGGTGTGGTCGCCGCGATCACGCCGTGGAACCTGCCGCTGCACCAGATCATCGTCAAGGTCGCGCCCGCGCTGGCCGCCGGCTGCACCGTGGTGCTGAAGCCCGCCGCGCTCACGCCGCTCACCGCGTTCGAGCTGATGCGCGCCTTCGACGCCGCGGGCTTCCCCGCCGGCACGATCAACCTGGTCACGGGCAGCGGGCGCGATGTCGGCGACCAGCTGACGCGCAGCGCGAGTGTGGACCACGTGTCGTTCACCGGGTCCACACCGGTCGGTGCGCAGGTCGCGGCGGCCGCGGCGGAGACGATCAAGGGTGTGACGCTGGAGCTGGGCGGGAAGTCCGCGAGCGTCGTGCTGTCCGATGTGGACGACGCGCTGCTCGCCAAGGCCGTGAAGGTCACCGTGGCCAACTGCTACCTCAACGGCGGCCAGACGTGCACCGCGCTCTCGCGCCTGATCGTGCCGGCCGACCGGTTGCAGCAGGTCGAAGAGCTCGCGTCCGCCGCGTCGGCGAAATACGTGCCGGGCGAGCGGCTCGGGCCGCTGATCTCGGCCGGGCAGCGCAAGGAAGTCGAGAGCTTCCGCACGGACGAGGCCCGGGCGATCACCGGCCCGGCGGAGCTGCCGGAACGCGGGTACTACGTCCAGCCGACTGTCTACAGCGGAGTCGACCCGGACTCCCGGCTCGCGCAGGAAGAGGTCTTCGGCCCCGTGCTGGCGATCCTCGCCGCGGAGTCGGACGACGAGGCCATCTCCATCGCCAACAACTCGCGCTACGGGCTCGGCGGTGCACTGTGGACCGGGGACCCGGACCACGCCCTCGACCACGCCGCGCGCATCCGCACCGGCCAGGTCGACGTCAACGCCGCGCCGTTCAACCCGCGCGCGCCGTTCGGCGGCTACAAGGCCTCGGGCGTCGGGCGCGAGATCGGCGACTACGGGATCGAAGACGTGCTGGAGATCAAGGCGGTGCAGCTGTGACCGAAGTCAACGCGTTGGTGCTGCGGGAAACCGGCGCGCCGATGACCGTGGAACGCATCCGCCTGCGCGACGTCGGGCCCGGCGACGTGCGGGTCCGCATCGACGCGACCGGTGTCTGCCACTCGGATCTGTCCCTGGCCCGCGGCGTGCTCGCGCAGCAGCTGCCGGCCGTGCTCGGCCACGAGGCGTGCGGCACGGTGCTGGAAGCCGGCGCGGAGGTCACGGACCTCAGCGTCGGCGACCGCGTGATCCTGCTGTGGATCACGCCGTGCGGCGAATGCGTCCACTGTGGACGCGGCGAAGCCCACCTGTGCGTGAACGGGTCCGCGCGCGGTGCCGAGCCGTACGCCCAGGACGCCGACGGCAACCCGGTCTACGCCGGGCTCACGGTCGGCTCGTTCGCCGAGCAGACCGTCGTTCCGGCGGCGGCCGCGGTGAAGGTGCCCGAGGACATCAGCTCGGCCGACGCCGCGCTGCTCGGCTGCGCGGTGACCACCGGCGTCGGAGCCGTCACGAAGACCGCGCAGGTCACGCCGGGTTCGTCGGTGCTGGTCGTGGGCCTCGGCGGGGTCGGCCTGGCGGCCATCCAGGGCGCGAAACTCGCCGGGGCGAGCACCGTGATCGCCGTGGACCGCAACGTCGCCAAGGCGGCGTACGCGACCAAGCTCGGCGCGGACCACTTCGTGCCGGCCGACGACACGACGAAGAAGGCCGTGCGCGCGCTGACCGGCGGCGAGGGCGTGGACTACGCGTTCGACTGCGTCGGCTCCGCCCGCACGATCCGCGACGCGTGGGGCATGACCCGCCGCGGCGGCACGGCGTGCGTGGTCGGCGTCGGGGGCAAGGACGACCAGGTGTCGTTCAGCGCGCTGGAGCTGTTCCACTTCGCCCGCACCCTCGTCGGCTGCGTCGCCGGCTCACTCGACGCGGCCCACGACCTGCCGCGGTACTTCGACGACGTCCGCGCCGGCCGCCTGGACCTGGCCGCGATGGTGACCGGCCACGGCGGGCTCGCGGACATCGAGGACGCCTTGACCGCCATGGCCGCCGGACAGGGCGTGCGGACGCTGGTGGTGCCGTCATGAATGTCGGGGCACTGAGGATCGAACCGGTCTACGACGGCTACGGGCGCGAGCCGGGCCGCGAGGTCCTGACCCGCCCGGGCGACGCCGACGCGTGGGCCTGCCACGAGCACCTGCTCGACGAACGTGGCGACCTCGACCTCACGCTCGGCGGGTTCCTGCTGCGCACGGGCGACCGCGTGGTGCTGGTCGACGCCGGCGTCGGCACGATCGACAACGACAAGTACCACGGCGGACAGTTCCTCGAAAGCCTGCGTGAACACGGCGTCGCTCCCGACGACGTGACCGACGTCGTGTTCACGCACCTGCACTTCGACCACGTCGGCTGGGCCACCAAGAAGGGCCAGGTCGTGTTCCCGAACGCGACCTACCGCGTGCACGCCGACGACTGGGCGCACTTCGTCGAGAGCCCGGACGCCGAACCCGGCGCGGTGCGCAAGCTGTCGCCGCTGGCCGAGCGGCTGGAGCCATTCACCTCGGACACCACGCTCGCGCCCGGCCTCGACTCGCGGCACGTGCCCGGCCACACGCCCGGCTCCACGATCTTCGTGGTGTCCAGCGAAGGCGAGCGCGCGCTGCTGCTCGGCGACGTCGCACACTCCACAGTGGAGCTGACCGACCCGACGTGGGAAGCGATCTTCGACGTCGACCGCACGGCGGCCCGCCAGGTGCGTGCCGGGCTGATCGACGAGCTCACCGACAGCTCCGACGCGGTCGCCGCCGCGCACTTCCCGGGCCTGCGCTTCGGCCGGGTGGTGACCGTCGCCGGCGAGCGCCGGTTCGAGTTCATCTGAAAGGGGACCTCGTGGACCTCAAGCTCAACGGCAAGAACGTGCTGGTCACCGGCGCGGGCCAGGGGCTCGGCCGCGCGCTCGGCATGGCCTTCGCCCAAGAGGGCGCCAACGTCGCCTTCCACTACAACACCTCGGCCGACGGTGCCGAAGCGGCGGCGAAGGAGGCGGCCGCGCTCGGCGTGAAGGCCATCGCGGTCGGCGCGAACCTGCGCGACGCCGACTCCGTGCGCACCGCGATCGACGACGTCGCGACACAGCTCGGCTCGATCGACGTGCTGGTCAACAACGCGGCCGCCACGCAGAGCAAGCCGTTCCTCGAAACCACCGAAGAGGACTGGGCGCCGCAGATCGGCGTGACGGTGGAGGGCACGCTGCGGATCACGCAGGCCGTGGCCAAGAAGATGGTCGAGGCCGGCGGCGGCGCGATCGTGAACCTCATGGGCGACTCCGGCCGCGTCGGCGAGTCCCGGCTGCTCGTCACCGCCACCACGCGCTCGACCACGGTGGGCCTGACCAAGTCGCTCGCGAAGGAGCTGGCGCGCCACGTCATCCGAGCGAACGCCGTCTCGATCGCGCTCGTGCAGACGTCCAGTCTGGACGACCACACCGGACACGCCGACGACGCCAAGATGAAGAAGATCCTGTCCGCCTACCCGCTGCGCCGCCTCGGCCGGGCCGAGGACGTCACCCCGACCGTGCTGCTGCTGGCCTCCCCGCTCTCGTCCTGGACCACGGGACAGATCGTGTCGGTCAACGGCGGCTACACGATGCCGTGACGACCATGGAGGAGAAGCCGGCCGGCGCCATCGGAAAGGTCGTGCGCCGCAAGGAAGACGTGCGGCTGATCACCGGGCGCGGGCGGTACGTCTCCGATCTGCAGCTGCCCCGGATGCGGCACGTCGCGTTCCTGCGCAGCCCGTTCGGCCACGCGCGGATCACCCGCCTGGACGCGTCGGCCGCGCGCGAGCGGGCCGACGTGTTCACCGGCGACCAGCCGGAGTTCGCGACCGTGCCGCTGCGGGCGTTGTCGGCTCTTCCGTCCTATGTGGAGACCGAACAGCCGTTGCTGGCCCGGGACAAGGTGCGGTTCTCGGGTGAGCCCGTGGCCGCCGTCGTCGCCGCCGACCGCTACCGCGCCGAAGACGCGCTGGAGCTGATCGACGTCGACTACGAGCCGCTGCCCGTGAACGTCACGGCGTGGCTGCCGCCGACCGAGCCGCTGCACGCCGAAGCGCCGGACAACGTGCTGCTGGAGCGCACCTTCGACACCGGAGAGGTGCCCGACGCGCTGGCCGGGGCGCACCTCGTGGTCGAACGCGAGCTGATCACCAACCGTCACGCCGGCAACCCCATGGAGTGCCGAGCGGGGGTCGCGCTGTGGGACCCGGCCGACGACAAGCTCACGTTGTGGTCGGGCACGCAGGTTCCCCACATCGCGCGAAACATGATCGCGGAGCTGCTCGGCATTCCCGAGGGCAACGTGCGGGTGATCGCGCCGGACGTCGGCGGCGGCTTCGGCGTGAAAGCCGTGGTGTACCCGGAGGACGTCGCGCTGTGCGTGATCGCGCGCCAGCTGCGCGGCACGCCCGTGAAGTGGGTCGAGGACCGCGCCGAGCACCTGCTCGCGGCCACGCACGCGCGCGACCACCGCTACGTCGTGAAGGCCGGGTTCACGGCCGACGGCGAGCTGGTGGCGCTCGACGCGGACGTGACCTGCAACGTCGGCGCGTACTCAGTTTACCCGTGGACGGCCGGGATCGAACCGCTGATGGCCGGCGGGCTGCTGTCCGGGCCGTACCGGCTGCAGCACTACCGCTGCACCGTGCGGGGCGTCGCGACGAACACCGCACCGTCCGGGCCCTACCGCGGGGTGGCCCGGCCGGCGAGCGTGTTCGCGATGGAGACGGTGCTCGACGCGGCGGCGGCCGAGCTCGGACTGTCCGCTTTGGACATCCGGCGGCGGAACCTGATCACGCCGGAGGAGATCCCGTACCGCATGCCGTCGCGGCTGGTCGACGACTCCGGCTGGTACGGGGAATGCCTGGAGAAGGCCGTCGAATCGATCGGCTACGACGAGTTCCGGGCGGAGCAGCGGCGCCGGCGCGAGGAGGGTGAGAACCCGATCGGCCTCGGGCTCGCCTGTTACAACGAGCTTACCGGTCTCGGGCGCGCGGCCGCGGCCGGGCCGCGGATGCCGTTCCGCACCGGCCACGACGCGTGCACCGTGCGCGTCAACCCCGACGGCCGGGTCACCGTGCTGTCCGGCGTGACGTCGCAGGGGCAGGGCCTCGAGACGACCGTGGCGCAGATCGTCGCGGACACGGTCGGGGTGTCCTATGCGGACGTCGAGGTGCGGATCGGCGACACGAACGAATCGCTGTGGGGCTTCGGCGCGTTCTCCTCACGCCAAGCCGTGATCGGCGGCGGCGCGGCCCACCGGTCGGCGGTCACCGTGCGGGAGAAGATCCTGCGGCTCGCGGCCGAGCTGTACGAGGCCAATGTGGACGATCTCAGCCTCGTGGACGGTGACGTGCGCGTCGCCGGAGAGGCCAAGCCGCTGGGCACCCTGGCGGAGCTGGCACGCGTTGCCTACCTGGAGTCCAACCGGCTGCCGCAGGGCATCGAGCCCGGCCTCGAGGCCACGCAGTTCTACGACCCGATCCGCGGCGCGTTCGCGGCCGGGGCGCAGGCGGCGGTCGTCGAGGTGGACCGGGCGACGGGCGCGTTGAAGATCCTCAAGTACGTGTGCGTGGAGGACGCCGGCACGGTGATCAACCCGCAGGTCGTCGAAGGCCAGATCGCCGGCTCGATCGCGCAGGGCATCGGCGGCGCGCTGTACGAGCACCTCATCTACGACGAGGGCGGCAACCTCTCCACGGGCACGCTGATGGACTACCTGATGCCCACGAGTGCCGAGGTGCCGGAGCTCGTGATCGGCCACCTGTCGCACCCCGCGGACAACCCGCTCGGTGTCCGCGGGGTCGGCGAAGGCGGCACGCTCGGCCCGAACGCGGTGCTCGCGGGGGCGATCACCGACGCGCTGGGCGTGCAGGTCACGCACCTGCCGCTGACACCGGCCGCGATCTGGGAGGCGCTGCGATGATCACCTCCGAGGTCCGCGACGACGTCGGCGTCGTCGCGATCGACCGGCACGAGCGGCGCAACGCACTCGACGTCGAGCACCTCGACGACCTGCGTGCCGCCGTTGAGGACGTCGGTCCTCGCGTGCGCGCGCTGGTGATCACCGGCCGGGGCACGAGCTTCTGTGCCGGAGCCGACCTGCGTGGTGTGCACGGCGACGGTTTCCGCACCGCGCTGTACGCCGCCCTGCACAGCATCACGGCGCTGCCCGTGCCGGTGCTCGCGGCTGTCAACGGCCCGGCCATCGGCGCGGGCACCCAGCTCGCGATCGCCTGCGACCTGCGGGTGGCCGCACCGTCCGCGGTGTTCGCGGTGCCGACCGCGCGCAATGGGCTGGTCGTCGACCCGTGGACGGTCCGGCGCCTCGCGCTGCTGGCCGGCGGCGGTGCGGCGCGCGCGATGCTGCTGGGCTGCGACCGGCTCGACGCTTCGCTCGCCCACGCCCGGGGGCTCGTCGACCGGCTCGGCGACCTCGACGCGGCGTTCGAGTGGGCGCGCGAGATCGCCGGATTCTCACCGTCTTCGTTGCGGTATTCGAAGCTGGCTCTGGACACGTTGTTCGAAGGCCCCTGGGAGACCACTTTGGACACCGAGTTCGAGGACAGCTGGCCGAAGGAGGTGCCGACGTGAAACCCGCCCCGTTCGACTACGTCCGGGCGCGCAGCGTCGACGAGGCCGTGCGGACGCTCGCCGACGCCGACGGGGACGGCAAGCTCCTCGCCGGCGGGCAGAGCCTGATGCCGGTGCTCGCGCTGCGCATGGCCCGCCCTCGGGTGCTCGTGGACGTCAACCGGATCCCCGGCCTGGCCGCGATCACGCCGACCGACGACGGCGTGCGGCTCGGTGCCCTGGTGCGGCACGCGCGCTTGCTGGAGCAGCCGCACCACCCGCTGCTGGCCGAGGCCGCGCGCTGGATCGGCCACACGGCGATCCGTTCGCGCGGCACGAGCGGCGGCAGCATCGCACACGCCGACCCGTCGGCCGAGCTGCCGGTGGTCGCCGCGGCGCTGGAGGCGAGGGTCCACATCGCCGGGCCCGGCGGGCAGCGCTCCGAGGTGGCCACAGACTTCTTCGCCGGGCCACTGGAAACCACGCTCGCGGACGACGAGATGATCACCGCGATCGACCTGCCGGTGCCGTCGCGGTGGGGGTTCGCGGAGTTCTCCCGGCGGCACGGCGACTTCGGCCTCGTGCTCGTAGTCGCCGCGGAGGTCGCGGGCCGGTGGCGGCTGGCGATCGGCGGCGTCGGCGGGGTGCCGCTGCGGCCCGCGGAAGCCGAGCGGCTGCTCAACGACGGCGCGGACCTCGACGCGGTCGCGGCCGCCGCCGCGGCGGAAACCCAGCCGCAGAGCGACATCCACGCGTCGGCCGACTACCGGCGGGCGATGACGGCCGAGTTCGTCCGCCGCGCCCTGACGCCCCACGGGAAGCGAGCCGCCGCATGAAAGCCGAATTCACCGTCAACGGCACGCGCCACGACGTCGACGTCGAACCACGCCGGACGCTCGCCGACGCGTTGCGCGAGGACCTCGGCCTGACCGGCACGCACCTGGGGTGTGAACACGGCGTGTGTGGCGCGTGCACCGTGCTGGTCGACGGCGAGCCCGTGCGTGCGTGCCTGATGCTGGCCGTGCAGGCCGACGGGTGCTCCGTCAGCACCATCGAGGGCCTCGCGGCCGACGACGGCACGCTGCACCCGTTGCAGGAGGCCTTCTGCGGCAAGCACGGGCTCCAATGTGGATTCTGCACACCCGGCATGCTGATGACCGCGCTCGACCTGCTGGACCGGGAACCGGCGCCGGACCGCGAGCGCATCCGCGAGGAGATGTCGGGCAACATCTGCCGCTGCACGGGGTACGTCGGCATCGTCGACGCGGTGGAGGCCGCCGCGCGCGAGCTCGGCCGATGAAAACCGCCGCGTGGCTGCGCCTGTCGGGCGTGCCCGTCGAGGCTGCGCGCCGCACCTGGCGCGAACTGGACGGGCACGGCTGCTCGACCTTCTACGTCGAGGGCGACCTCGGCCTGTGCGCGGCGCTCGCGGTGGCGACGGAATCCTCCCGCATCTGCTGTTTCGTCCCACCCGGCCGCCCCGAGCACGTGCTGGCGGGTGCGCGGACGGTGCAGTACCTCAGCGGTGGGCGGTTCACGCTCGGGCTGCGGCCGGCCGATGACGACGACGGCGCGTTCGGCTCGGTCACGGCGTTCGCGCGGCTGGCCGAGGAGGTGCGGGACGTGCTCGGCGGTTTGCCGATCACCGTGGCCGGAACCGGGCGAGGTACCGTGCGATTGGCGGCCGAGTTCGCGACCTGCTGGCAGACCACGGACGTTCCGGGCGAACCGGACGTGATGGCGGCCGGCTGCGCGGAGTTCGGCAGACCGGCGCCGGAGAGATCCGTGGTGGTGACCGACGCGCGGCGGCGGGAATTCGCCGTCGACGAGGTGGTGCTGCCGGTCGACCGGCCGCTGACGGGTGCCGAGTTCCGCGGTGCCGGGTGTTTCGCGTGACGGGGAGGAACCGGTGACGGCAGTGCGCAGCGCGGTCAGCGAAGAGGTCGTGCTCGACACGGCGCTCACGCTGTTCGCCGAGCGGGGGTACCACGGCACCGCGCTCAGCCAGATCGCCGAGGTGCTGCAGATCCGCACCCCGAGCCTGTACAACCACATGCGGTCCAAGGAGGACCTGCTGCGGGCCATCGTGGACCGCACCACCGCGGGGGTGCTCGAGGATTTCGAGCGGGTGACCGGCGAAGACGACGACTGCGCGGCGCAACTGGCGCGCGCCACTCGCGTGTATGCCTTCCGCCACGCCACCCACCGCCGCGAAGCCCTGGTGGTCAACCGCGACACCGACTGCCTCGGCGAACCGCACCGCACGCAGTTCCAGGCCCGCCGCCGGCGCCACGAGCACGCCTTCCGCGCGATCATCGCGTGCGGGGTCGACGCGGGCGTGTTCCACGTGGAGTCCCCGGCGCTCGCGTCGTTCGCGATCCGCGAGATGTGCGTGAGCATCGCACGCTGGTTCCGGGACAACGGCGCCATGACGGCCGAGTCCGTGGCCGACGAGTACAGCCGGTACGCGCTGCAGATCGTGGGCTCCCAAACCGGTCATCGGTGAATATTTCACCCTAACGGGTAGAACGGGTTGACTCTTCCCGTCCCCTTTGCTTTGATTCATGCCACTAACGAACGATAGTTAGTGAATTTCAGAGTTCCTGTGGCGGCGCAGACTCCGCGTCGCGCGGAACCCATTTTCCGGAAATCAAGCACCGGTGTGCCCGCCCGGCTTTTCGAACCGGGCGGTGATTGTTGTTCATCCGATCAACGGTGACGGTTGATCGACGTCTGGGAAAGAGTCTCCCCATGCGCAAGAAAAGGTTTCTGGCTGGGTCCGTCGCTGCCGTGGTGGCCGCGCTCATCGCCGGAACCACCACGTCCGCGGCCGCCGCGGAACTGGCGCCCCCGTTTTTCCAGGGTGCCGCGAACGGTGGTGTGACCACGGCCAAGAGCGATCCGGCGAAGTTCAAGAACTGCGCCGACCCGAAGAAGGGTGAGCCGTTCGGCACGGCGACGCCGCAGGAAGTCGGGCTCGATCCGGCGGTGCTGGACCAATTGGCGACGACACATCTGCTTTCGCTGCAGCGCACGCTGTACGTGGTGCGCTTCGGCTGCCTCGTGAAGACCGGGCCGCTCAACGCGTTGTTCGAGAACACGCCGCAGCACGTGTGGAGCATGACGAAGGGCTTCTCCACGGCGGTGATCGGCCGCGCCGTGACCATGGGCATCTTCAACGTGCACGACACCTTCGGCAAGTATTTCCCCGACCTCGGCGACGCCGTGCACCGCTCCGTCACCGCGCAGCAGCTGCTGCAGCACACGTCGGGCGTGAAGATGAACTGGGCCAACGAAATCCCGGGCGTCGAGTTCGACCGCCTGAAGGCGTGGGGCTCCGCGCCGATGCAGCACGCGCCGGGCACCTACTTCGAGTACAGCCAGAACGGCCCGGCGACCGTGAACGCGATGGCGGAGAAAGCCATGCAGCAGCACGGGTACAAGGATTTCCAGGACTTCGCGCAGCGCGAGCTGTTCGACGAGATCGGCATCGACCGCGACAACTACTTCTGGATGCGCGACCAGGCCGGGCACACCGAGGGGTACGCCGGGCTCCACATGCGACCGATCGACATCGTGCGGTTCTCGTTGCTGGAGCAGAACGGCGGCGTGTACGGAGGGCGGCGGCTGATCTCGCCGGAGTTCATGCGCGAGGCGGGCACGGGTTCGGAGGCGAACCCCGGCTTCGGGTACCAGACGTGGGTGAACTCGGCGCCCTGGTACAACACTGTCGGGCTCAACGGGCTCAAGGAGAAGATCGACCAGCCGCTGATCGCGAGCGCTCCCACGGACATGACGTACGGCTGGGGCTGGCGCGGCCGGCACTTCTTCACCATGCCGAACCTGGGCCTGGACATCGTGACGACGTCGATCGAGCACGACTTCGAGTACGACCCGGCGACCGCGGGCAGCGAGGTCGCGGTGCAGGGTGAGCAGCTCTCGGGCTACCACGAGTTCTTCCGCACGGCGATGCACGCGGTGACCGACCAGAAGGTGCCGGACCCCGGTCCGTACACCGGCCGGTCGGCGAGCCTGACCGCGTTCAACCCGGGCAACTGGGTCGACCCGATCTACACCGTGCAGGGGCGGTTGGCGGCCGGGATGCTCGACCCGAACAAGCCGGGCATCAAGCAGAACGTGGCGGACCTGGTGCGCGTGATGGCGCACACGGGACCGTTCGTGCTGTACAACTGACCGGCTCCCGGGGTGGCCGCCACTGCATGGGCGGCCACCCCGGGTCTTTCACAGCTTCGTGGCGACGCCGCGCTCGACGACCTGCACCTCGGTGCCCTGCGGCGCGAGGTTCTCGAACAGGCCGTAGTGCAGCGCGGGGCTCGACAGCACCGCCTCGTGGATCGGCACGGACTTGCGCGGCGCGATCGCCCGCAGGAAGTCCACCGCCTCGCCGGCCTTGAGCCACGGCGCGCCCGTCGGCAGGCCGAGCACGTCGATCTTCTGCTCGGGCACGAAGAACGAGTCGCCCGGGTGGTAGAAGGCGCCGTGGTCCAGCACGTAGCCGATGTTGGGGATCACGGGGATGTCGCTGTGGATGACGGCGTGCTCACCGCCCACCACGTTCACCGCGGTGCCGCCGATCTCGAAGGCGTCGCCGACGTTCGCGACCTCGTACTGCAGGTTCAGCTTCTGCACGGTCTCCACGGAGCCCGGGTCGACGATCAGCTTCGCGTCCGGGTTCGCCGCCAGCACCTTCGGCAGGCGCTCGCCGTCGATGTGGTCGAAGTGCTGGTGGGTGATGAGGACAGCCGACAGTTCGCGCTCGCGCTCGAAGTCGGTGGAGAACGCGCCCGGGTCGATCAGGATCCGCTCGCCGTCGGTCTCCAGAAGTACACAGGCGTGTCCGAAATGGACGATCCGCATCAGGATTCTCCTTCACACATGGTCACATTCACCCTATGCCCGCGCAGAGCGCGTCGCCAAGCTCGGTCCGCCGGTAGAGCACGCGGTGGCCCTGGCGCGTCGTCGCGGTCAGACCCGCGGCCCGCAACGCCGTGAGGTGCGCGGAAACGGTCGCCTTCGCCAGCCCCAGCCGCGCGGCGAGCTCCGTCGTGGCGGCCGGGCGGTCCAACGTGGTGAGCAACATCGCCTTCGTCCGCCCCACCACCCCGGCCAGCGCACCCGGCGCTGTGGATGGCTCGGTCCACAGGCCCGCCACCCCCCTTGCGGGGTACAACAACGTCGGCTGCCACGGCGCCACCGTCACCACCCCGACCGACGGCCACGCGAACACACTCGGCACCAGCAGCAGGCCGCGCTCGTCCAGCTCCAGCCGCTGCCGCGCCGCTATGTCGACCAGCACGGAGTCGCCGGTGAGCCGCACCCTCGGGTGCAGCCCGTCGAACACCCCCGCCACACCCTGCTCACCCAACCGCCGCGTCCGGTAGGCGATATCCGCCGCGAGCACCTCCCTCATCCGCGACCACTCCGGCTCGACGATCTGGTGCCACACCCTCTCGAGCTGCTCGGCCAGCAAATCCCTCGCCTCGCCGGCCCGCGCCGGCAGCCCGCTCAGATCGGCATCCACCATCCCCAACTCGACCCGCACCTGCCCCGGCGGCGTCCCCCGCACCCTCCGCAACTGCTCGGCCGCCGTCGTCTCCGCCGTCCCCGGCGGCGGCGAGAGGAACTCCGTGATGTAGTGCCGTGCCCCCAGCACCGCCGCCAACTCCGGCACGTCTACCCGCGGCCCCCCGAGCCACCCACCCCCACCGGGCAACCGCCGCCTCCCGAGCCACCCCCGCACCACCCCGATGACTTCCTCCAGCGGCGAGATCGCAAACCGCACACCGGCGGTGCTGAGAACCAACTCGACCATGGATTCGGATATACCCGAACGCCGGCTGCTTCACGCTGCTTGCGGGGGTTTCGGGTTCTTGTGCTCGTGCTTGCCGCCTGCGTTCGTTACTGCGCCCGTGCTGCTCGTGCTTGCCGCCTGCGTTCGCTACTGCGCCCGTGCTGCTCGCGCGCGTCGCCCGTCTTCGCTATTGCGCCCGTGCTGCTCGCGCGCGTCGCCCGTCTTCGCTATTGCGCCCGTGCTGCTCGCGCTCACCGCTGGGCGCTCGCCGCCGCGTGCGTGCTCGCCCGCGCCGCCGAGACTCGCCGCCCCTTCGCCGCCGCGTGCGTGCTCGCCCGCGGCGCCGGCACTCCCCACTGCGCCCGTGCTGCCCGCGCTAGAACGGCCACTGACCTGCGCCCTGACCAACCCCGCCGCGAGACAGGCCCCCGCCCTCCCGAGGGGGGCGTCCCCAGACCCATTCTACCGGGCGGCGACGACTCAAACGGACAAAAGCCCCAGGTAAGCCATCAGTTGTCCACAACTCGCCACACCCTGTGGATAAGTCCAGAGGCAAGCCGGAACATTCGGTCGCAGGCGAATCAATTCCGGCGAGGCCGCTCGCCACGCGAGGCTCGGAAGCATGTTCACCACCACGTATTGGCGCTGGTCAGCAGGGGTCCAGTTCGCGCGGTTACCCGCCGGGATGGCCCCGCTCGCGTTCACCACATTGGCCGCCGCCATGACCGGGTCGTACCGGCTCGGCGGTGTGTTGATGGCCGTCTACGTGGTGGCCGAGATGGCAGGGGCGGTGCCCGTCGGGAGGTTGCTCGATCGAGTCGGGGCGGCGCGCGGTCTCAAAACGCTGCTCGGCGTGGTCGCACTGGGCTGGCCGCGCTGGCGCTCGCGGCATCGGCCGGAACCAGCGAAGCAGCGCTGATCGCACTCGTTGTCATCCCCGGACTGGCAGGGGGCGGGGTCGCGGGTGGGTTCAGGGCGTTGCTGGCAGCGATCGTCGACGAACGCCAGCTGACCAGGGCCGTCGCCGTCGACGCGATGATTCTCGACGGCGTGCTGGTCGCCGGACCACTACTCGTGGCTGGGGCGAGCGTGACCGGTCCCTTCGTGCCGTTGTTCGCGATGGCCGTCGCAGCGGCCGCCGCCGCGAGTCTGGTGCCGAAGCGGGTCACCAAGCCAAGGACCACAAAACGAACCAAAGTCCCCCTCAAAGCCTGCCTGCCCTGGCTCGGGTGTCAGTTCACCGTCGGACTGTTGCTGTCGACGATCGAAGTCGCGCCACTTCCCCTGGTCGAGCGGCTCGGCGCACCCGCCGCAGCCGCGCCGGGAGTCGTCGCCCTGCTGTGTGGCGCGAGCATCGCCGGCAGCGCGATCTACGCGTGGCGCGGCCGCGACCTGGGGCCGAGCCTGTTCCTCTCCGGCTTCGTGATCGGCGGCACGCTCGTCGCGGCCAACCTCGGCTGGGCGGGCCTCGTCGCCGGAGTCGTGCTCATCGGCGGCGCGACCGGACCGCTCGTGACGATCGCGTCCGTCAACATGCAGCGCGTGCTGCCGGAAAGTCGCAGGTCGGAGGGGTTCTCGGTGTCTTTCACGGTGCAGTCGTGCGGGTTCGGGCTCGGGTCGCTGGCCGTGGGGGTGCTGCCGCTGTGGCTGGCGCCGCTGCTGGGCGTCACGGCGGCGCTCTCGATCGGGTGGTTCGGACGACCCTTTCCCCGGGCCGCCCGCCGATGCGATGCTGACGGGAGCGTCGGGCGACTATTGGCACTGCGTCAGCAACCTCGTAGCCTGGACCACAACGCCGAAGAGCAGGGGAGACGCCGATGACCGCCGTCCAGCCGAAGCCGACCTCGGTCGGTGAGACCTTCGATTCGCTCAGCCCGGCGACCGACGAGGTCGTGGGCACGTACCCGGTGCACACCGCGGAAGACGTGCGCGCGGCCGTCGAGCGGGCGCGCGTGGCGGCGGAGTGGTGGGACGGGCTGGGCTTCGCGGGGCGCGCCGACCGGCTGCGGCAGTGGAAGGGCGTGATCACGCGCCGCCTGCCGCAGCTGTGCCAGGTGGTGCGCGACGAGACGGGCAAGCCGATCGCCGACGCCCAGCTCGAGTCCGTGCTCGCCATCGAGCACATCGCGTGGGCCGCGAAGCACGCGCGCAAGTACCTCGGCCGGCAGCGTCGGAGCGCCGGCCTGCTCATGTCGAACCAAGCGGCGACGGTGGAGTACCGGCCGCTCGGCGTCGTCGGCGTGATCGGCCCGTGGAACTACCCCGTGTACACGCCGCTCGGCTCGGTCACCTACGCGCTGGCCGCCGGCAACGCCGTGGTCTTCAAGCCCAGCGAGTACACGCCGGGCGTCGGCAAGTGGCTGGTCGACGCGTTCAACGAGGTCGTGCCGGAGCAGCCCGTGCTGCAGCTGATCACCGGCTTCGGCGAGACCGGCGGCGCGCTCGTGACGTCGGGTGTGGACAAGATCGCGTTCACCGGCTCCACGGCCACCGGCAAGAAGATCATGGCCGCGGCGGCCAGCACGCTCACCCCGGTCGTGATCGAGGCCGGTGGGAAGGACCCCGTGCTCGTGGACGCCGACGCCAACCTCGACGCCGCCGCCGACGCCACCGTCTGGGGCGCCTTCTCCAACTCCGGCCAGACCTGCATCGGCGTCGAGCGGGTGTACGTCCACGAGCGCGTGCACGACGAGTTCGTCGCCAAGGTTGTGGAAAAGTCGCAGAACGTGCGCGCCGGCTCCGACGAGGACGCCCAGTACGGCCCCGTCACCATGCCCTCGCAGCTGGCCGTGATCCGCCGCCACATCGCCGACGCCCTCGAACGCGGCGGCCGCGCGGTGCTCGGGGGTGTGGACAGCGTCGGCGATCGTTATGCCCAACCCACCATTCTCGTCGACGTGCCGGAAGACTCCGAAGCCGTGCGCGAGGAGACGTTCGGCCCGACGGTCACCATCGCCAAGGTCCGCGACATGGACGAGGCTGTGGACAAAGCCAACGCCACCACCTACGGCCTCGGCTCCACGGTGTTCTCCAAGTCCCGCGGCGTCGAGCTCGCCGCGCGGCTGCGTACGGGCATGACCTCGATCAACGCGCCCCTTTCCTTCGCCGGCATCGCGTCGCTGCCCTTCGGCGGCGTCGGCGACTCCGGCTTCGGCCGCATCCACGGGCCCGAGGGGCTGCGCGAGTTCGCCCGGACCAAGGCCGTCGCACGGCAGCGCTTCACCGCGCCGATCACCCTGACTTCCTTCAGCCGCAAGGAATCCACCGACGCGCTGGTCGCCAAGCTCATCACCGTCATGCACGGCAAGCGCTAGGGTCTGGACCGCACCCCGAACGCCGGGGTGCGGTCCTCCCGAGCCCAGAAAGAGCCCGCATGACGCGTTACGGCGATTTCCAGAACGAGATCTACTTCGCCGGGCTCACCGGCCGCGTCCCGACCATGCCGATGGTCTACGCCGACCTCGAAGCCCGTGCCGCGCAGGCACTTCCCCCGTCAGTGCTGTCCTATGTGGCCGGTGGCGCCGGCGACGAGGCGACCCAGCGCGGCAACGCCGACGCGTTCGCGCGCTGGGGCCTGATGCCGCGGATGTTCGTCGGGGCCAAGGACCGCGACCTGTCGGTGGACCTGTTCGGGCTGAAGCTGGCGTCGCCGCTGTTTATGGCGCCGGTGGGCGTCGTCGGCATCTGCACGCAGGACGGCCACGGCGACCTCGCCACCGCCCGGGCCGCCGCGCGCACGGGCGTGCCGATGGTCGCGTCGACGCTCTCGGCCGACCCGTTGGACCAGGTCGCGGGCGAGTTCGGGGAGACGCCGGGGTTCTTCCAGCTCTACACGCCGACCGACCGCGAGCTGGCCGCGTCGTTGGTGCAGCGCGCGGAGGCGGCGGGGTTCAAGGGGATCGTGGTCACACTCGACACGTGGGTCACCGGGTGGCGGCCGCGCGACCTGAGCACGTCGAACTTCCCGCAGCTGCGCGGCCATTGCCTCGCCAACTACTTCACGGACCCCGTCTTCCGGCGGCTGCTCGGCAAGTCGCCCGAAGAGGATCCGATGGCGGCCGTCGGCCTGTGGGCCCAGCTCTTCGGCAACCCGCTGACCTGGGACGACCTGCCATGGCTGCGCTCGCTCACGTCGCTGCCCCTGATCGTGAAGGGCATCCAGCACCCGGACGACGCGCGCCGCGCCATCGACGGCGGCGTCGACGGCATCTACTGCTCCAACCACGGCGGCCGCCAGGCCAACGGCGGACTCCCGGCCCTTGACTGCCTCGCCGACGTCGTCGACGCCTCCGGCGACACCCCGGTGCTGTTCGACTCGGGCGTCCGCTCGGGCGCCGACATCGTCAAGGCGCTGGCATTGGGCGCGCGGGCAGTGGGCGTCGGCCGGCCCTACGTCTGGGGCCTCGCCCTCGGCGGCGTGGACGGCGCCGTCCACGTCCTCCGCAGCCTCCTCGCCGAAGCCGACCTGATCATGGCGGTGGACGGATACCCAACCCTGGCGGACCTCACGCGCGACAGCCTGAGGAAGGTTGGTTAGGCCGGACCTAAGTCGGGTCCGACCTGGCTGTGGACAACTTGCTGGGGCCGACCTAAGTGTGGACAACTGCTTGGGCCGGACCCAGCTAGGACAGCCGCTTGGTCCGAGCACGCTGGGACAAGCACCTGGGTCGAACCCAACGATCGGCGAATGGCACCTGTGGACAGTCCGTTAGGACCGACCCAGCTGTGGATAGCTGCCTGGGTCTAACCCAGCTGGTTGGGGCACGGTTGGGTCGGGCCTATCTGCGGGCAACTGACGAGGTTCGACCCAACTGGGGGTCGACCGCCCCGGCCGGACCTGACTGGGGACACTTGTCTGGGTCCGACCCAATTGCGCGCAGCGGGGACGCCTGCCAAGGTCCGGCTCGGTTGGGACAACGTCCTGGGCCCGGTCTGGCTTGGGGCAAGCGCGTAGGTCGGTCTCGGCTGCGCGCAACGAGGCACCTGGCTAGGTTCGACCCCGCCGGGGACGACTGACCGGCCCGGACCCGGCTGGGGATAACTGCCTGGGTCCACCCAACTCCGCGTATCTGGGGACGCCTTCCAAGGCCGGGCTCGGGTTGGGGCAACCGGCTGGGCCGGACCTGGTTGGGGACAACTCCCTAGGTCCGACCCAACTCCGCGCAACTGTGGCCTACCCCCTGGGCCCGACCTAAACCGAACGTCCCCGAATCAAATCCGCCGCCTTCTCCGCCACCATGATCGTCGGGGCGTTCGTGTTGCCGCGCGGGACCACCGGCATGACCGAGGCGTCGACGACGCGCAGGCCCTCCACCCCGCGCACCTTCAGCGAAGGATCGACCACCGCGCGCTCGTCCGAGCCCATCGCGCACGTGCCCACCGGGTGGTACAGCGTCTGGGTGTTCTCGCGGATGTGGTCGGTGAGGGCGTCGTCCGAGAGGTCGTGGGTCGTGGGCAGGAACGGCCTGTCCAGGAACCGCGCGAGCGGCCCCGACTTGCCGATGTCGATCAGCGACCGCAGGGCCGACTTCATGGTGTCCAGGTCGATCGGCTCCGTGTAGTACGCCGGGTCGATTTCCGGCTTCCACAAGGGATTCGCCGACTTCAGCCGCAGCCGGCCGCGGCTGGCGACGTCCACCAACGTCGCCGCCGAGGTGAAGCCGGGGACGGTGGGCTCGCGGAGACCGTTGTCGTAGAACAACGTCGGCGCGACGTGGATCTGCATGTCCGGAGCGGCGAGCCCATCACGCGTCGGGAAGAACGCGCCCGCCTCGCCGATGTTCGACGCCAGCGGCCCGCGCCGCGTCAGCTGCCAGCGGACGAGGCCGGCGGGGGTGGCCGCGTCGACGAGGTCGGTGGTGCCCTTGGTCGACCAGATGATCCCGGCCGCCGGGTGATCGTGCAGGTTCTCGCCGACGCCCGCCAGCCCGGCGACGACGTCGATGCCCAGCTCACGCAGGTGCTCCGCCGGCCCGACGCCGGACAGCATCAGCAGCTGCGGCGAGTTCACCGCGCCACCCGAAAGCAGCACCTCGGCCGAAGCGCGCGCCGTGACCTCGACGCCCCTGTGCAGATAGGTCACGCCCACCGCGCGCGTGCCCTCGAACACCACGCGCGTGGCCTGCGCGTGGGTGTGGACAGTCAGGTTCGGCCGCGTCAACGCCGGCCGCAGGTACGCGTCGGCTGTGGACCAGCGCCGCCCGCGTTTGCAGGTGACCTGGTAGACGCCGGCGCCTTCCTGGGTCTCGCCGTTGAAGTCGTCGGTGCGCTTCAAACCCCAGGCCACGGCGCTGTCGACCCACGCGCTGGACAGCTCGTGGGTGAAGCGGCGGTCTTCGACGTGCAGCGGGCCGTCGGTGCCGTGCAGCGGTCCGCCGAGGCGCTGGTTGCTTTCGGCGCGCTTGAAGTACGGCAGCACGTCGTCCCAGCCCCAGCCGGTGGCGCCGTGGGAATCGCGCCAGCCGTCGTAGTCGGCGCGGTTGCCGCGGATGTAGATCATCGCGTTGATCGACGAACAGCCGCCGAGCATCTTGCCGCGCGGCCAGTAGGCGGACTTGCCCGTGTGCTTCTGCTCGACGGTCTCGTAGTTCCAGTCCCACCGCGTCTTGAACAGCGACGCGAACGCGGCCGGGATGTGGATCTCGTCGGCGGTGTCCTCGCCGCCGGCCTCGAGCAGCAGCACCTGAGCGGCCGGGTCCTCGCTCAGCCGGGCCGCCAGCACGCAGCCCGCGCTGCCCGCGCCGACGATGACGTAGTCGAACGAGTCCTGACCGGCCACGATGCCTCCAGCTGCTCATGTTGGCGTGCTGTCAACGACTCATCATGGCCCAGCACGCGGGCCGGGGAAAGGCCCCGCGAGCAGCATCCTCTCCCCGCGCGGCGCGGGCCAGTTGTGACCTGCGCTTCTGTGCGCGGCACCGGACGGGCGCCGGGCGCCGCGGGTCAAGTACGCTCGCCTCGTACCCCACGACCTGCGTGAATAAGGAGCAGCCTGCCGTGGCCCGAGTCGTCGTCGACGTCATGCCGAAACCCGAGATCCTCGACCCGCAGGGCCAGGCGGTGGCCCGTGCGCTGCCGCGGCTGGGGTTCACCGGCGTCACGGAAGTGCGCCAGGGCAAGCACTTCGAGCTCGAGGTCGACGACACCGTCGACGACGAGACGCTCGCCAAGATCGCCGAGGGCTTCCTCGCGAACCCCGTGATCGAGCAGTGGACCATCCGCCGGGTGGACGCGTGAGCGCGCGCATCGGCGTCATCACCTTCCCCGGCACGCTCGACGACGGCGACGCCGCCCGCGCGGTCCGCTACGCCGACGCCGAGGCCGTGCCCCTGTGGCACGCCGACGCCGACCTGCGCGGCGTCGACGGCGTGGTCGTCCCCGGCGGCTTCTCGTACGGCGACTACCTGCGCGCCGGCGTGATCGCCCGCTTCGCGCCGGTGATGGACTCGGTCATCGACGCCGCCCGCAAGGGCATGCCGGTCCTCGGCATCTGCAACGGCTTCCAGATCCTCTGCGAAGCCGGCCTGCTGCCCGGCGCGATGATCCGCAACGTCGGCCTGCACTTCGTGTGCCGCGACCAGTGGCTGCGCGTCGAGAACAACGACACGGCCTGGACCAGCCGCTACGACAAGGGCGCGGAAATCCTCATCCCGGTCAAGAACAACGACGGCTGCTACATGGCCGACCAGTCCACTTTGGACATGCTGGAGGCCGAGGGCCGCGTCGCGTTCCGCTACGTGGACGGCAACCCCAACGGCTCCCGCAACGACATCGCCGGCGTCCGCAGCGAAAACGACCGCATCGTCGGCCTCATGCCCCACCCGGAACACGCGATCGACGCGCTGACCGGACCGTCGGACGACGGCCTCGGCATTTTCCTGAGCGCGGTCGACGCGTTCGCGAAGGCCTGATCCACCGGATTCACCGGCCGAACGTGCGGGCGAACGCGGCATAGACCGGTTCGCCCGCACGCCGGTCCAGCACGGCGAACGTGACGTGCTCGAAGTGCGGCCGGGCGTCCAGAGCCTTCCGGAACGCGCCGGCCACCACGGCCGGATCGTTCTCGAACACCCCGCACCCCCACGCCCCCAGCACGAGCCTCCGGTGCCCGCGACTCGCGGCGATCTCCACGACGCGCTCGGCCCGCCGCTCCAACACGGCCGGCACGGAGGCCTCGTGCTCCGGCTGGTTGCGCTTGATCGCGCCCAGATTCGGTGCGGCCGCGGTCAGGAACGACACGGACGTCGCCTCGGGCAACAGGGCCCCGTGGTCGTCACGGAACACCGGCACCCCCGGCGAGTGGATGACGCGGTCGCTGTAGCGGAGGTCGGTGTTCGCGCGGTGGTACTCGTAGAACTCGCGCGCTTCCAGCAGGCACGCGTACAGCGCCGAGCTGCGGGCGATCGCCTCTTCCTGCGCCTGAGCCCCGTTGAGGAAACCGCCGCCGGGATTGCGCGCGGACGCGAACACGAGGCACGCGACATCCCCACCGAGCCGCCTTGCCGCGGCGATGCTGGATTCGTTGGTGACCTCGATGCTCGGCGCCTCTTTCTTGACGGGCTCCGGCAGCTTGTCGTCGGGCAGATACAGCCAGGTGCCTTTGCGCGCGTTCTCTACTAGGTCCCTGATGACAACTCCGCCGTACGCCCCGCGCTCGACGATCTCGACCGTCTCGGTGGCGATGTTCCTCAATCTGCTACTCACACCGGCAATGGTGTCGCGCACGGGCGTTGGCGCACAACGGAAATAGCGGCCCGAGGTGTGGACAGCTCTGCAGGCTCCGGCTTCAGTGGAGTTCTTTTCGGCGCTGGTAAGGGGGATGGGCTGGGACGCTCCTAGGAGGGGCACATCGAGAACCAATTCGACCGGATCTGCGACATCGCCACCCTGCCGCTGTGCCGTGGCGACGCTGGATTCATTGGTCGGCTCGATCTGCTTGACTGAGGCGATTTCCTTTGTGTCCCAACGCCCGCGCAGGACTCGCGCACGTGTGTTCAGGCAGTTATCTCCACAGTTGTCCACAACTTGGCCGCGTTGTGGACAACTCTGTGGTTGGAAGCTTCGGCGGCGTTTTCCGTCGGTGCTGGTCGATAGAATGGACATGGGCACGCCCCCCTAGGGCGGGGGCACCCTGCTGGTGTTCTCGTCGCCGCCAGTTCAGGCGGCCTGCGTGGTTGCCTTGGCCTCGACTCGCCGGCGTTTCGCCGTCCGATGGTTGGAATCCGACCCGCCGCGTCGTTTCCGCGTCCAGCGGCGCACACGGCAGGCAGTGCGCTGGGCGACAAGACGCATGCCGCGACGAAACGACGCTCGATCCCGAGCCCCGAAACCCATCAACAATCCCGAACCAACCCAGGATCGGCAACAACCCCCGGAAACCACCGGAAGAGAGCCATTGCAGCCGGTCAGCTTGGCTGCGTGGCTGGGAGGTTGACCAGTGCCGCCGTCGAGAAGTCGGCTGCGAGGCGGGCGGCGGAGGTCAGGTCGAGGTTGTGGTCGATGGCGTGGCGGGCGGAGGTGGTGGCGACGCCCACGAGGATGTTGGCGAGCTGGCGTTCGTCGGTGCGTGGGGGGAGGTCGCGGGCGGCGCGGTAGGCGCGGATGCGGCGGGTGACCTGTTCGTCGATGTCGGCGAGGAGGTGTTCGCGCACCGCGATGGTGTCGCTGGTGATGTCGACGCCGAAGAGGAGGCGGAAGCCGTCGGGGTCGGTGGCGGCGTAGGCGAACAAGGCCTGCGTGTCGGCGGCGACCTGGGTGCGGAGGCTGAGGCCGTCGTTGCGTTCGTACTCGGCGAACAGGCGCGCGCGGCAGGTGGCCGCCTCGCGGTCGAGCAGGCGGCGGTAGAGGGAGTCCTTGTCGCCGAAGTGGGCGTACAGCGTGGGTTTCGTCGAACCGCTGCGGTCGGCGATCGCGTTCATGGTGGTGGCGCGGAAGCCGCACTCGACGAAGACCGTCCTGGCGGCATCGAGCAGCTCGTCGTCGGTGGGGCGGGCGCGAGTGGAGCGGTTCATCCGGCGAGCATATCCGCTCGACTTTACCCGGCGGTAAAGCTGCGCTAGCTTTACCGCCAGGTCAAGCACGAAGGAGCGCCGGTATGCGTCGACGCCTGGTCACGTCAATCACCGCGGCACTGCTGCTGGCGGCGGCTCTGGTCGCCCCGGGCGCGGCGACCGCCGCGGCGCGCAAGGGCTGCGCGCTCCCTGCTGCGGGCACCGCGTTCGCGACGGCCTCGCCCGCCGAGGAGGCGATGGACCCGGCCGCCGTCGACGCCGCGGTCGCCTACGCGCAGACCCACCTGCGCGCGTCCGTCCAGATCTTCCGCGACGACTGCCGGATCGGCCGCGGCCTGCTCGACCCGGTCACTGACCAGGTGCCGATGGAGATCTTCAGCGCCACGAAGTCGGTCGTCTCGATCCTCACCGGCATCGCCTACGACCAGCACCGGATCGGGCTCGACGACCCGATCGGCAAGTACCTGCCCGCGGGCATGGGCGACGCCGCCCACCGCGCCATCACAATCCGCAACCTGCTCACCCAGACCTCCGGGCTGGACGAGTCGATCCTGGCCGAACTGGCGTCCGTCGGCCTCGACCCCGACGTCGCCCAGGAAGCAATGGCCCAGCCGCTCACCCACGTGCCCGGCACGCACTTCGAGTACAGCCAGCGCACGCCCGACCTGCTCTCCGCGGTGCTGCAGCGCGCCGTCGGCGAGGACCTGCAGACCTTTGCGCAGCGGGAACTGTTCGACCCGCTCGGCATTCCGCGGGGCAGCTACCTCTGGTTGCGCGACCACACCGGAAACAGCTACGGCTACGCCAACCTGTTCATCCCGCCGGCGCAGTTCGCGAAGCTCGGGCTGCTGATGCAGCACGACGGCAGCTGGCGCGGGCAGCGCATCCTCTCCAGCGACTACATCACCCAGGCCAGGGCGAACACCCCCACCAACCCGTGTTACGGATTCCTGTTCTGGCACAACGGCGGCAGCTCCTGCACCTCAGCCAACTTCCCCCACGCGCAGACGGTCGCGGGCCCGATGGTCGGCAGCGCGCCCGACGACATGTTCGCCATGGTCGGCGCGTTGCAGCAGAACAACTTCATGATCCCGAGCCTCGGCATCACGGTCACCTGGACCGGCGTGCTCGGCGACACGGCACCGAACCTCGCCGGCCTGCTCAGTTCGTCGCCGTCCGGCTCGGACCTGTACTACAACTTCTTCCGCATCCTGCTGCGCGGCGTTCAGGACACGCCCGTGCCCGACCCCGGGCCGTTCCGCACGCCGCCGCTGGACCTCGACGTGAACCCGGTCAACTACCTGGACCCGGCTGTGCTGCTGCGTGACCTGGCGCCCAACGCCCACTGCAACCTGCTGATCTGCCGGCAGCCGAGCTGATCAGCCCACGCTACGTCGCCGCGGCCACCAGCCGCGCGTACGGGCCGTCGGCCGCCAGCAGTTCCGAGTGCGAGCCCAGCTCCGTGATCCGGCCGCCCTCGACCACGGCGACGCGGTCGGCCGCGGCGGCCGTGTGGAGGCGGTGGGCGATGGCGATCACCGTGCGGCCTTCCAGCACGGCGTTCAGCGAACGCTCCAGCTCCCGCGCGGAACCCGTGTCCAGCAACGAAGTCGCCTCGTCCAGCACCAGCGTGTGCGGATCCGCCAACACGACCCGCGCCAACGCCAGCTGCTGGGCCAACGCCGCCGGAACCGCGTACGCACCGGAGCCCAGCCGCGTGTCCAAACCCTCCGGCAGGGAGGCGAACCACTCCGCCGCACCCGCCGACGTCAAGGCGGCCAGTAGCTCGGCGTCCGTCCAGTCCCCGCCACCACGGCGAGCCGGCAGCGACAGGTTTTCCCGCAGCGACCCCGAGAACGTGTGGTGTTCCTGCGTCAGCAGCAGCACCTCACCGCGCAGCAGATCCTCCGCCAGCGACGAAACCTCCGTGCCACCCACGCGAATCGAGCCCGACGTCGGCGCCGAGATGCCCGCGAGCAACCGGCCCAGCGTCGACTTGCCGGCCCCCGACGGTCCGACGATCGCCAAGCGCTCGCCCCGCGGCACCGACAGGTCGATCCCGTGCAGCACCTCGCGATCGGCCGTGTAGCCGAAGCGGACGTCGCGCACCTCGATGTCGCGCCCGGCCGGCACGGTGGTCACCTCGGACCGCGGCGGAGCCGGTTGGACACCCAGGATCCGGCGCGCCGCGGCGAGCGCCACCTGCAGGTCCTCCATCCAGAACAGCGCCTCGTTCAACGGCGCCGTCATGGCCTGCGCGTAGGCCAGCATCGTGGTGATCGTGCCGAGTTGCGCCCAGCCCTGCGAGTACGCGAAGAACCCGAGGCCCAGCAACGCGGCGATCGGCAGCACGTAGCTGATCTCCAGCGACGGCAGCCACCGCAGCTGCAGCGCACGCATGCGGCGTTCGCCGAGCACGGCTTCGTCCAGGGCGTCCCGGCCCAACCGGATGCGGCGGTCGGTGAGGCTCAGGGCCTCCGTGGTCCGCGCGCCCTCCACGGTCTCGTGCGTGGCCGACTGCAGGTCGCCCCAGCGGTCGAGCATCCAGGCCATCAGCTTGGGGATCCGGCGCTGGTACCAGATGTTCACGGGCACCAGCAGCGGCAGCGCCACGAGCAGCGCCAGCGCCAGCAGGGGCGACGTGACGATCATCGCCACGGTCGTCAGCAGCACCGTCACCACGGCGATCAGGATCTCCGGCGCCGCGAAACGCACGGCGTGGTCGAGGCGGCTGATGTCGCTCGTCGCGCGGCTGAGCAGGTCGCCGGTGCCGGCGGCCTCGACCGTGCCGAGCGGCAGGCTCAGCGAGTTGGCCACGAACCGCTCGCGCGTCTGCGCCAGCACGCGCTCGCCGAACATGCGGCCACGCAGGCGCGCGGCCTTCTTCGCCCAGGCCTGCAGCACCAGCGCCACCACGAAACCCACTGCCAGCAGGTCGACGCGCACCGTGCTGCCGCCGTCGACGACGCCCTGCACGAGCAGGCCGAGCAGCTGCGGCCCGGCCAGCCCGATCAGCGTCGCCAGGCAGAACAGCCCGAGCATCACCGAAAACTCACGCCGGTGCTCGGCGGCCGTGCGCGCCGCCCAGCGCCGCACGTCGCGACCCGACGCGAGGGGGAGCCGTTTCACACCGTCACCGCTTTCCCGCTCACGACCTCGTCCGCCACATGGGTCCACAGTGGACTCTGGCTGAACACCACGGTCGTCTTCCCGCGCCGCAGGTCCGCGACGCGCTGGGTGATCCTGGCTTCCGTGTGCGCGTCGACGGCCGAGGTCGGCTCGTCGAGCAGCAGCACGTCGGCGTCCGTCGCGAGCGCCCGCGCCAGGCTCAGCCGCTGCCGCTGGCCGCCCGACACCTCGCGCCCGCGTTCGCCGATCAGCTCGGCGACACCGCGGGGCAGCGCCTCGATGATGTCGTCGGCGTCGGCCGCGTACAGGGCCGCGTCCACGCTCACGTCACTCGGCAGCGCAGACGTCAGCTGCTCGCGCAGCACCCCCGAGAACCACAGGTCCTGGTTGTGCGCGTACACGATCCGAGAACGCAGCTCCGCCAGCGCGACCTGGTCCACGGGCACACCGCCGGCCAGCACGGGCTCGGTCGCGTCCGTGAACCGCGCCAGCCGGTCGGCCAGCGCCTCCGCGTCGGCCCCGAGGTCGACGACGGTGAGCTTGCCCGCCGCCAGGCGGATGCCGGTCTCGGTGTCCACCAGGTCCAGCGGCCCGGCGGGCAGCGGCACCGGTGCCGCCGGCTCGGCCAGCCGGGGTCGCAGCGACAGCAGGGCGCAGATCTTGCGTGCCGACACGAGCCCGGAGCTGACCGCGCTCACGGCCTCGGTCGCCGTGTCCACCGGCACCACGAGGAACGCCGAGACCCCGTAGAACGCCACCAGCGCGCCCACGCCGATCGTGCCGTCCAGCGCGAGCCGCGCGCCCAGCCACGTGATCGCCACGGTGACCAGGCCGGGCAACACGATCGCCGCCGCGGCCAGCCACGCCTCCGCGCGCCCGACCTCGACACCCGAGCGGCGCACCAGCTGGCTCGCGTCGTGGAACCGCTTCAGGAACCGCCGCTCGCCCCCGACCCCGCGCAGGATCCGCAGGCCGGACACGATGTCGGCGCCCAGCGCGTTGACATCGCTGAGGTTCTCGCGCTGCACCGTCTTGCGCTTCTGCAACGGCTTCAGCAACGGCCCGATCCCGAGCACCGCCAGCGGCACGCCGACCAGCGCGACCACACCCAGCAGCGGCGACGAGCCCAGCATCGCGATGCCGATCACGACGAAGGCGACGATTGAACCCACGGTCCGGCCGATCACCTCGTAGGTGTTGCCGATCCAGTTGATGTCCGACGACGTCACCGCCACGACGTTGCCGGTCGTCGTCGCTTCGCGCAGGGTCGCGCCCAGGCGCGTGGTGTGCGTGGTGACCAGGCGCTGTGTGGTGCCCGCGCCGTGGAGCCACATGCCGTACGACGTGAAGTGCAGCCACGTGCCGAACCCCGCCTGGAACACGCCCAGCCCGGCCGCCACCAGCGCCCAGCGCCAGATCGCGCCGGTGTCGCCCGCCGCGATCGCGTCGATGCCGCGGCCGATCACCAGCGGCAGCAGCGCGCTGGGCAGCGACCAGCAGGCGCCCGTGAACGCGGCCGTCACCACCAGCCACGGGCGCGAACGCAGCACCGCGAGCAGGTAGCGGCCGGCCGTCGGCCGGGCGGGCAGCCGAGGCGAGGCGAAGGGATATGTGGCGGAGAGCACGATTGTCGACGGTAAGCCGGTTCACAGCGTTGGCGCGACTGATTTATCCCGCAGCGAACGTGCTGGCCACCTGAGGGTGTGACCTGCCCGACACGTAGTCTTAAGGGTGTGGCGAACCCTGACACGGACACCGTGACCAGCACCGTTGACACCACCGCGCGGGCCGCTGAGACCCCCGAGACCAAGCAGCCGTACGTCGAGCTCGGCCTCGCCGAAGACGAGTACGCCCGGATCCGCGAGATCCTCGGCCGCCGGCCCACCGACGCCGAGCTCGCGATGTACTCCGTCATGTGGAGCGAGCACTGCTCGTACAAGTCCTCGAAGAAGCACCTGCGCTACTTCGGCGAGACGGCCACCGACGAGATGAAGGCCAAGATGCTCGCCGGCATCGGCGAGAACGCCGGCGTGGTCGACATCGGCGACGGCTGGGCGGTCACCTTCAAGGTCGAAAGCCACAACCACCCGTCCTATGTGGAGCCTTACCAGGGCGCGGCGACGGGTGTCGGCGGCATCGTCCGCGACATCATGGCCATGGGCGCGCGTCCGCTCGCGGTGGCCGACGCGCTGCGCTTCGGCCCGGCCGACGCCCCTGACACCAAGCGCGTGCTGCCCGGTGTGGTCGCCGGCGTCGGCGGCTACGGCAACTGCCTCGGCCTGCCGAACATCGGCGGCGAGCTGGTGTTCGACCCGTCCTACAGCGGCAACCCGCTGGTCAACGCGCTGTGCGTCGGCGCCATGCGCGTCGAGGATCTGCACCTCGCGTTCGCCTCGGGCACCGGCAACAAGATCATCCTGTTCGGTGCGCGCACCGGCCTCGACGGCATCGGCGGCGTGTCTGTGCTGGCGAGCGACACGTTCTCCGGCGACGAGACCGCGGCCGGTCGCCGCAAGCTGCCGAGCGTGCAGGTCGGCGACCCGTTCACCGAGAAGGTGCTCATCGAGTGCTGCCTCGACCTGTTCAAGGAGAAGCTCGTCGTCGGTATCCAGGACCTCGGCGGCGCCGGGCTGTCCTGCGCGACGTCGGAGCTCGCGGCCGCGGGCGACGGCGGCATGCACGTCTACCTCGACCGCGTCCCGCTGCGGGCCACCGGCATGACGCCGGCCGAGGTGCTCTCGAGCGAGTCGCAGGAGCGCATGTGCGCGGTCGTGGCGCCCGAGAACGTCGAAGCGTTCATGGCCGTGTGCGCCAAGTGGGACGTGATCGCCACTGACATCGGCGAGGTCACCGACGGCGACAACCTCGTGATCACGTGGAATGACGAGGTCGTGGTCGACGTCCCGGCCCACACCGTCGCGCACCAGGGCCCGGTCTACGACCGCCCCATCCAGCGCCCGGCGAGCCAGGACGCGCTGATCGCCGACACCTCGGCGAACCTCAAGCGCCCGTCGACGCCGGAAGAACTGCGGGCCGACCTGCTCAAGCTCATCTCGTCGCCCAACCAGGCGTCGAAGGAATGGGTCACGGCGCAGTACGACCGCTACGTCCGCGGCAACTCCGTGCTCGCCCAGCCGTCGGACTCCGGCATGATCCGGATCGACGAGAAGAGCGGCCGCGGCGTGTCGGTGTCCACCGACTGCAACGCGAAGTTCGTCTACCTCGACCCGTACCGCGGCGCGCAGCTCGCGCTGGCCGAGGCGTACCGCAACGTGGCCACGGGCGGCGCGACGCCGGTCGCGGTGTCCGACTGCCTGAACTTCGGCGCCCCGACCGACCCGGCCGTGATGTGGCAGTTCGAGCAGGCCGTGCACGGGCTGGCCGACGCGTGCGTCGAGCTGGGCATCCCGGTGACCGGCGGCAACGTGAGCTTCTTCAACCAGACCGGCGACACGGCGATCCTGCCGACGCCCGTGATCGCCGTGCTCGGCGTGATCGACGACGTCACCCGCCGCATCCCCACGGGCATCGGCGCGGAGGCCGGTGAGACGCTGCTGCTGCTCGGCGACACCCACGACGAGCTCGATGGCTCCGCCTGGGCCCGCGAGCTCCACGGCCACCTCGGCGGCGTGCCCCCGCGCGTCGACCTGGCTCGCGAGAAGCTCCTGGGCGAGGTCCTCGTCGCCGGCTCGCGCGACGGCATGATCTCCGCCGCCCACGACCTCGCCGACGGTGGTCTCGCGCAGGCCCTCGTCGAGACTGTCCTCATCGGACAGTGCGGCGCGCGGGTGTTCCTCGACCGCGACCAGGACCCGTTCGTGCAGCTGTTCTCCGAGTCCTCGGGCCGCGTGCTCGTGGCGGTGCCGCGCACGGAGGAGCTGCGGTTCACGGAGATGTGCACCGCGCGCGGGCTGCCGTGGCGCAAGACCGGTGTCGTCGACCCGGACTCGGGCACGCTCGAGCTGCAGGGCATCACGGAGTTCTCGCTCGACGAGCTGCGCGAGACCTGGGAGAAGACGCTGCCGGCGTTGTTCGACTGACGTTCTCCATCGCAGAGGGCCGCTTCCCGGACACCGGGGAGCGGCCCTTTTGCGCTAGCCGCGTCCCGCGTGTCAGTGACTGACAGATGTGTCTCGACTAGACTCGGCCGCATGGTCGGCGAAGGGTTGCGCGAGGTCACGCGCAGGGCGGTCACCGCGGAGATCGCCGCGAAGGCGATGGACCTGTTCACCGAGCAGGGCTTCGAGGGCACGACCGTCGACCAGATCGCGGCCGCCGTGGGGGTGTCGACGCGCACCGTGTTCAGGTACTTCGCCGGCAAGGAGGACATGGTCGTCGGCAACCTGATGGAGCTCGGGCACGAGCTGGCCGCGGCTCTCGAAGCCCGGCCCGCCGACGAGGCGCCGTGGGCGGCGTTGCGCGCGGCGCTGCAGGTGTGCGTGGAGTCGCTGGAAGCCGCGGGGCTGCCTCGCGCAACGATGCTGGCCGAGACGCCCGCGTTGCGCACGGCGTTGCTGCGCAAGCACTTGCAGTGGCAGGAGGCGCTGGTGCCGGTGCTCGCCAAGCGGCTGGGTGGCGACGAGTTCGCCGCGCACGCGCTGAGCTCGGCCGCACTGTCCTGTTTGGATGTCGCGGGCTACGAGTGGACGCGCGTGGCGGGCAAGAAGCCGTTGGGGGATCTGCTGGACGCGGCGATCGTGGCCGTCAGGCCGCCGGCACGGTGACCCGCGCGACTCCGTCGTCGAGTGGTTCGAGCAGCCAGCCGTCGGGGATCTGGTTGTCCTTTGTGGACGTCACCTTCGTGTTGTAGAGCGACAGGTGCTCGGGCACGCGCGCGAAGCGCAGGTCGGCGTGGCCGCCGAAGGACGCGCGGCGCAGGTCGAGTGAGTCGTCGAACGCTGCGTCGGTGAAGAGCGCGTCCTTGGCGAACACGGCGTCCTTGAACGCGGTGCGCCCGGCGAACGTCGTCTCCGTGAAGTCGGCGTTCTCGGCGAACACCGTGCCGCTGAACCACGCGTAGTCGAGGAACTTCGCGCCGCGGCAGCGGAAGTTGCCGATCAGGCGGCCGCTGCCGGTGCCGGCGGCGGTGAAGTACGCGCGGTCCGTGATCAGGCAGCCGCTGAGGTTCGTGCTGCTGTGCAACGACGCGTAGCGCAGCAGCAGGCGGCCGATCTTGCGGCGGGACAGGTCGAGGTACTCCAGCACCGCGCCGGTGAGGTCGAGGTCGTAGCTCGGCGCGTCCACATCGCACGCCCACGGCAGCAGTTCGGCGACGAGCCGCTGCGCGGTGAGGCGGACCTGCAGCTCCCGCTCGGCGTCGGGGTCGTCCGTGCGCTCGGAGGTGCCGTACCGCGCGTGCTCGAACGGCCGCCGCAGATAAGCGCACAGCACGTCGAGCACGGTCTGCGTGTAGGTCGGCCGGCTGCGCGCCAAACCCGCCAACGCGTGCAGCGCGCCGACGCGGACCTGGTCGGCCTCGTGCCCGAGCAGCTCCACCGACTTGGCGAAGCGCTCGTCCGACACGCGCTCACGGTCCTGTTCGGCCCGGCGCATCTCCAGGTCGTGGCGCTGCCGCTCGATCTCCTGGCGCGCCTCCTCGACGCGGCGGCGCCGGTCGTTGAGCCACAGCGCGTAGAGCGCGACGACCGCGCCGCCGGCCAGACCGCCGGTCTTCAGGGCATCGCTGCGGCTGGTGGCGGGGTCGGCGAGCAGCCAGCCCCCGACCCCGCACAGCAGCAGCACGGACGCGACGAACGTCCAGAGCAGTGGGGACCGCACCGATCAGAAGGCGATGACGAAGAAGAACCCGATGCACCAGTTGCCGCCGACGCTGGTGGCGATCACCGAGCCGTTGGCGTCCTTTCCGGACAGGTCGCCGTCGAGGGTGGCCGTTATGGTCGCGGTGCCGTCGTAACCCTCGACCTTGAGCGCCGGGGTCCCGGCGGTGGCTTCGTCGATGCTGTCCTTGGAGAAGGCCTCGCTGCCCTGGCACGTCATCGCAGTGGCGCCGGCGCCGTCCTTGGCGTTGATCTTCGCCATGAACGCGTCGATGGCCTGCTTGCCCTCGACGGGCGAGCTGCCGCCACCGCCGGTGCCCGGGATGTCGGTCTCGTCGGTGGGCAGACCCGGCTCCGACGGTTCGCCGGTGGGCAGCTGCGGCCGCGACGACTGCGCGGGCGGCGGCACGGGGTTCTGCGTTTGCGCCGTGGACCCCGAGTCCTTGCTCAGGAAGAAGCCGGGCGCGACGAAGCCGGTGATGCCCAGCGCCACCACGACCACCACGGCCACGGCGATGCCGATCCACAGCCCGGTCTTGTTGTTCTTCGGCGGCTGGGGGCCACCGCCGTACCCGCCGCCGTAGGGCTGGTTCGGGTCCCAGCCCTGCTGCGGGTACTGCTGGGTTCCGGGGTATTGCTGCTGGTAGGGCTGGCCGTACGGCTGCTGCCCGGGGTACTGCTGCTGTGTGTTCGGGTCCCAGCCCTGTTGCTGGCCGCCCTGCTGCGCGTTGGGGTCCCACCCGGGCTGCTGGCCCGGCTGCTGCTGCGCGTTCGGATCCCACCCCGGCTGCTGGGGAACCCCGCCCGTGCCGGGCTGCTGCCAGCCCTGGCCGTAGGGGTCCGGCTGGCCGCCCTGCCCTGGCTGCGGTGGGTAGGTCATCTCCGGTTCCGCCCTTCCTGGTGCACCGTTTCGCGCCGTGGTCTGACGACCGGCGAGCGCCGGCGGTTCCTCCCCACGTGAGGTGCATTCTGCAAGGTCGGGAGCGACTGCACAAAAGACGTGACGAGAACGAAGCTCCCGGCCGCCCCCGCAGGTCGGGGTGGCCGGGAGCCTCAGCTGTCGGTCACACGGGGATCAGCCGTTGGCCAGCGCCTGGACCCGGTCGAGGGCACCGTTGAAGGTGTCCTGGTCGAGCGGGCTCGAGGTGTACTGCCAGACGGTGTAGTAGCCCCAGCCGCTCGGCAGAGCGCCGGCCGACGACGCGTACCGCGCGACCCAGAGCGGCACCGTGGACGAGAAGTTCTGCGACGTGCCCACGCACTGGTTCCACCAGCTCGCCGAGGTGTAGATGACGGGCCAGCGGCCGGTCTTGGCGTGGTAGGTGTCGTGGAAGTCGCGGATCCACGCGCCCATCGCGGCCTGGCTCAGGCCGTAACAGGTGGCGCCGTAGGGGTTGTACTCCATGTCGAGCGCACCCGGCAGGGTCTTGCCGTCCTTGGACCACCCGCCGCCGTGGGCGACGAAGTAGTTCGCCTGCGCCGCGCCGCTCGAGGTGTTCGGGGTGGCGAAGTGGTACGCACCACGGATGAAGCCCTGGTTGTACGAACCGTTGTACTGCTGGGCGAAATAGGGGTTGGTGTAGCTCGTGCTTTCCGTCGCCTTGGTCCAGACGAACCGCTTGCCCTGGTTCCACCAGCTCGCCCAGTCGACGTTGCCCTGGTAGCTGGCGACGTCCATGCCCGGCACGGTGGCCAGGACCTGGTTCGGGATGGCGGCCGCGGGCTGCGGCTGCTGGGCGGCGGTCTTCGACGCCGGCGTGGAGGAGTCACCCTCCACACGGCGAATCTGCGACCCCAGTTCGTGGTTGTGCTTCTGGATGTCGTCGTTGATCGCGTTGATCGCGCTCGCCGACTGGTCCGGGTTGTACGGAGCTGCCATCGCCGGAACCGCGGAGCCGAGCAGGAGCGCCACGGTGGGGATGGCCAGGACGGAAAGCAGGGTTGCTCGCCGTCCTCTTCGGGAAGTGGACATCGTTGAATCCCTTCACAGATACCCTCGCTGAGGGCGGCTATTGCAGGTAGCCGCCCGGGTGAGATTCTTGATGACGCTCTGCGGTTTGTCATCAAGTTCCGTGAATTCAGAGGGTCACGTGGGTGATTTTCATCGGGTCATGAGCATCAATTCGTGAGGTCGTAACGAATGTTCACCCGATTGCCAGATTGCGGAGGGTTGCGAGGGGACCGTTGAGCCAGTTCTGGTCTCCCGGCAGTGAACCCTTGTCCGCGAACTGCCAGATCGCCTGGCTGTGCCAGCCGGCCGGCAGCTCCCCGATCTGTGTGTTGTAGCGCGCGAGCCACAGTGGATTCGCGCCGAGCGCCGCGCTGTTGCCGGTGCAGCGTTTCCACCAGCTCGTGGACGTGTAGATCGTGGGCAGACGCCCGGTTCGTGCGCGGTAGGTGTCCGAGAAGGACTTGATCCACGCGACCATGCCGGCGGGGTCCTTGCCGTAACAGGTCTCGCCGTAGGGGTTGTACTCCGCGTCGAGCGCGCCCGGCAGCGTTTTGCCGTCCGCGGACCAGCCGCCGCCGTGGGCGAGGAAGTAATTGGCCTGCGTCGCGCCGTCGGACACGTCGGGACGTGCGAAGTGGTACGAACCACGGATGATCCCGGCTTGGTACGAACCGTTGTACTGCTGGGCGAACTGCGGGTTGACGAACCCCGTGCCCTCGGTGGCCTTCACGTAGACGAACTTCGCGCCGGTCTTCGCGGCGGCGGTCCAGTCCACCGCGCCCTGGTGTCCGCTCACGTCGTGACCGAGCACCTGGTCGCTCGCGGTGTACTGGACGTTCGGCGCGCCGGCGACGCCCTCGTACTTCTCGATCTGCGAGCCGGCGTAGTGGTCGTCGGCGCCTTCGTAACTCGGTGCGGCAGTGGCCGGGGTGCACAGCGCGAGCCCGGAAACGACCGCGGCGCCCCAAACGATGGCGCTCCAGCGCAGCAGCGGATTACGACGCTTCACCCTGGACCCCCCACCGGACGCCTGTAGTCCTTCGAGCGCACACGATGCCCGCAAGCCGCCGTTCCGGCGAATCGGTGATCACCTGATGGAGTGAGTGCGGCAGGTCGGGGTGGGGTTGGATCCGTGCGGGCGGCGGGTTGCCGGTACGAAAAGGCCCGCTGTCCGGAGTGGACAGCGGGCCTTTTCGAAAAGCCGTCAGTTGAAAAAGAAGGTCAGCGCCGTTCTTCGGCGAGCGCCTTCAGCAGGTGCTCGGCCGGCACGACGGCGGTGATCACGTCGTGCGGGTTGATGGCCACGGGGTGCCCGGCGAGCAGGCCGACGATGTCGCGTCCCAGCACGGCGCGCGCGTGCGGCCACTCGCGCGGCACGAGCGACTTGGCAGTGTAGGCGGGGACCATGACGCGGCCGTCGGTGTTGTGGAAGCCGATGACCGTGCGCTGCACGGGGGACATGGCGTAGACGAACAGCGTCGAGTCGAGGATGACCTTCGGCAGGTCCTCGGCCGGGCGGTGCTCGGTGCGCACGAGCTGCAGCAGCCGCTCGAGCTCCGTGCCGGGCTCGGGGTAGCCGAGCGCCTTCGGCGAGGGCCGGTAGCGGTCGTTGGGGTGGAAGTCCTCGACGACGTCGCCCGAGGCGTTCACCGGGTACGCGCCCACGACGGCCCACGACGGTACCGGGCCGCCCGGGTCGAAGGCCTCGTCGATGACGTAGAGCCAGCTGTTGGGGTTGGCGCGCGCGTTGGCCCGCATCTCGGGGGTGATCTCGGGTTTGCCCTGCGGTCCGCGCCGGCCGTGCCGCCCGGCGGTGGCGGGCTTGCCCGCCGGTTTGCCGCGGCGCCCCGCGGGGGTGGTCGGGGAAACCATCCGATCTGCCTCGTCCCGCTGCGCCATCGCCGTCCCTCGGTGCCGGGTGCTGAATGTTCGTCCGACGTCACTCTACTGTTGGGCCATGGCCTCTTCGCGTTCGGTCGATCCCGCTGAGTTACGGGCGGCGGTGCTGGCCGTTTCGAGCTGGTTGCGAGGTGACGGGCCGGAACCGGCGCGGCCCGAGCTGGCCGCCGCGGTGCGGCTGAGCCTCAAGGCGCTCGCCGCCGACGCGCCCGGGCGCAGCGTCGAAGTGCGCGTGCCGCCGTTCGCCGCCGTGCAGTGCGTCGAGGGTCCCCGCCACACCCGGGGTACGCCACCGAACGTGATCGAAACCGACCCCCGCACGTGGCTCGAACTGGCGACGGGGCTTCTCGATTGGTCCAGTGCCCTCGACGCTGCGCGCGTGACGGCGTCGGGCTCGCGGGCCGACCTTTCACACTGGCTGCCCGTGGTCCGGCTATGACCGCCTGGGGACTTGACCGGTGAATACTCACCTGACTGTGTCGTTCGGTGCCGACTCTCCGTAGAATCGGGATGACAAACCCGACGCGTGCCGAGCCGTGCTATACGGGTTGGCTCTGTACGTGTACTTTGGGTAGTCGGGCTGGAATCCCCCAGGTAAACGAGCGGCGTACGGAAGGTCCCGGTCATGAACGCGGTGAACGCGTCCGGTGGCGAGCAGAGTCTCGGCCCGACTGCGCGCCGGATGATCCTCGGCTCGCAGCTGCGCAAGCTGCGTGAGGAAGCCGGGATCACGCGTCAGCAAGCGGGCTACAACATCCGCGGTTCCGAGTCCAAGATCTCCCGCCTCGAGCTCGGCCGCGTCGGCTTCAAGGAACGCGACGTCGCCGACCTGCTCACCATGTACGGCGTCGCCGACGACGAAGAGCGCCGCGCCTTCCTCGACATGGTCAAGCAGTCGAACGAGGCCGGCTGGTGGCGCAAGTTCGGCGACACCGTGCCTGGCTGGTTCACCGACCTCGTCGGCCTGGAAGAAGCCGCGTCGCGCATCCAGATCTGGGAACCGCTGTTCGTCTCCGGCCTGCTGCAGATCGAGCCCTACGCCCGCGCGATCTTCAGCCACGGCCGCCCCGAGATGGCCGACGAGAAGGTCGACCAGCTCGTGGCCCTGCGCATGCGCCGCCAGAAGATGCTGGCCCGCCCCGACGCGCCCCGCATCTGGGCGGTGCTCGACGAGTCGGTGCTGCACCGGCCGATCGGCGGGCCGAAGGTGTTCAAGCAGCAGCTGGAGTACCTGCTCGAGGTGACCACGCTGCCCCACGTGTCGGTGCAGATCCTGCCGTACTGCCGCAGCGGCCTGTCGGCCGAGCACGGCTTCGCGCTCCTGCGCTTCGCCGAATCGGAACTGCCGAACATCGCCTACGTCGAATACCTCACGGGCGCCCACTACCTCGACAAGCGCGACGAGATCGAAAAGTACGGCCGCGCCCTCGACCTGCTGGCCGTCGACGCCGAGACCCCGGAACGCAGCCGCGCCCGCCTGGCGAAGCGGCGTGCGGAGATCTGAGTCGCGCTGAGTTCGTGGCCGGTCTGAGCTGCTGAGGGGTGCTTGGCCGGCCTTCCGTCGCGTTGGCGTCGTGCCCGAGCGCTCGGTTGTGGCTGCCATGGTCGACTCTGGCAAGTCCTGCTGCCTCGCACGCTGACCATTAGCTTCTCGCGCGCGAACCCTCACTGCTCGCGCGCGAGAGTTCGACCAACACCAAGCCGAGGAGTACCAAGCCGAGGAGTACCAAGCCGAGGAGCGCCAAGCCGAGGAGCGCCGCCCGCCCGTGCGGCGGGTGAGCGAGCCGCCTCAGCGCGGTTGGCCAGCCCAGTCCAGCTGCCCGCGCCAGCGCCAGCGCCAAGAGACCGTGGGCTCCCGCGCGTCCGACCAAAGCCATGCCCGGCGGCGAGAGCCGACGACCTCCGCGAGCCGCTCCGGTGTGGTTGGCTTCCCCAGCCCAGCCCAGCCCAGCCCAGCCCAGCCCAGCCCAGCCCAGCCCAGCCCAGCCCAGCCCAGCCCAGCCCAGCCCAGCCCAGCCCAGCCCAGCCCAGCC